>NC_012691.1:541250-910000 GCF_000023065.1 Tolumonas auensis DSM 9187
TACCGCAGCCTGTTCGGTGTTGAGATAAGGCGCATCATTTTCATGCAGTAACAGATGATCCAGCCATTCCCGCGCCTGCAGATGCAGGTCAAACGGTTTTATCAGCTCTTTCGCCGCCAGTTGTTTTAATACCGGTGTATCAACACCCTGTTCCCGTAACTCTGCGGCAGGTAACGGACCATCCTGTAACAGCTGGATGGCCTGTTGCTGACGCGGTGCCCGTTTCAGGGTGGCAATAACATCATGGGTGGCATGATCACTCAGTTGCCAGCAGGCGATAGGTTTACGCTCTGCCGCTTCACCCTGCCGCAATAGTACCGGCAGGGCATGATGCAAGACTTCGCCCAGAGGATGATGATAATAATCCGCCGCCCACAATAGGAGTTTCCATAATGCCGGCGGAAACAGCGCTGAAGCATCTAACTGCCGCGAAACCGGTTTTAATTTCGATAACGCCAGCTCACTTTCTGCCGGATGTGCGACGACAATGCCAACCAGCTGTTGTCTGCCGAAAGGCACAAGTACACGACAGCCAACCGGCGGTAATGGCTGAGAAGCAAGGTAGTCGAAGCGGCGATAAAGCGGTACCGGCAATGCGACCTGAATAAGTGTTAATGATTCGGGCACGGATGTCTGTTTTTTCTGCGCATATGCTTGCGGGGGTGGGGTCTATCCTATATCATTCTGACCCTTGAAAATATCCGTTTAACGTTTCGTGTGGTGTCTGGCTTCGGGTCAGATGGCGACACGGCCTGAATCAGAGGTTCTCCATGAAAGAAGGTATTCATCCTGACTACCACGAAATCACTGCAAAGTGTTCTTGTGGTCACGTGTTCGTTACCCGTTCTACTGGTAAAGATCTGAACCTGGACGTATGTTCAGAGTGTCATCCTTTTTATACCGGTAAACAGAAAGTTCTGGACACTGGTGGTCGTATCGATCGCTTCAAAAAACGTTTCGCAGTACTGGGCGGCAAGAACTAATCTTCCCCTCTATACCGCTTACGTTTCAAGCAATGCCAGCCTTCGGGCTGGCATTGTGCTTTCTGGCGCCATAAAAATTTCCCGAAACAGTTCCGTTCAGCCCTTGTGATTGGCGTATGTCTGGCTATGATCACAGAAATTTAACCTTCAACCGGTTATCTGTTCAGTTTCCTGTTGTCTCATTATCTCTTCACTGGGAGTTTCTATGTCCGCCGATCTTCGTCAGGCCGCTCTTGATTATCACGCTCAGCCTGTCCCTGGTAAAATTGCTATTGCTCTGACCAAGCCGGCTGAAACTGCCGATGACCTGTCGCTGGCTTACAGCCCGGGTGTTGCCGAACCGGTACGAGAAATCGCCGCTAATCCTGCAGATGCTTACCTTTATACTTCCAAGGCCAATCTGGTTGCAGTGATTACCAATGGAACCGCTATTCTGGGTTTAGGTAATCTGGGCCCTCTGGCTTCCAAACCGGTCATGGAAGGGAAAGCGCTGCTGTTCAAACGCTTTGCCGGTATTGATGCGATCGATATTGAAGTGACACATACCGATAGCGCCGATTTTATCCGTACGGTGGCTAATATTGCCGATACGTTTGGTGGCATTAATCTGGAAGATATCAAAGCCCCGGAATGTTTCGAAATTGAGAAAGCGTTGATTGAGCTGTGTGATATCCCGGTGTTCCATGATGATCAGCACGGCACCGCGATTGTGACTGCGGCCGGGATGCTGAACGCGCTGGAAATTCAGGGCAAGAATCTGTCTGATGTGCGGATTGTATGCATGGGGGCGGGCGCTGCTGCTGTTGCCTGTATGGATCTGTTAATTGTTTGCGGTGCGAAACCGGAAAACATTTATATGCTGGATCGTAAAGGCGTGATCCACTCCGCCCGTACCGACATCAATGAGCATAAACGCCGCTTCGTTAATGACTCCGGCCTGAAGACACTGGAACAGGTGATGGATGGTGCCGATGTGTTTGTTGGTGTATCCGGTCCGAATGTCATTACGGCTGAACATGTGAAGAGCATGGCACCGAAGCCGGTTATCTTTGCCTGCTCGAATCCTGATCCGGAAATCCGTCCTGAACTGGCCAAGACTGTCCGTGATGACCTGATTATTGGCACTGGCCGTTCGGATTATCCGAACCAGGTCAATAACGTGATCTGTTTTCCGTTTATTTTCCGTGGTGCACTGGATGTACGCGCCAGCCGCATTAACAGCGCCATGAAGCGAGCTGCAGTGGAAGCGATCCGCAGTATTGCCAAGGAGCCGGTACCGGCTGAAGTATTGCTGGCTGCTGGTGAAACGGAACTGACCTTCGGTGTGAATTATGTATTGCCGAAACCAATGGATCCGCGTCTGCTGCCGCGTGTTGCCCGAGCGGTTGCCATTGCGGCGGAAGACTCTGGTGTCGCCCGTATTCCTTTGCCGGATAATTACATGCTGTAAAAAAAAGCCGCCTGAGAACAGGCGGCTTTGGTATGTTTATCCCGGCAGTCTGGAAAGATTAGAAATCGTAGCGAACGGCCAGCTGCATGTCGTTTTTGTAATCGTAAGAAGCATCAGTATCTTTGTCGTTGATACGGTATTCAGCCGCTACACGCAGGTTTTTGTTGAATTTGTACTGAGCACCCAGGGTGTAGTACTTAACGGTATCAACGTCGTCTTTACCTGATTGTTCAACAGTCTGATTGTTATACATTGCCATCAGGCCAAAACCATTGATGAAGTCATAACCAGCAACCGCTTCAATACCGGTGTGATCTTTGCCAACGCCAACAAAGTCAGTACCTTGCGCGTAGTTCACCGCAGCATAGGCAGCTTTGTCATCATACTTGGCGCCAATTACCCACAGTTTGGCATCAGTGCTTTCGCCTGCTTTTTCGAATTTACCAACGTTGTAACCAGTACCAATGCTGAAGTTCATTGGCAGGTTATAAACAGCCGCGATACCGTAAGCATCGGCACTCTTGCTGTCGTTATTGTTGCCACCAGTTTCTTCTTTGGTGTCACCGTCAAATTTGTAGCTGGCATCCAGCATGAATTCTTTGTTAGAACCGAATACGCCGGAGTATTTCACTACGTCAGCGGCACGGCCGGTCGCATAAGTGTCAGTTGCTACACCCAGTGCTTCGTTACCGTAACCGTCAGTCAGTGATTTATCGGTCCAGTCACTGATCAGAGAAACAGCGCCTTTCTGACGACCGAAAGTAGCCTGACCCCAAGTCTCATCTTTCAGACCACCGTACGCCAGACGGGTACGCAGGTTACCGTCGTTAGAATCAGAAGTTGTAACAGTGATTTCATCGCCATCAGTATTGTATACAGTATCGGTTTTGTCGCCGTTCAGTGTTTTTTCACTGTTACCGATATTGAACTGAGCTTCGTACACGCCGATAGCCTTGGTGGTGCCGCTAACAACCGCATCGCCTTTCGCACCGAAACGGATGAACTGGTTAGCACCGATTTTTTCACTCTTTTCACCTGGTTCACCGGCTTTCTCTTTGGTACCGAAGAAATGACCAGCATAGGCACGGCCATTCAGATCCAGCGATACTTTTTCGTTTTTATAGACTTCAGCGGCGTTGGCTTGGGTGGCAACCAGCAGAGCAATGGCCACGGCAGTTAATTTTTTCATCATCGATCCTTAATTTATTTTTGAGGGTCGGGTTGCTCCCGATTTATTCCGAAAGCAAGGTTAGGGGGCTTGGATGACGTTTCTGTTACAGCAAAATTAAGCTTTTGTTGATCGCGTTCACAATTTATCCAGTCATGGTTGTATGCTCGGCAGCCATAACCAAGTGTGATAAACTCGCGCGCATTGGCGATGAGGCCACAATTCTGAACGTATCTGATCTGCAGGAACCCCCAATGAGACGTGAACTGGCAATTGAATTTTCCCGTGTAACTGAAGCGGCTGCGCTGGCTGGCTATAAGTGGCTGGGGCGTGGTGATAAAAATCTGGCCGACGGTGCCGCTGTAGAAGCGATGCGCTTTGTGCTGAACCAGATTGAAATCGATGGCGAGATCGTGATCGGTGAAGGCGAGATCGACGAAGCGCCAATGCTCTATATCGGTGAGAAAGTCGGTTGTGGCGGCGATGGTGTTGATATTGCGGTCGATCCGATCGATGGTACCCGCATGACCGCTATGGGTCAGAACAACGCTGTGGCCGTGCTGGCTGCCGGTGATAAAGGCTCGTTCCTGAAAGCGCCGGATATGTACATGGAAAAGCTGATTGTTGGTCCGAAAGCCAAAGGCGCCATCGATCTTAATCGTCCGCTGTCGGAAAATATTATTGCGGTTGCCCGTGCGCTGGATAAACCACTGCATCGTTTAAGCGTAATCACACTGGCCAAACCACGTCATGACGCTGCGATTAAAGAAATGCAGGAAATGGGCGTGCGTGTATTTGCGATTCCGGATGGTGATGTGGCGGCCTCTATGCTGACCTGCCTGCCGGATAACGAAATCGATATGCTGTATTGCATCGGTGGTGCGCCGGAAGGCGTTATCTCTGCCGCAACAGTGCGTGCATTAGACGGTGATATGCAGGGTCGTCTGTTACCGCGTCATACCGTTAAAGGCGATACGCCGGAAAACCGTGTGCTGGGTGAACAGGAGATTGCGCGTTGTCAGGCAATGGGGATTGACGTGAATACCGTGCTGACCCTGACTGATATGGCGAAAACCGATAACGTGATCGTCTCTGTTACCGGCATTACCAAAGGCGATCTGCTGGAAGGTATTACCAGTGATGGCATGCTGGCGACCACTGAAACGCTGTTGATCCGCGGTAAATCCCGGACCATCCGCCGCATCCATTCAACGCACTATCTGCAGCGTAAAGATCCGCAGATCCAGAAAATTATTTTCTAACTGAGCTTTTTCAGAAGCGAAAATTTTACTGCATAAAGCTAACTGAGCACCTTGTCATGATGGTGCTCAGTTAGAAAATCAGAGACTCAGTGTCCACTGATTCCCTTCTGCATGAAAACCGGCCTGCCGCAAAAAAGCCTGTAAACCAGCCAGTTCCTGCTCATCAATTTTGCTGAGATCCATCGTGATCTGCTGTTTTCCTTGTTCGATCAGCCAGCGAAGGGTATCTGCCAGTAAATAACGGCCAATACCGCGGCGGCGGGTCAAATCGCGTACCGCAAAATAACGCAAATCAGCGCCCTGACTGATGGCAAGGCCAACGACTCTGTCATTGAACGTAGCCAGATGCCAGTCACCTAAAGTGCGGGCGGTATCAATCGTGAGCTGATTGGTTTGCAGCAGCTTGCTGAGGCTCTCCTGCCACAGCGGCAGAACATCGTGAGAGTGGTGTACAGTTAAACGCATGTGATGATCCGAATATAAATAAAAACAGTTTACCACCAAATAAAAAGCCCCATCATCATGACGGGGCTTTTTTGCTACTCAGCAGAGAAGCTTAGCGAGGTAACAGGCTGGAGCCCATCAGGAACTGATCCACTTCACGGGCACACTGACGGCCTTCACGGATCGCCCATACTACCAGTGACTGACCACGACGGATGTCGCCGGCAGCATATACTTTAGGTATAGACGTGGCGTAGCAGCCTTCATCTTCGGTTGTTGCTTTCGCATTACCGCGGGCATCTTTTTCCACGCCAAAAGCGTCCAGCACTTTTGCCAGTGGATTAGTGAAGCCCATTGCCAGGAAGACAGCGTCAGCTTTCAGTTCGAACTCAGAGCCAGGAACTTCAATCAGTTTTCCGTCTTTGAATTCAACGTTAACCAGCTTCAGACCAGTCAGTTTGCCGTTTTCACCAATGAATTCTTTGGTAGAAACAGCAAACTCACGCACACAACCTTCTTCATGAGAAGAAGAGGTGCGCAGTTTCAGCGGCCAGTATGGCCAGGTCAGCTCTTTGTTTTCCTGTACTGGTGGCTGAGGCATCACTTCCAGCTGAGTGACTGATGCTGCGCCGTGACGGTTAGAAGTACCGACACAGTCAGAACCGGTATCACCACCACCGATAACCACAACGTGTTTACCTTTCACGTTGATTGGGTTAACGCCGTCACCAGCAACTTCTTTGTTCTGCGGGATCAGGAATTCCAGTGCGAAATGAATACCGCTCAGTTCACGGCCCTTAACAGGCAGATCACGAGGGGTTTCAGAACCGCCAGCCAGAATCACGGCATCAAACTCGGCATCCAGCTGAGCCGGAGTAACAACGGTCTGCGCGTCGTTAGTGACACCTGCAGGCAGATTGTTGTCCAGAGCTACCAGCGTGCTGGTTTTGAATACCACACCTTCCGCTTCCATCTGGGTAACACGGCGGTCGATCAGGCCTTTATCCAGTTTGAAGTCAGGGATGCCGTAACGCAGCAGACCACCAACGCGAGTGTTCTTTTCGAACACGGTTACGTCATGACCAACGCGCGCCAGCTGCTGGGCTGCAGCCAGACCCGCAGGGCCTGAACCAACGACCGCCACTTTCTTGCCGGTTTTAACCGCAGAAGGTTGTGGTTTTACCCAGTTGTTGTCCCACGCCGTATCAATGGTGTAACGCTCGATTGACTTGATGCCAACCGGATCAGCGTTGATCCCCAGTGTACAGGCGGATTCACAAGGGGCCGGACAGATCCGGCCTGTGAATTCTGGGAAGTTGTTGGTGGAGTGCAGCACGCGGATCGCCATTTCGGCTTTACCGCGGTACACCAGATCATTCCAGTCAGGAATGATGTTATTCACCGGACAACCGTTGTTACAGAAAGGAATACCGCAATCCATGCAGCGTGCGCCCTGGGTAGAGGCTTCTTGCACTGTTAATGTCGGTACAAACTCATGGTAATGCTGTACACGTTCTTCAACAGGTGCGTAGTGTTCCTTTACGCGGTCAAATTCGAGAAAACCGGTTGGCTTACCCATTACGCAATCTCCTTTTCCTGCGGTGCAGCAGTCATTTCCTGCAGAGCACGGCGATACTCATTCGGATAAACTTTTACAAACTTACCACGGTAAGCATCCCAGTCAGCCAGAATCGTTTTCGCACGTGGGCTGCCAGTGTATTTAGCGTGTTGTGAGATCAGCGCTTTCAGATGATCTTCATCGCTCTGATCGTTATGCCATGGTTCTGCGGTGGATTGTTCTGCTGTTGGCAGGACTTTCTCCAGCGTCACCATAGACAGGTTGCAACGAGTCGCGAAGGTATTGTCTTCGTCCAGTACGTAAGCAAGACCGCCTGACATACCAGCTGCGAAGTTACGGCCAGTCTGACCCAGAACAACCACGGTACCACCGGTCATGTATTCACAACCGTGATCACCGACGCCTTCAACAATGGCTGTGGCACCAGAGTTACGTACCGCAAAACGTTCGCCACCAACCCCGCACAGGTAAGCATGACCGGACGTTGCACCGTACATTACCGTGTTACCGATGATGGTGTTGTCACCCGGATTACAGGTGAAGTCAGCATTCGGACGCACGATGATACGGCCACCAGACAGACCTTTACCTACGTAGTCGTTACCTTCACCGACCAGATCCAGCGTGATACCTTTTGCCAGGAACGCAGCGAAACTCTGACCAGCAGTACCGTTCAGGGTCACGTGAATGGTGTCATCAGGCAGACCTGCACCACCAAAACGTTTAGCCACTTCACCGGACAGCATAGTACCCACGGTTCGGTTGATGTTTTTCACCGGCAGTTCAATACGGACTGGCTGACGGTTTTCCAGCGCAGGCATTGCTTGCTTGATCAGTTCCTGATCCAGTGCCTTATCCAGCGCGTGGTCCTGAGTACCGGCATGCAGACGAGGTTCATCAGCACCAATCACTGGTTGATAGAACACATTGCTGAAGTCCAGACCCTGTGCTTTCCAGTGTTCAACACCGGCACGTTTGTCCAGCAGATCAGAACGACCGATCAGATCTTCAAACTTACGGATACCCATCTCAGCCATCAGTTCACGCACTTCTTCAGCTACGAAGAAGAAGTAGTTCACCACGTGTTCAGGCTGACCGGAGAAGCGTTTACGCAGTTCCGGATCCTGGGTTGCAACACCAACCGGGCAGGTGTTCAGATGGCATTTGCGCATCATGATACAACCTTCAACTACCAGTGGCGCGGTCGCGAAACCGAATTCGTCAGCACCCAGCAGAGCACCGATGATAACGTCACGACCAGTTTTGATCTGACCATCAACCTGCACACGGATACGGCCACGCAGACGGTTCATTACCAGTGTCTGTTGTGTTTCTGCCAGACCCAGTTCCCATGGAGAACCAGCGTACTTGATAGAAGATAGCGGAGATGCACCAGTACCGCCATCGTGACCGGCGATGACCACGTGATCCGCTTTCGCTTTGGATACACCGGCAGCAACGGTACCCACACCGACTTCAGATACCAGTTTCACAGAAACGGATGCTGATGGGTTGGCGTTTTTCAGATCGTGGATCAGCTGTGCCAAATCTTCGATCGAGTAGATGTCGTGGTGCGGTGGCGGAGAAATCAGACCTACACCCGGTACCGAGTGACGCAGGAAACCGATGTATTCAGATACCTTGTGACCTGGCAACTGACCACCTTCACCTGGTTTAGCACCCTGTGCCATCTTGATCTGGATCTGATCAGCGTTAACCAGATATTCGGTAGTAACACCGAAACGACCTGATGCAACCTGTTTGATCGCAGAGCGCAGACTGTCACCGGCTTGCAGTTCCAGATCACGTTCAATACGTGATTTACCGATAATTTCAGACAGCAGTGTTGGCTGGCTTACCGGAATGAAACGGTTCGCATCTTCACCACCTTCACCGGTGTTTGATTTACCGCCGATACGGTTCATCGCAACAGCCAGTGTGGTGTGTGCTTCAGTTGAAATAGAACCCAGAGACATCGCGCCTGTTGCGAAGCGTTTAACGATATCTTTTGCTGATTCAACTTCTTCCAGCGGAACAGGTTCAGCTGCTTTCTTGATGTCAAACAGACCGCGCAACGTCAGATGACGTTTAGTCTGGTCGTTGATGATCTTCGCGTACTCTTTGTAGCTTTCGTATTTGCCGCTACGGGTAGAGTGCTGCAGTTTGGCGATCGCATCCGGCGTCCACATGTGGTCTTCACCACGGGTACGGAACGCATATTCACCACCGGCATCCAGCGCATCGATGAGCACAGGATCAGCAGAGAATGCAGCTTCGTGCATGCGGATAGTTTCTTCCGCTACTTCAAACAGGCCGATACCTTCAATTTTGGAAGGCGTGCCGGAGAAGTATTTGTCGACGAACGCTTTCTTCAGACCAACCACTTCGAAAATTTGCGCGCCGGTGTAAGACATGTAAGTGGAGATACCCATCTTGGACATGACTTTACACAGACCTTTCCCGACTGCTTTCACGAAGTTAGAGACATATTTCTCTTCTTTCGCGGCATCGCCATTGGCCATTTCACGCATTGTTTCCATTGCCAGCCATGGGTGGATAGCTTCCGCACCGTAACCAGCCAGCAGAGCAAACTGATGTGTTTCACGGGCAGAACCGGTTTCCACTACCAGACCAGTGTTGGTACGCAGACCTTTTTTCACCAGGTGCAGATGCACGGTGGAGGTCGCCAGCAGGGCCGGGATCGCGATATGGTCACGGTCGATGTTACGATCGGAGATCAACAGAATGTTCGCGCCGCCACGTACCGCATCTTCCGCTTCCGCCGCCAGCGAAGCCAGACGTGCTTCCACACCTTCTTTGCCCCACGCTAACGGGTAGCAGATATTCAGTTCGTGCGAACGGAATTTGCCGTTGGTGTATTGCTGAATGTTGCGGATCTTCTCGATCTTGGCTGCATTCAGGATCGGCTGTGCCACTTCCAGACGGATTGGCGGGTTGATGTCAGCGTTGTTCAGCAGATTCGGACGTGGGCCGATGAAAGACACCAGCGACATAACCATCTCTTCACGGATCGGATCGATCGGTGGGTTGGTTACCTGTGCGAACAGCTGACGGAAGTAGTTGTACAGCGTTTTATTTTTGCTGGACAGTACTGGCAGTGCTGAATCGTTACCCATGGAGCCGATGGCTTCTTCGCCATTTATTGCCATAGGTTCCAGCAACATTTTTGCGTCTTCCATGGTGTAGCCGAACGCCTGCTGGTAATCCAGCAGCGATGCTTTCTTCTCGAAAGGCTGTGCTTCACCCGGGATTTCGTCGATATTGATGCGAACTTTGCTCAGCCACTCACGGTATGGTTTGGAGTTAGCCAGAGAGTCTTTCAGTTCTTTATCATCGATGATGCGGCCCTGTTCCAGGTCGATCAGGAACATTTTACCTGGTTGCAGACGCCATTTTTTAGCGATACGGGAATCTTCGATTGGCAGTACGCCAGACTCGGAAGCCATAACCACCAGATCATCTTTAGTGACCAGATAGCGGGCAGGACGCAGACCGTTACGGTCCAGTGTGGCACCGATCTGACGACCATCCGTGAAGGCAACAGCTGCCGGGCCATCCCACGGTTCCATCATTGCTGCATGGTATTCGTAGAAAGCGCGACGGTTTTCGTCCATCAGTGAATGTTTTTCCCACGCTTCCGGGATCATCATCATCACCGCGTGTGCCATGGAATAACCACCCATGATCAGCAGTTCCAATGCGTTATCAAAAGACGCAGAGTCTGACTGACCCGGATAAATCAGTGGCCACACTTTATCCAGATCTGCACCCAGTACCGGTGAAGTAACTGAACGTTCACGTGCACGCATCCAGTTTACGTTACCACGGACGGTGTTAATTTCACCGTTGTGCGCGATCATGCGGAATGGATGTGCCAGATCCCAGGTTGGGAATGTGTTGGTGGAGAAACGCTGGTGCACCATTGCCAGTGCAGATACACAGCGTGGATCGGCCAGGTCGTTGTAATAAACGCCAACCTGATCGGCCAGCAACAGACCTTTATAGTTCACTGTACGTGCAGAGAATGACGGCACGTAGAATTCGTTACAGTGTTTGAGTTTCAGAGCACGAATGGCATGAGATGCGCGTTTGCGAATGATGTACAGTTTACGTTCCAGCGCATCGGTCACCAGTACATCCGGGCCGCGGGCAACGAAAATCTGACGGATAACCGGTTCTTTCGCTCTTACTGCCGGAGACATTGGCATATCACGGTTCACCGGCACATCGCGCCAGCCCAGAACGATCTGACCTTCACCGCGTACCGCACGTTCGATCTCTTCCTGGCACGCCAGACGAGATGCCGCTTCCTGCGGCAGGAACACCATACCAACACCGTATTCGCCAGTAACCGGCAGGGCAATACCTTGCTTGGCCAGCTCTTCGCGATACAGTTGATCAGGAATTTGGATCAGAATACCAGCGCCATCACCTTGCAGCGGATCTGCACCTACTGCGCCACGGTGATCGAGGTTCTTCAGGATCAACAAACCCTGTTCGACAATGCTATGACTTTTTTGACCCTTCATGTGGGCCACAAATCCGACACCGCACGCATCATGTTCGTTTACGGGGTCATACATCCCTTGTCGTTGGGGCACCGCCGGTTCCATCACGTTATTAATCCTCTCTGTAGATACGCGTCCATCCGCAGTCGTTAAAAAAAGCTGGCTTAGGGGGCCAGCTTTATCGTTTTAACTCTGAGGGCTCGTAACCGAAAAATATACTGTGATTTCCGCCCCAATTCAAGGCAATAGAATTAGGGCTCACATGGTTCTTTTTTGTGTAAAATCACTTATTAATCATGAATATAAAAACAATCACCAAAATGGGGCAAAAGATTTTTATATTGCACGAACGGATTGCATTTCATTGTGAGTATAGATGACTTTATGCATTCTTATGGATAAATATGCTTAACATTTGTCTCATTTCAGAGTTTGCATCTGTTGAGTGCGAAAATGCATAAATATTCACCTGTTTTGTGCCTTTATAATGATGTAATTAACTTGTAACAAAAATAGCGTCTGACTATTAAGAATAGGAATCATTGATCACGCGTAATAACTATTCAATATATAATGTTATTCGCTTCTGCATCGCAGGCGGTACTTTATATAATAAAAGCTGTTTCTGAAGGAAAAGGATGTTGATTCCGTATGTCGCGCCGACTTCCACCGCTGAATGCGCTGAAAGCATTTGAAGCAGCTGCCCGTCATCTGAGCTTTACCAGAGCGGCCGAAGAACTATTCGTCACGCAGGCGGCTATCAGCCACCAAATCAAAACGCTGGAGGAGTTTCTCGGTCTGAAACTGTTCCTGCGCCGTAACCGCAGTTTATTGCTGACAGAAGAAGGCCAGGGATATTATCAGGATATCCGGTCGATATTCAGTGCGGTATGTGAAGCCACAGAACGTCTGATTGCCCGGAGTGCCAAAGGGACGCTGACCGTGACTATGCAGCCGAGTTTTGCCATTCAGTGGCTGGTGCCACGGCTGATGCTGTTCAGTCAGTTGCATCCGGAAATTGATGTGCGGATCAAAGCGGTCGATCAGGATGATGGTACGCTGGTTGATGATGTGGATATCGCCATTTATTACGGTGATGGTCACTGGCCGGAACTGCAACTTTATAAACTCCATTCGGAATACCGCATCCCGGTTTGTGCGCCATCCTTATTACAGGGCAAAACACTGCAGGTACCGGAAGATCTGGCCGGGTTTACGCTGCTGCATGATGGTTCCCGCCGTGACTGGGGCCGCTGGCTACATGATACCGGTGTGTCTATTCCTAATGCCGGCCAGGGACCGATCTTTAGTCATTCGGCCATGGTGCTGCAGGCTGCGGTTCTGGGGCAGGGGGTGGCACTCGGACACAGTCTGCTGGCGCGTCCGGAGATCCGTGCCGGACGCCTGATCTGTCCGCTGCCGCAAACACTGGTCAGTCATAATGCCTATTATCTGGTGATGGCACCAGGGCATGATACGTTGGGTAAAGTAGCGGCATTTCGGGATTGGATCGTGGCATTGGTGCAGCAGGAAGAAGCTGAGTTTGATTCAGCGCTATGATTGCTCGTTAAAAAAGCAGCATCTTTGTCTGCTTCAGTGTATGGTGTCGCACTTTTCAAGGTGAGTGAGGGGAGAAGCATAAATGAACCACCTGATGTTCTATTGTCGTCCGGGATTTGAAAAAGATATGGCCGCGGAGATCCAGGATAAGGCAGTGGCACTGGAGTGTTTCGGCTTTTCCCGTGTCGCTGACAATTGCGGTTTTGTGTTGTTCGAGTGTTATGGCGAGCAGGATGCGGAGCGACTGGCACGTCGTCTGCCATTCCGTGAACTGATTTTTGCCCGCCAGATGCTGGTGGTGATCGAGCAATTAAATGGTTTGGATCTGAAAGACCGCATCACACCCATCGTTGAAGCCGTGCAAAAAATGCCGCAATTCGGTGAACTGCGTGTTGAAACAGCCGACACCAATGAAGCGAAAGAGCTTTCTACGTTCTGTCGCAAATTCAGTGTGCCACTGCGTCAGGCGCTGCGTGCTGCCGGTAAGTTAACGCCGGATGTAGATCCGCGTCGCCCGGTGCTGCATCTGTTTTTCCTGAAGAATGATTCAGTCTGGATCGGTTATTCCTATCCGAATAACAATTCGCCTTTCCATATGGGTATTCCACGTCTGCGTTTCCCGTCCGATGCGCCAAGTCGTTCGACGCTGAAACTGGAAGAGGCGTTTTATATGTTTATTCCGCCTGAAGATGATGAGATTCGCTTGTGCTCTGGCTTAACGGCGGTCGATCTCGGTGCAAGCCCGGGCGGCTGGACTTATCAGCTGGTACGTCGTGGCATGATGGTGTCAGCGATTGATAACGGTCCGATGGCAGAATCACTGATGGAAAGCGGTCAGGTGAAACACATCATGGCAGATGGTTTTACTTATCGTCCGACCAAGAAAAATCCGTACTGGCTGGTATGCGACATGGTAGAAAAACCGGCGCGTATTACGCATCTGATTGCGCAGTGGTTCCGTGAAGGCTGCTGTCAGGAAGCGATTTTCAACCTGAAGCTGCCGATGAAAAAGCGCTATGCAGAAGTAGAACACAATCTGGCAGTACTGAAAGAATGGCTGGCAGAGATCGATGGCGAGTATGTGATTCAGGCAAAACAGTTGTACCACGATCGTGAAGAGATCACCGTGCATGTTTATGACGAACGCAAATTAGCACGCCGTCGTTCCGGTGCGTTTAACTAATCGCACTGCAGGCAGATAAAATGAAGGGCGCATAATTTGCGCCCTTCCTGATCCTGGCCGTAATCATTACGCCGGTGGCGTGTAGCGTAAATCCTTCAGATTAAATCCGAGCGGAATATCATCTTTCAGACGCACTAACTCCTGTGCCAGCAGACAGACCTCACGGTGTTGCTGTACCAACTGCAGTTTTTTGTTATCTGTGGCATCCGCATCCAGTAACTGCGTTAATGTGCCGTATTCCGATAACAGCTGTTGTGCCGTTTTTTCCCCGATCCCCGGAACACCTTTGATGTTCATGCCACTGATGCCGGTCAGTGCCCAGAAATCCACTAATTGTGAGGGTTGCAGGCCGTACTGTTGCTGCACGAAAGCATGATCCAGCCAGCGTTTATTAAAGTAATCGCGGATCTGCAGACCGCTGTCCAGCAACTGACAAAAGCCTTTATCGGTGGAGATCAGCGTGACCTGATGATCGTTCGCGACCAGTGGTTTGACCAAGGTGGCAATCAGATCATCGGCTTCATCCGTTTCCGATACCAGCGAGTCAATGCCCAGCCGGAGCAGCGAATCCTGTAACTGGCCAAGGCCTTGTCGCAGTGCGTCGGGCATTGCCGTCCGGCCTTCCTTATAGGCAGCATATTTGGCTTTACGCCAGCCGGGGGCTTCGCTGTCAAAGACTGCAATCACGTGGCTGGGCGTCGCTTCCTGCAGGATGGTATTGACGGCCCGCTGCATGGTGATGTCGGTAGCGGCCAGTTGCGCCGCTACATCATCAGGATGCTGTTTACTTTGTACGGAGTGGATGCGCCGGATCAGATTCAGCGCATCCAGTATCAGCAGGTGAGCCATAGACTAAAGTTGAATCTCGTAGCAGGGAACATAAGTGCTGCCCGGTAATTTCATCCGGTGCTGGGATACAAAATCCTGCAGTAGCTGATCTATCAGCGACATCAGTTTTTTATCCCCGGATAATTTGAACGGCCCGTGTTGTTCGATGGCTTTGATGCCTTTGTCTTTCACATTACCGGCGACAATGCCCGAGAAGGCTTTACGCAAGTTACACGCCAGTTGCTCGGCGGGTTGTTCCAGGTGCAGATTGAGCTGGGCCATGTTTTCATGCGTTGGCTCAAACGGTAACTGGAAGTCCGGTTCAATGTGCAGTGCCCAGTTGAAAGAGTAGGCATCCCCAATTGCTTTGCGGAAATCACGGACGTGTTCCATTGATGCTTTCATGGACTGACCCACGGCTTCAGCATCACCGATGATAATTTCATAGTGACGGGCGGCTGCGTCACCCAGTGTCGCTCTGACAAAGGCATCTAATGAACGGAAATAAGGTTCACTGCATTTCGGCCCGCTCAGTACCAGCGGTAACGGGTGATGCTGGTTGGCCGGATTCATCAGAATGCCCAGGATGTACAGCAACTCTTCTGCCGTACCAACCCCACCGGGGAAGATGATGATGCCGTGACCGAGGCGAACGAACGCTTCCAGTCGTTTTTCAATATCCGGCAGAATGACCAGCTCAGTCACAATCGGATTGGGCGGCTCGGCGGCGATAATTGACGGCTCAGACAAACCGACATAACGGTGGTTTGCGTAACGCTGGTTGGCATGCCCGACAGCGGCGCCTTTCATCGGGCCTTCCATTGCACCCGGCCCGCAGCCAGTACAGATGTTCAGTTCCCGCACACCCAGGTGATAGCCGACTTCGCGGGCATAATGATATTCGTCATCATTGATGGAGTGTCCGCCCCAGCAAACCACCATATTCGGTATTTCACCGGTTCGTACGGTACGGGCGTTACGCAGAATGGAAAAGACAAGATTGGTGATATGGTTGGAGCTGGTCAGATTGAGACCGATTTCAGCTTCGAGTCTGCTGACATATAAAACATCGCGTAGTACCGCGAACAGGTGCTCCTGCAGACCGCGAATAATTTCACCATCCACGAACGCGGAAGCCGGGGCATTGAATAACTCCAGCTTCACGCCGCGTTCACGGCTGATAATATTGACTGCAAAGTTCTGATATTTTTCCAGAATTTCTTTGGATGAGTCAGTTTTACTGCCACTGTTCAGTACCGCCAGGGAACAGTTGCGGTAAAGCTGATAAATCTCTCCTGCTGCTGCTTGCTGAAGGCTGTCAACTTCCAGCTGGGAGAGAAGCTCCATACTGCCGACAGGGTTTACATAGGTGATCATGGCTGTATCCGAAAGTTAAGAGTTATGACGGTGCAATCCAGATATTTTATTTATCGGGTCTCTGTTTTTCCCTGAGCCGGTAAGAGCAGTGCATTCCAGTCAATGCTGACCTGCATTTCAGAGCTGTTTACCTTTACCAGTCCTTTGGTGATGGCTTCTATAGTTTTGGTTCTTAATTCACCGTTAAAAAATGCAGCTTGTTGATAATCAATAGCAAATAGTTCAACCCAGACATTTTTGCCCAGTTTTTCCGATAACTGCATGGCGCCTGCGAGAGCGATGCCACAAACTTCCAGTGTCTGTACGGGTTTCAGTGCATTTACTGACTTACTTAAGAAAGGATACTGTACTTTGCCGCAAATAACGCGTTCATTGAGCCCATATTTGCGCATAATCACACCCAGGCGATTTTCTATACGCACAATAATTTCGTTATATTGCGCGGCGGTATCTTCCGGGAGAGTGCAGAGTAATAAGCGGTCGGAAAGCAGGTAGTAGCGACATTGTTCCGGCATTCGCTGACGAATGGCATGAGAAACTTGCCGGAGAATCGATTGTGCTTTTTTCAGTCCGACGCGGCATTCCAGATCGGTTAATCCGCTGGCTCTGAATAAGAGCATTGTGGTTGCGGGATGCCCGCCGGCTGTACCGTCGGGTTGCCAGATGGATGTCTGTTGTTTGCCTAGCTCTTTCTGCAGCAGTAACGATGTGCCCATATTGGTTACTGCATCGTAATCGATGAGTTGTCGCAGCAGTTGCTGCTCTTGTCTGAGCCGGCGGATTTTGCGGATATGCCATAACAAGGCAATGCCGAGTATGGTCATCAGCAACGCGGCACTGATACCGACTTTAAAGTACCAGCTCAATTCTCTGTCGAGGCGGCGTTTTTCGTTATCCAGCTCCTGCAGACGTTGTGATTGATCCAGCCGGGTATAATTGGCGAAAAAATCACTTTGTGGCGGCTCTTCGGTGGTCGCGGATTCATGCTGGCTGTTGGTAAACAGTTTGTAGTTCAGCAATGCCTGATCGAATTGCTGATTATTTTCATAAGCAATGGACAACAGACGGTACATCTCTGTTTCCAGATTTTTCTGTTCCGGGATCGGGGTGTTCAGCATCTGTTCCAGCAGAACTATCGCCTGGGTCGGGTTATCCTGCTGTGTGTAAAGCTCGGCCAGAGATAACAGGGATAAGCGTTCGTAATAGGGCAGACGTTCACGCTGAAACAGCTCATAAGCCGCGGTCAGGTAGGTTTGCGCTTCGTTGTAGCGGTGTAGCTGCTGGTAGGTTTTGCCAATTTCCAGATGCAGACGGGCCAGATCCTGCGGGCGGGTCGAGTGCTTGTAGACCCCGGAGGCATTGAGCAGTAAAGCCAGTGCCAGATTGGTATCGCGGGCTTCCCGTTTCAGTTGCGCCAGATGGATGATAGCATCTGCCTGCCAGCTCTCGTTGGCGAATTGCTGGGTGAGTTCCAGTGCCTGTTCGGCATAGATGATCGCATTGGCCAGATCCTGTTTTTGCGCAAATAACTGACTGATCCGGGTTGTCAGCTGGAGTTGCAGCAGCAGCTGATTATTTTTTTGCGCCTGTTCCAGTGTCTCATGATAAGAGAGCAGGCTGTGTTCGTCCTGATTGGTGATATGCAGCAGGTCGCCTTCAAGCATTTCAGCCCAGATGGCCAGTTGCGGGTCTGGACGGGTTACCAGCAGTGTCCGCACCTGTGACAGCATTTCTCTCGCCAGTTCCGGCAGTTGCCGGTGAATAGCCAGCGCGCTGTTAAGCAAACCGACATAGACCGGCAGCTCACTGTTAGTCAGGTCGTTGTTTTGTAACAGCACATTCAGACGTCGCCAGGCGTGGTGTGCCGGAATCGGTTTGTTGAGATCCAGACCCAGAATAATGATCTGACGATACAGACTGATACCGGCTAAATCATCGAAATGCTGCCGGTTAGCGATTTGTTCGGCATTGTCTAATGCGGCCAGTGCTTCGGTGTAGCGCTCCTGCAGGGCATAGCAGGAGCCGTTAATAATCAGTGCCTGGATTTGCTGCCGGCTGTTGCGCAGCAGAACCCGATCCCGTAATCGCCCTGACGAATTGCTTCTGATGCTTCTGCCGGGTAATAACGGATTCTCCTGCAGCAACTGCACGGACTCTGTCAGCTGGATACATTGTTCCGGGTTGGAAACAGCAATTTGCTGCGCCTGCTGTAACGTGTCAGACAGATCGGCCGGATCTATCTCCGGTACAGGCACACTGAGCCCGTTCAACAGAAAAACCAGAGGCAATAACGTCATAGATTCATCTTTTCATCAGATTTCTGTTGGTTTTCATATTCTGATTATGCGGTATATCTTACTGATTATCAGTGAATTACTGTCTGATCAGTCGCATATTTGCCGGTGCAGTTTCCCAGTTACTGCGGAACGGATTGATATCCAGTCCGCCCCGCCGGGTATAACGGGCATAGACCGTCAGTTTTTCCGGCTGGCAGTGACGCTGCAGATCAACAAAAATCCGCTCAACGCATTGCTCATGAAATTCATTGTGCTGACGGAAAGAGATCAGATAACGCAGCATTTTTTCGCGGTTAATGCGGGGGCCTTTATAGTGAATAACAACACTGCCCCAGTCAGGTTGTCCGGTGACCAGACAATTTGATTTCAGCAGATGACTGTGCAGCGTTTCTTCGACAATCGTGTGATTGTCACCGGCCTGTTCCAGCCAGTCGCTGGAGAAGTGATATTCATCAATCACGATATCCAGATCGTCAATACACTCGCCGGGGAAGGTGCCAATATGATGTGCGGCTTCGGATAATGGATAGAGCGCCACTTTGATTGCGCCTTCCGCACATTTACTGAGATCCTGTTCCAGCGTGTGACGCACGGTCGCCAAATCAGCGAACCGGGTCTGATTAAAACTGTTCAGATACAGTTTAAATGATTTGGATTCGATCAGATTGATGCTTCCGGCATCAATTCTTGCCTCACCGATGGCAACAACAGGTTTTCCTTTGTTGTTCAGCCAGGAGATCTCATACAAAGTCCACAGATCCTCACCATGGAAAGGTAAATTTCCGGCCAGATTCAATGCATCCCGGTTTAACTGTCTTGGCACTGGTTGCAGCAGTTGCGGGCTATACTCTGCGATATAGTCTGTTTTCTGACCTAAAGTCAGGTTAGCCAGCAACGGGTTATTTTCGTAAGGGGATGCATGAGACATGAGAGGTTCGCTCAGTTAAAATCCAAGTATCTTTAATTGTCGGGAAAAACCGTGGCTGATCAAGTTATTTGCGCATTATCTGATGTATTTGCACGCTGGTTCGCCTACCAGCAGCAGCGGGGGATCCAGGTTTGCTGTCCTGAGGATGAACTGCGGCCGTCGCCTTGTCGTTATGATGCGCAACATCCGGAGCGATGGAAGCCCTGGTCACGACCGGAGATGAGCGATCTGCAGAACATTGCTTCCGCGCTGGAGTGTGTTTTTCATCCGGCGATTCATGCGTATTACGGCCATGGTTATGCCGGACAAATTACGGCTTCGTTCAAGGGGCTGGCGGTGACACTGGTACAACCCTGGAATGAAGAGGATTTTGAGCGCTTACAGCAGAATCTGGTTGCACATGTCTTAATGCTGCGCCGGCTTAAGTTACCCATAACCCTGTTTCTGGCAACGGTGTCTGATGAATCACGGGTGATCAGTCTGGATAATGAAACCGGCGAGGTGGTGCTGGAGCAATTAGGTAAGAAAAAGCGCTGGGTGCTGGCAGATTCGTTACCGGCATTTTTGCAGCGGCTTTCCCCTTTAGCTCAAACGGCAGTTACCCCAGCTGTTCCAGTAAACTTACCCGCTTAGCGAGCATGGTTACTTGCTGCTGCAACTGTTCCACCTGCCGTTGCAGCATTTCCAGCTGATCTTCGGGGCTTGCCGGTTGAGGGGCCGCACTGCTTTCAGCATCAGCAGTACCGGGAAAACCCAGTGATTTATACGCTTCCGGATCCTGCTTCCAGCGCTGGATGGCGGTGATCAGGGTCGCCATCGGTACGGGCTGGCGCAGACGTGCTTTGACCAGTGCGGTGCTGGGGGGCTGACCGTTAGCGGCCAGTTGATTCGCGATGCGGAATATTTCGTCCATCAGAATTAATGCTCCATGAAATAAACGATGGTTTCAGTGACGCTGCCGTGGGAACGGGATGACATTGTTCTTGTCTGATTTCACTGGTGGTGAATCATGGTTCTCGTCATGTGCGGGCATATTCACGACAATGCCGCTGGTCTCATTGCTGTGACTGTGGCTCTGTTTAGGCGGATTAACGCGAAAAACCGGCTGATGCAGCCCCACCAGATAAAGTTCACCTTCTTCTGTACTGACACCATCGCGGCTGAATTCAAAAACAAAGGCATTCGCTTTCTGTGTTATCCGCGCCAGAAATAACGGAATACCAAAGGATTGCCGGGCCACACTGAGTAGTTGCAAATCTGCACTCTGGCAATAATGCCGGATCAAACGTTCTGCCAGTTCTGATTGCTGACGACGCAGCCAGGCCTCTGCTCCAATCAGACAGATCAAAAACAACAGCAACAGATCAGTCATAGCATCTCTACTCAGTAAAAAATCGACGGGGATGGTATATTAGCCGGAATTTAAGCGTAACAGGAAATCGGTGTGTTATGTCGCGACAAGTTGTGTTTTTGCTAAAAGAGCTGGAACTGACGTTACAGCGTCTGCAGTTATGGCAGGACGAGGCACCTTCTGCGGAAGCGTTAGCCAGTACACAGCCGTTTGCACTGGATACACTGGAGTTTCATCAGTGGTTACAGTTTATTTTTCTGGAACGGTTACGTTTCATGCTGACGGATAATCAGCCATTACCATCGTCGGTGGCAATCTATCCGATGGCAACTGAAGTGTATAAGAAAAAACTGAAAGAGCATGCTTTGTTGCTGGATGTACTGGCCCGTCTGGATGAAGCACTCAGTGGTAAGCCGGCAGATCGATTGCAATGAAATTAGAGATCCTTTATCAGGATGAACATCTGGTCGCGATTAACAAACCGGCCGGATTACTGGTACATCGCAGCTGGCTGGATAAGGGCGAAACGCAATTTGCGATGCAGATGACACGTGATCAGATTGGTCAGCATGTGTATACCGTGCATCGTCTGGATCGTCCGACTTCCGGCATCCTGTTGTTTGCGCTGGATCCGGATACGGCCCGGTTGCTGACGGATGCCTTTGCCGGACACCGGATGCAGAAAGAATATCTGGCGCTGGTCCGGGGCTGGGCACCGCTGCAAAAATTTCTCGATTATCCGCTGAAAGAAGAGCTGGATCGGATTGCGGATAAGTTTGCCGATCAGGATAAACCGGCACAACCGGCCAAAACGCATATCCGTTGTCTGGGGCGGGTCGAGTTACCGTTTGCGGTATCTCCGCGGCATCCGAGCAGTCGTTACAGTCTGGTGAAATTACTGCCGCTGACTGGCCGCAAGCATCAGTTGCGCCGTCATCTGGCGCATTTACGGCATCCGATTGTGGGGGATACCTCGCATGGTGACGGACGGCATAACCGCTTTTTCCGCGACCAGTTCAGTTGTGACCGCCTGATGCTGCATCATCATCAGCTCAGCTTCCGTCATCCTCACAGCAATGAATTACTGACAATCCGGGCTTCGCTGGATGAGCGCTGGCAGCAGCAATTGCAAGCCTTCAACTGGCAGGTTCAGATTTAATATATAAAAAAGGCACCACAGTCAGTTTCCCTCGTGGTGCCATCTGGTCATCCGGTTTTACTTTGCGGCCAGGAAGCCAATATCTTTTTCGCGATAGGGTTCTTCATTATGGCTGAATTCCCGTTCGGGGAAAGCGACCAGTGATTCAATCTGATGCCATGGGATCAGTACTGCGGCGTGATAAATATCCGGTGGCGTAGAGAAGAAATCCTGCGTCTGCCATTGCTTGTTATCTACCCAGATACCGGCGTTTTCGACACCGGCTAATCGCACATAGAATTCTGAACAATCCGGATCATTCGGCTGGATCAGTGTTTGCGCACTTTCTACATAACCGGGTATAAATTTAACCAGAACGATTTTTCCAACATAGTTTGTAATGGCATGGGTCATAGCCAGCTCCTTGTTCTGTGAGGAATTTTACTCTGTTTCTTCTTCATCACAGACGACCGATGAGGCGACAAGAACAGATAGCAGGTTCTTCTTAAAGCATAGATTCAGTTAAAGCAGGATGAGAAAACAATTTTCCGGAACAGCAGCGGGAATCACCCAGAGAGGACCGTCCACGGC
The DNA here is from genome assembly GCF_000023065.1 of Tolumonas auensis DSM 9187. Taxonomy (NCBI): domain Bacteria; kingdom Pseudomonadati; phylum Pseudomonadota; class Gammaproteobacteria; order Aeromonadales; family Aeromonadaceae; genus Tolumonas; species Tolumonas auensis. The sequence continues at coordinate 563,919 of NC_012691.1, forward strand.
AATGCGTGGACGGTTTAACCGCGATCAGGCGTGATGATGAACGCCGGCTTTAGTCTCGGTTGCTACAGCAGGACGTTGCGCGCGTGGGGTGGCATACCAGTAGCCCAGACCCATGAACAATACGCCGGAAACGGTGTTGCCCAGTGTCACCCACAGCAGGTTATAGCCGATACCGCCCAGTGTATATTCTGGTGTATGCGCACCAAACCAGGACAGGGCGAACAGTGTCATATTGGCAATCGAGTGTTCGTAACCGGAAGCGATAAACGCCAGCAGACACCACCAGATAGCGATGAATTTAGCGGCGCCATCCACGCGCTGACACATCCAGATCGCCAGACAAACCAGCCAGTTACACAGTATGCCTTTGGCAAACAATGCCAGTGCCGGTGCGGTGGTTTTCGCCAGTGCGACTTTATGTACCAGACTGCTGTCAACCGGCAGGATCTGACCGCCGCCACCCAGATAAAACAGGTAAGCGACCACGATGGAGCCCAGCAGGTTACCGGTCCAGGATTGCGCCAGAATGCCTGTTGCCTGAATGGTGTTCAGTCTGCCGGTTTTGATACCGAAGGTCAGAAACATGGTGTGACCGGTATAGAGCTCGGCACCGGCGATGATCACCAGCGTCAGTGCGATACCGAAGGTGGCACCCATGACCAGCGGACGGATTGCCGGATCAACCAGATTACCCAGTGTGAAAATCAGGATGATGCCCAGACCGACATAGGCGCCTGCCATCAGACTACCGATCCAGAAACTCAGCGGGTTATTCGCCGAGGTATTTTTGATGCGCGTCGCGACCGCGGCGCATTTCTCAATCGTATCCTGATACATAGTTACACTGGCTCCTTGAGTTCAATGCGTCCGTTGTTCACCCGTACTGCATAGGCAGCAATTGAGAAATCAGCGTTCTCCAGACACACACCATCTTTCAGGCGGAAATGCTGTTTTTTCAGCGGACTGGTGATGTACAACTCACCGTGTAATTCCGCCAGAATGCCGCGGGAGAGCACGCTGGACTGATAGAACGGATCTATGTTGTCGAGTGCAAACAGTTGTTCGTCAGCATAGGGGCGGAAGACCGCCACCTGATGTTGCCCCAGCAGCGCACACACGCCGGTGCCGGGAATAATGTCGTTTACCGCGCAGATATCGGTCCAGCTCATACCGGTTCCTCCAGTGAAATGTTGTAAGTCGGAATGCGTTCTTCCGGTTTCGCCGGACGATGCTGATGACGTTCACTGACGAATTGCACCAACGGATCAGGCTGTGCGCTGTTGATGAAGTGACGGAAACGCAGTTTCTGTTGTTCATCACCCAGTGTTTCCTGCCATTCGCAATGATACTGACTGCGGATCGCGTCCATTTCCTGTTCCAGTTCCGCACCGATCCCCAGTTTGTCGTCGATGATGACCGACTTCAGGTAATCCAAACCACCTTCAAGATTGTCCAGCCAGCTGGCAGTACGTTGCAGCTTGTCAGCCGTGCGCACATAGAACATCAGGAAACGATCGACATAACGGATCAGCGTCTCTTTATCTAAATCCGCTGCCAGCAGATCAGCATGGCGTGGTTTCATGCCGCCGTTACCGCAGACATACAGGTTCCAGCCTTTATCGGTGGCGATGATGCCGACATCTTTACCCTGCGCTTCCGCACATTCACGGGTACAACCGGAAACGCCGAATTTCATTTTGTGCGGGGAACGAATGCCTTTGTAGCGATGTTCCAACTCAACACCCAAGCCCACGCTGTCCTGCACGCCGAAACGACACCAAGTGCTGCCGACACAGGTTTTCACCATACGCAGTGATTTGGCATACGCATGACCGGTTTCAAAGCCCGCTTTGATCAGACGCTCCCAGATGGTTGGCAAGTCGTCTTTATGCGCACCAAACAAACCGATACGCTGTGCGCCGGTGATCTTGGTGTAAAGCTTATAATCGCGTGCGACTGCAGCGACTTCCATCAGACCTTCCGGTGTTACTTCTCCGCCCGGCATACGCGGGATCACGGAATAAGTGCCATCTTTTTGCATGTTACCGAGGAAGGTATCGTTGGTATCTTGCAGCGGTGTGTGTGCTGATTTCAGCACATATTCGCCCCAGCAAGAGGCCAGAATTGAGCCCACCGTTGGTTTACAGACTTCACAGCCATAACCGTGGCCGTGTTTGCTTAATACTTCTTCAAAGGTTTTCAGCTGACCGACTTTGACCAGATGGAACAGTTCCTGACGGGAGAATGCGAAGTGTTCACACAGGTGATTTTTCACTTCAATGCCCTGACGGGACAATTCTGCATTCAGCACCTGCGAGATCAACGGCACGCAACCACCACAACCGGTACCGGCTTTGGTTTCTGCTTTGATCGCCGCAACAGTGTGGCAACCGGCAGCAACGGCTTGCGCGATGCGGCCTTTAGTGACGTCGAAGCAGGAACAGATCTGTGCGCTGTCGGGCAGGGCATCAACACCCAGCGTTGGTTTGGCACCCGCATGCGCAGGCAAAATCAGCGTATCAGGGTGCGCTGGCAGCGGCATGTCATTGAGTTTCAACTGCAGCAGATTGCCGTAATCGGTGGTATCACCGACCAGCACCGCACCCAGCAGTTTAGAACCATCACTGCTGACCACAATTTTTTTATAGATGCCGGCTGCGTCGTCCTGATAGACGTAGCTCAGGCTTTCCGGTGTACGGCCTTGCGCATCACCGATACTGCCCACTTCCACACCCAGCAGTTTCAGCTTGGCGCTCATATCGGCACCAGTGAAGGCGTTGTCATTACCTAACAGGTGATCAACGGCTACCTGCGCCATCTTGTAGCCAGGGGCTACCAGACCAAAGAAACGACCATGCCAGGCGGCACATTCACCGATCGCATAGATGTGTTCATCGGCAGTCAGGCAGTGGTCATTAATTTCAACACCACCACGTTCCGCAATCGGCAGATCGGAGTAACGTGCCAGCGTATCTTGCGGGCGAATACCGGTTGAGAACACCACCAGATCGACATCCAGCACGCTATCATCGGCAAAACGCAGTTGGTGATGACCTTGCTTACCCTGATAGTGGGCGATTTCACGGGTGTTTTTGCTGGTATGTACCGTGACACCGAGGCTTTCGATCTTACGGCGTAGCATTTCGCCACCCTGACGATCCAGCTGTTCGGCCATCAGTACTGGTGCAAATTCAATAACGTGCGTTTCCAGCCCCAGTGCTTTCAGTGCACCAGCGGCTTCCAGACCCAGCAGACCACCACCGACGACGACACCGCTTTTGCCTTGTTTCGCCGCTTCGCGGATCGCTTTCAGATCTTCAATGGTGCGGTAAACAAAACATTCGTGATGCGCACTACCGGCGATATTTGGCACCCAAGGGTAAGAGCCGGTCGCCAGCACCAGTGTGTCATAAGGCAGGGTTTGCCCCTGATTGGTTTCAATGACTTTTTGTGCGCGGTCGATGCGTTTCACGGCTTCATTAAGGAATAACTTGATGCCATGTTTTTCATAAAAGCCCGGTTTCACCAGACTCAGTTCCGCCGCCGTGTGGTGCGAAAAATAGGAAGACAAATGCACACGGTCATACGCTTCGCGCGGTTCAGCGCCAAATACGGTCACTTCATACTGGCTGAGGTCGGCTTTATCCACCAACTCTTCCAGATAGCGGTGGCCAACCATGCCGTTACCAACGACGATAATCCGATGTTTCTGCATAGATCAAAGCTCCAGTTCTAAATCTGAGCTGGCGCGGCTGCTGCACGCCAGAATATAACCTTGCTGCTGCTCTTCTTCGGTCAACGGACCGGGTTGCGTGCTGATGTCTTCCACGCTGCCGCTGACCACTTTGCATTTGCAGGAACCACAGATGCCGGAACGGCAGGCACCTATAATAGGTAATTGTAATGCTTCCAGCGCTTCCAGCACGGTTTGCTGGTTAGTGATCTCGCTGCTGGCGCCAAAACCAGGAACTTCCAGACGGAACTGGCTTTCAGCCTCAGTGGTTGTGTTCAGCGGAACTGCAGGGGTGAATGATTCTTTGTGGCTGTTGTGCATCGGAAACTGGCGATCACGCAAGCAGCTTTCCAATGAATCCATATACGGCGTCGGGCCACACATGAAGGCATGGCAGTCGCTCAGATCTGGTACTAACTGATCAAACAACACCGGATTCAGGAAGCCCTGATAACAAACAAAGGCATCAGTGGTGTTGTCGAGGATCAGCGACAGTTTGAACTGCGGGTATTTTGCCGCCAGCGCCATCAGCTCATCGCGGAAGATAATGTCTTCGGCATGACGAGCGCTATGCAGGAACAGGATCTCAGTTTCGCGCTGGTTATCCAGTAACCAGTGTGCCATCGACATCATCGGGGTAATGCCGCTACCGGCACTGCACAGCAAAATTTTACCGGCACTGTAATCCGCAGGCAGGAAGAACGCCCCTGTCGGTGCCAATGCGCTTAGCGTATCGCCAGTGTGGAAATGATCCAGCAACCAGTTAGAAACCAGCCCGCCCGCCACACGTTTGACGGTGACAGCCAGATAGGCAGAGCGGGAAGGTGAAGAAGAAAGTGAATAAGCGCGGCTATGTGACTGACCATCAATTTCAACAGTCAGCAGTAAAAATTGTCCTGGCTGATAACTGACAGCCAGTGCTTGTAACGGGCGAAAAACTAACGTTACGGCATCAGCAGTTTCCTGCCGGCGTTCAATACAACACAGGGTTTGAGCCCCTTGTTGCCATACTTGGGGGGATTGGGTCATGCACTAGTCCTGTCTGATTTTGCACTGAATGACAGGCGCTTCACCGCCAATAATGACCGCGAAGCGCCTCAGCGATTATGCTGCGAGAATATCTTTCAGATCTTGTTCCACGGTAGTGATTGGTCTCAGATCAAAAGTCTCATTCAGGAAGTTCAGCAGGTTTGGTGTCAGGAAGCCTGGTACGGACGGGCCAACACGGATACCTTTCACACCCAGTGACAGCAGCGTCAGCAGAATCACAATCGCTTTCTGTTCAAACCAAGACAGCACCAGCGACAGTGGCAGATCATTTACGCCACATTCAAACGCTTCAGCCAGTGCCAGCGCCAGCTGAATAGCTGAGTAGGCATCGTTACACTGACCGACATCCAGCAGACGCGGGATACCGTTGATGTCGCCGAATTCCAGATCGTTGAATTTGAATTTGCCACACGCCAGCGTCAGGATCAGGCTGTCTTGTGGTACGGCTTTCGCCATTTCAGTGTAATAACCACGTTCTTGTTTATCACCGTCACAACCGCCGATCAGGAAGAAGTGTTTGATGTTGCCGGCTTTCACCTGATCGATCACGGCAGGTGCTGCAGCCATCAGCGCATTACGGGCAAAACCAGTCATGGTGTAATGCGGAATTTCATCGTATGGGAAACCGTCCAGTGACAGTGCTTTTTCAATCACGGTACTGAAATCATCACCTTCAATGTGAGTCACTCCCGGCCAGCCGACGATGCTGCGGGTATAGATGCGATCCGCGTATTTACCGACGTTCGGGTTGATAATGCAGTTAGAGGTCATCACCACTGCACCCGGGAAGGCGGCGAACTCTTTCTGCTGGTTCTGCCAGGCGGAACCATAGTTACCCACTAAGTGCGGGTATTTTTTGAAAGCCGGGTAGGCGTGGGCCGGTAACATTTCACCGTTAGTGAATACGTTGATGCCTTTGCCTTCAGTCTGTTGCAGGATTTTTTCCAGATCGTGCAGATCGTGACCGGAAACCAGAATTGCCTTACCAGCTACCGGCTTCATGTTGACGCGGGTTGGTTCCGGATGGCCGAAGGTTTCAGTTTCACCTTTATCCAGCAATGCCATGACTTTGAAGTTCATCTGGCCGATCTGCATCGCACAATCAATCAGTGGCTGCATTTCAGTTGGTTCAGTGCCCAGGAACATCATGATTTGGTGGAATTCAGCACCAACTTCATCATCCTGCTGACCTAACACGCGCGCGTGTTCCATATAGGCAGCGGCGCCTTTCAGGCCATACAGACACAGCAAACGCAGACCCAGAATATCTTCGCCGATTTCTTTGTAGTTACGATTCACCGCCGCATTCGGTGCCCATGCCAGCAGTTCAGCTTTATCTGCAGTCAGGATCAACGCTGCCGGACCAGTCGCAGCTTCCGGTGCTTTACCTGCCAGCAGGCAAGCGGCTTCATAACGGGATTTCAGCGAATCACGGTTTTGTTGAGCTTCGTTGATGAAGGCAATGATACGAGCCGCATCGAAGTTCACGTTGGTGAGGGTAGAGAACAGTGCCTGACAGACATAGGCATCGATCGCTTGATCAACGATGCCAACAGAGCGGGCTTTCACGGCATAATCAGAAACGCCCTGCAGCAGATAAATCAGCACATCCTGCAGATCTGACACTTCAGCAGTTTTACCGCACATGCCCATGGTGTAGCTGCAACCTTTCGTGGTTGGGGTAGAGATAGTCTGTTCACACTGAATACAAAACATTGGTAATTCCTTGATTTGATTAGCCGGTATGGACATAGCTATATCAAGGGATGTGCCAATATTTTATCTATTTGATTTATATGGGTTTATTTGTTTTTTGATAGAGGTGTGAGATAAAAAGACACAGCCCACGGGCTGTGTCTTTATGACTGCGTGAGTTATTCTGACTCAGCTTATCTTCCGAGTAGTAATACCGGGTTAACCGGCTTACCGGCCCGGCGGATCTCAAAGTAAACACCGGTCGCTCCTGTGTTGCCGCTGTTACCTGCGCTGGCAATGACTTCACCGCTGTTTACATGCTGACCGACCTGTTTACTCAGGCTTTGGTTATTGCCATACAGACTGAGATAGCCGCGACCATGGTCGATAACCAGTACGTTGCCAAAGCCATCCAGCCAGTCAGCAAATACCACATCACCACTGCCGGCGGCTTTTACCGGCGCACCCTGACCGGCTTTAATCAAAATGCCTTTCCAGGCAACTTCACCTGTCCGGGTTTCACCAAATTTGCGAATGACGGTGCCGCGTACCGGCCAGCTCATGCGTCCCGATTTACCCAGCCCTTTTAAGTCAGTTTCAGCCAGCTTGGCAGCCGCTTTACGCTCTGCGGCTGCTTGTGATTTACCTTCTTTTTTCGCTTTAGCCCGGGCCAGTGCCAAGGCTTCTTTTTTCTTGCGGGCGCGTTCAGCTTCCAGGCGTTTACGTTGTTCTTCAATTTTTTGCAGCATGGCTTTTTCTGCCAGTTGCAATTTTGTCAGCTGCTGTTGATCCGATTGCAGTGATTCGTTGATATTCTGTGCCGTCTTTTCGCGCTGCTGCTGTGTTTGCTGCAGCGTTAACTGATCCTGCTTCTGACCATCAATCAGTGCACGCAGTTCCTGACTGCTGGTGCTGGTTTCCTGCTTATTCTCTAACAGTTCCGCTTTGGTGGCATCCAGTCGTTTTAATACCTTCAGCCGCGCCTGATTCATGTAACCGTAATAGGCCATGGTGCGATCAACGGCGGCTGGATCCTGCTGATTAAGCAGCAGTTTGAGATAGTCGTGCTGACCCATGCGATAGGCTTCATCGAACTGTTCGGCCAGTAAACGTTCCTGCTGCCGGGATTGCGCTTCCAGTTTTGCGCGTTGCGCTTCAAGACGCTGCAGTTTACTGCGCACTTTATCGAGCTGGCTCTGGGAGTTCTGTAATTTTTGATTCGCAGCTGCAATGGCCTCTTCATCGGCTTTCAGCTGTTGCTGCAGCGAAGCCAGATCCTTTTTCTGAACCTGGATAGCTTGCTGTTTTTGCTGGATTTGTTCTCGTACGCTCGATAGCGATGAGTTGACGTTTTTTGACTCTTCCGCCTGTATGACGGCGCTAAAAAAAAACGCGCCGACCAACAGGCCGACGCGATTGTATTTCATAGGAAACAACTGCTCTGCCCACATGGGCGAGAATTATTTCAGAACCATCAGAGGCTTACCAGTCATTTCGGCCGGAACTTCCATGCCCATCAGGGTCAGCATGGTTGGTGCCAGATCAGACAGTTTGCCACCTTCCAGTGCAGTTGCTTCGCGACCCACATAGATCAGCGGAACTGGCAGGCTGGTGTGAGCAGTGTGCGCCTGACCAGTTTCTTCGTTGGTCATCTGTTCAGCATTACCGTGGTCAGCAGTGATCAGACATTCACCGCCAACTTCCTGCAGTGCTGCAACTACTTTGCCGACAGAAGCATCAACAGCTTCGCAAGCTTTAACTGCGGCAGCGAAATCACCGGTGTGACCTACCATGTCGCCGTTCGGGTAGTTACAGATGATTACGTCGTATTTACCGCTCTTGATTGCAGCAACCAGTTTGTCAGTCAGTTCACCGGAGCTCATTTCCGGCTGCATGTCATAAGTAGCTACTTTCGGGCTGGCGATCAGTTCACGATCTTCGCCTGGGAAAGAGGTTTCTTCACCACCGTTGAAGAAGAAAGTAACGTGTGCATATTTTTCAGTTTCAGAAATACGCAGCTGAGTTTTGTCGTGTTTAGCCAGCCATTCGCCCAGCGTGTTGGTCAGTGCTGTTGGTGGGTAAGCACAAGAGGTTTTGATGTCTGCGGCATATTCGGTCAGCATGACAAAGTCAGCCAGTTTAGGCTGTTTGTTGCGCACGAAACCGTCGAAACCTTCACCGACAAAAGTACGGGTGATTTCACGCGCACGGTCAGCACGGAAGTTCATGAATACCAGCACGTCACCATCATTCAATGGAGCTGCTTCAGCGCCGATCACGCTGGCTTTAACGAATTCGTCGTTTTCACCACGTTCGTAAGCTGCTGCCAGTGCTGCAGTTGCATCAGCATAGTTAGCAAATTCTGATTTGCCTTCACACAGCAGATCGTAAGCTTCCTGAACGCGATCCCAACGGTTGTCGCGGTCCATTGCATAGTAACGACCAACCATAGAGGCGATACGGCCTTTACCCAGTTTCTTGAATGCAGCATCGAATTTTTCGATAGATTCTTGTGCTGAACGTGGCGCTACGTCACGGCCATCCAGGAATGCATGGAAATACAGTTTGTCAGCACCGCGCTGAGCAGCCAGTTCCAGCATACCAATGATGTGGTCTTCATGGCTGTGAACACCACCTGGTGACATCAGACCCATTACGTGAACCGCTTTGCCAGTGCTAACAGCAGTATCAACCGCTTTACACAGGGCTTCGTTTTTGAAGAAATCGCCATCGCGGATCTCTTTGGTTACACGGGTCAGTTCCTGATAAACCACACGGCCGGCACCGATGTTGACGTGACCCACTTCAGAGTTACCCATCTGACCGTCTGGCAGACCTACGTCCATACCAGAACCGGAGATCAGGGTATTGGCGTATTTAGCGCACAGAGCATTCAGATTTGGTGTGTTAGCGGCGGCAACGGCGTTACCTTCTTTTTTCTCGCTGTAACCCCAACCATCCATGATGATCAGTGCCAGTGGCTTTTTAGCTGTAGACATTGTGTGTGGCCTCTTTTTTGGAATTTACGAAAACAAGTTCGACTGTGTTCAATTCTACAATATCTGTGGGATTAGTCACCTTTTCACCACATTTCACAACGCATTTCACGGAAGGAATTTTCATTGCCGGGGGAATACTGTAAATCTGCCGGTTCACATGTAATACTGTTGCGATTATTTTCAGAGTTGTTGGGAAACAAAATGCAGGAATATATTGATTTTGCCATGCGTCACGAGCTCCTGGTTCTGGCCTGGGTTGGTCTGGCGACAGCAGTTATAGCTTCAGCGGTTAAAGCCCGTCTTTCTCCGGTAAAACAGATTGATAACCAGACCGCAGTTGCTCTGATCAATAAACAGGATGCGGTTGTCGTTGATGTTCGTACACAGGACGAGTTTGCCCGTGGTCACATCGCCGGTTCTCATCATATGCCATTGGCACAGATTGAGCAGGGCAACACCACTGAAATTGATAAGCATAAAGAAAAGCCGGTCATCGTAGTCTGTGAAACGGGTGCCCGTGCTGAAACAGCCGGTTCCAAACTGGTAAAAGCCGGTTTCCAGCAAGTTTATTTGTTACGTGGTGGTCTGACTCAATGGCGTTCCAGTAACTTACCGGTCACGAAAAAACGTTAATCTAACTTTGCACTAGCCGCCATAAGGCAATTCTAATAAAGGGCATTAAAATGACAGAAGCAGCAAATAGCACCCCGGCACAGCCAGAATTCCAGATCCAGCGTATCTATGTAAAAGATGTTTCTTTTGAAGCACCGAACACTCCGGTCGTTTTCCAGAAAGAGTGGCAGCCGGAAATCAAACTGGATATGGACACTCAGACTCAGGTTCTGGGTCAGGATGTATACGAAGTGGCTCTGACACTGACTGTAACCTGCAAACTGGGTGAAGAGACCGCTTTCCTGTGTGAAGTGAAACAAGCCGGTATTTTCACTGCTGCGAATCTAGATGCACAAAATCTGGCGCATTGCCTGGGCGCATTCTGCCCGAATATTCTGTTCCCTTATGCTCGTGAAACTGTTGCTGGTCTGGTCAGTCGTGGTTCATTCCCGCAACTGAATCTGGCACCGGTTAACTTTGATGCGTTGTTCGCTTCTCATATTGCACAGCTGGAAGCAGAGCAGGCGAAAGCAGGCGTTCAGTAATGGATTCAGCAGTAGCACTAAGTGTTCTGGGGGCGGGGTCTTATGGCACCGCCCTTGCCATTTCTCTGGCCCGTCAAGGCCAGCCGGTACTGCTCTGGGGACATGATCCACAGCAGGTTGCCCGTTTACAGCAGGATCGCTGTAATCAGGAATTTCTGCCAGACGTACCATTCCCTGATTCACTGCAAATGACCGATGATCTGGCGTATGCCGTTTCTGCCAGCCGTGATTTGCTGGTGGTGGTTCCAAGTCATGTGTTTGGTGAAGTACTGCTCCGTATCAAACCTTTTATGCGTCCGGATACCCGTGTGGCATGGGCGACAAAAGGGCTGGAACCGGAACATGGCCGTTTGCTGGGTGACGTCGCGAAAGAGATTTTAGGCGAGCAGATCCCGCTGGCGGTTTTATCCGGTCCGACCTTTGCCCGTGAACTGGCAGCCGGCATGCCGACAGCCATCGCCATTGCGGGTACCGATGAGCAATTCACCAGCGATATGTCAGCACTGATGCACTGTGGTAAATCGCTCCGCGTTTATACCAATCCGGATTTTATTGGTCTGCAAATCGGTGGCGCAGTAAAAAACGTCATCGCGATCGGGGCCGGACTTTCGGATGGTCTGGGTTTTGGTGCCAATGCCAGAACCGCGCTGATCACACGTGGATTGGTTGAGCTGCAGCGTCTTGGTTTATCTCTCGGTGCGGATGCTAAAACCTTCATGGGAATGGCGGGACTGGGTGATCTGGTGCTGACCTGTACCGATAACCAATCGCGTAACCGGCGGTTCGGTCTTGCCTTGGGGCAGGGGAAAACCGTTGAGCAGGCGATGACGGAAATTGGTCAGGTAGTTGAAGGTTACCGTAATACCAAGGAAGTCCATGTGCTGGCGGCTCGTCAGAACGTGGAAATGCCTATCTGTGAACAGATTTATCAGATCCTGTATCAGGGTAAATCGGCACAGGACGCAGCCCTGGCATTACTGGGCCGGGATCAGAAAGGCGAATAATCGCTATCTGCCGGATAAAAATAACGCCAGCTATTGCTGGCGTTGTTGTATCTGAACCGGAACCGCAGCGATCTTAATAGAAAGAATGCTCACCACGGGCATGTTCAGTAGCATCTTTCGCGCCGGTCAGTTCACCGGGGAAAAGCTCCAGTAACTGCTTTTCAATGCCTTCTTTCAGCGTCACGTCCACCATGGAACAACCGTTACAACCGCCGCCAAATTGCAGGATTGCTACGCCGTCATCCGTGATCTCAGTCAGTGTCACCCGGCCGCCATGTGCTGCCAGAGATGGATTAACCTGAGACTGCAGGACATATTCGACCCGCTCAGCCAGTGATGCATTGTCATCCACCTTCCGCATTTTGGCGTTTGGTGCTTTCAGCGTGAGTTGCGAACCCATTTGATCACTGATGAAGTCAATCGCGGCTTCTTCCAGAAATGGTGCGCTATTCGGGTCAATAATGGCATCAAAACCATCAAATGGCTGGCGACTGTCTTCCGGTTCAACCGCATCCGGCGGACAGTAAGAGACGCCACACTCCGCATTCGGGGTGCCCGGATTCATAACAAATACGCGGATGTTGGTGTTTTCCGCCTGCTTTTCCAGCAGTTTACGGAAATGAGCCTGAGCGCTTTCGGAGATCGTGATCATCGCCATCCTCTAATCCTGACTAAATAACTAGGGTATTATCATACGCCGCAATGCGTATACCTAACAACACTTATTCATCGTGCAGCTGTGTTCTGCAGATTGCCCAGACATCGACCCGCTGGCAACCACTTTCTTTCAAAAGCCGTACCAATGTTGTGGCAGTTACCCCGGTGGTCACCACGTCATCCAGCACTGCCACATGCCGGTAGGTATGCGGATTAACTATAAATGCATTACTCAGGTTTGTCTGGCGTAATTCTCTGGATAATCCGGCCTGTACTTTGGTTGCCCGTGATCGTTTCAGTAAGCGGTTATCACAAGGGATACAGAGCCGTTTCGAGATAGGGCGGGCCAGTTCCTGTGCCTGATTATAGTTACGTTGCCATTGGCGCCGCCAGTGCAGCGGCACCGGCAGGATGACCTCAGGTTTGGGCTCATCCGGCGGGTAAAGTTCAGCCAGCATCCGGCCGAACAGCGCAGCGGGGAGTGTTTTATGCTGATATTTCAGCTGATGAATCAAGCCGGTTAGCGGGAACTGATAGTCAGCCAGAATATGCAGAAAATCCCACTCCGGCGGCTGTAGCAGGCAGTGCCCGCAAATATCCTCTTTGCCTGCCATGGGGGAGCCGCATAACCGGCAGTGGTGATCCAGTAACGGCAGCTCTTCCGCGCAGTGATGACAAAGCAAAGGCTGGTGGGTGGGTTGACGGCAAAACAGGCAAATGCCCTGACAGGCAGGGTAAAGGGCTGATGAGAATATACGGTACAGCGCGGAGAACATAGGTCTGCAGAATGGAAAGAAATGGTGCCATCACTGTAATAAAAAGGGCGCCCTGAGGCGCCCTGACAGATCTTTGAGAAAATTAATTGTTGTACGCACGTTCGCCGTGAGAAGTCAGATCCAGACCTTCGCGTTCTGCTTCTACCGGTACACGCAGGCCTACCAGTTTATCGATGATGAAGTAACCAACGATAGAAACCAGACCAGACCAGATGATAGTGGTGATGACACCAATCGCCTGAATTTTAACCTGGCCAGCGATGGAGTAGTCAGGAGCTACGGCGTTAGCAACGTAATCCCATACACCTGTACCACCCAGATCCGGAGAGGCAAATACGCCGGTCAGGATGGCACCGAGGATACCGCCGATACCATGCACACCGAATACGTCCAGTGAGTCATCCACATTCAGCATGCGTTTCAGACCATGTACACCCCACAGACAGATTACGCCTGCCAGACCACCAATCACGATACCGCCCATGACACCGACAAAACCTGCTGCCGGAGTGATGGCTACCAGACCTGCTACCGCGCCGGAAGCGGCACCCAGCATAGATGGTTTACCTTTCAGTGCCCATTCAGCAAAAGTCCAGGTCAGGGTTGCGGCTGCAGTTGCTGCCCAGGTGTTAACCAGAGCCAGAGCTGCAATACCGTTCGCTTCCAGAGAGGAACCGGCGTTGAAACCGAACCAGCCGAACCACAGTAAAGATGCACCAATCATCGTCATGGTCAGGCTGTGCGGCGCCATGGACTCACGACCGAAACCAACACGTTTACCGATAAAGTAAGCACCAACCAGACCCGCGATCGCCGCGTTAATGTGAACTACAGTACCACCCGCGAAGTCCAGAGCACCGTGCTGGAATAACCAGCCCGCTGTTGCACCGGCTTTAGCCGCTGCATCTGCATCAGTGTATGCATCAGGACCAGCCCAGTACCACACCATGTGTGCCATAGGGATGTAAGACAGAGTGAACCAGAACACCATGAACAGCAGCACGGCAGAGAAACGGATGCGCTCAGCGAAGGCACCCAGAATCAGGCAGCAGGTGATACAGGCAAACGCCCCCTGGAAAGCCACATAGATGAACTCTGATACGCCGATACCTTTGTTAAAGGTTGCTGCGATAGAATCCGGTGTAATGCCACTGAGGAACGCTTTATCCAGCGTGCCGAAGAAGGCGTTACCTTCGGTGAACGCCAGACTGTAGCCGTAGCTGACCCACAGAATGGTTGCCAGACTGAACACCACCAGAACCTGGATCAGTACAGACAGCATGTTTTTGGTACGAACAAGACCACCGTAGAATAACGCGATGCCAGGAATAGACATCAGAATAACAAAGGTCGCAGAAACCATCAGCCAGGCGTTGTCACCTTTATTGACGGTCATTACAGGTGCCGGCGCCGCTTCAGCAGGTGCTGCCACCGGAGTTGCTTCTGCAGCCGGAGCTGCTACTTCAGTTGATGTAGTCGGAGCTGGAGTTGCTTCCTCACTCCATACTGGTGTTGCCAGCCCGAAAGCCCCCACCAGTGCCAAGATTGCAAACAATCGTTTCATTGTAAATATCTCCCTGATAATACCGTGTCCTGATCTCGACAATCGGAGGTCTGAGAACTCGTTGGCCGGACTAGGATGTCACTAACCTGATATTTCCTTCGCAGGAATTATGCCAACCTTGATCGCATTAAAAATGGCTCAAAATAATCGTTCCTGCCTCTCCTGTGGGCAAAATGGTGCAGATGACGCACATCTTTGAGGCGTTGATGGATTATTGTGTACTTATTTGGTGCGCAAAAAATAAACAAAGCTCTGGTTAATTATGGTTGATAACCGGACCGATGGTCGCGTTAACGGAACAGGCTCAGTATCATGCAGCTATATCAGGCGCATAGTGGGTACTGACAGGTTAAATATGAATATGTATATCGAACGGATAGGTCAGGGACCGGATCTGGTTTTACTGCATGGTTGGGGACTTAATGGTGCAGTCTGGCAGGAGATTGTGCCGTTACTGCAGCCGTATTACCGGTTACATCTGGTCGATTTGCCTGGATTTGGCTACAGCCGGGATGTGATTATGCCGGATAGTCGTCTGGCAACGTGGAGTGAGACGGTATTAGCGGAATTGCCAGCCCGTTTCGATTTGCTGGGCTGGTCGATGGGCGGGTTAATTGCCCTGCGCATGGCACTGGATCACCCTTCCCGTATCAATCGGCTGATTCTGACCGGCAGTTCACCTTGTTTTCTGCGGCAGGATAACTGGCCAGGTATTCATCCGGATGTCCTTTCTGGTTTTAACTGCGCACTGCAACAGAATCCACGCAAAACCATCGAGCGTTTTCTGGCAATTCAGTCAATGGGGAGCGAATCGGTGAAAGAGGATGTCAAACGGCTGAAAAGCTGGCTGCAACAACGTCCTGATGCCGCACCAGCCGCGCTGAGTGCGGGTCTGGCTTTACTGTCATCTGTCGATCTGCGGACCGAGCTGTCTCAGCTGAGATGTCCGGTATTGGGGATATATGGTCGTCAGGATAGTCTGGTTCCGGCCGCTGCAGTGGATCCGATCGAAAAGCTGATCACCGGTAGCCGTTCCGTGGTTTTCGCTCAGGCGGCGCATGCACCATTTATTTCTCATCCGCAGCAATTCAGCGAAGCATTACGGCAGTTTTTAGAGCAAAACGAAATTCAGCGGGACTGAAGCGTTATTTATCATATGGCCGTCAGCAGAAGCCGACGGCCATAAATTGCTTTGTTGCGCGATCTTTAACGAATTACCCGCTTCAGCCGCTTATTTGCGCTTTGCATTGGCAAACGCTGCAGCAAAGGCGTTATTGCCACTATCGGCAGGTTTTTTGTCATGAGTATGCCGGTGAGCCGGTTTGCGATGCGGTTCATGCTGCTCTTTCGGATGATGTGGTTTGTCTCTGCTTGCTTCATCATCCAGACGCATGGTCAGTGCAATGCGCTTGCGCGGAATATCCACTTCCAGCACTTTCACTTTCACGATATCACCGGCTTTAACGACTTCCCGCGGATCAGAAATGTAGCGGTTCGTGATGGCGGAAATATGTACCAAACCATCCTGATGTACGCCAATGTCGACAAATGCACCAAAATTGGTGACGTTTGTAACAACACCTTCCAGAATCATATCGGGCTTGAGGTCTTTCAACTCTTCGACACCTTCACGGAAGGTGGCTGTTTTGAATTCCGGCCGTGGATCGCGTCCCGGTTTATCCAGCTCCTGCAGAATATCGGTCACTGTCGGAATACCGAAATGGTCATCGGTGTAATCCGCCGGTTTCAGTGCTCTCAGCAAGCTGCTGTTACCGATCAGTTCGGCGACGGGTTTGTGCAGTTGCCGGATGATCTTTTCCACAACCGGGTAGGCTTCCGGGTGAACAGACGAAGCATCCAGCGGATTTTTACCGTCGCGGATACGCAGGAAGCCGGCGCACTGCTCATAGGCTTTCGGGCCCAGCCGGGCAACCTTCAGTAACTCGCGACGTTCCTGAAATGCACCGTTTTCATCACGATAGCTGACGATATTCTGCGCCAGTGTTTTACTTAAACCGGAAACACGTGTCAGCAGTGGCACCGATGCGGTATTGACGTCCACACCGACGGCGTTAACGCAATCCTCTACAACGGTATCGAGATTGTGAGCCAGCTGATTCTGACTGACATCATGCTGGTATTGTCCGACCCCGATGGCCTTCGGCTCGATTTTTACCAGCTCGGCCAACGGATCTTGCAGACGACGGGCAATCGAAACCGCACCGCGCAGCGACACATCCAGCTGCGGGAATTCCAGTGCTGCTAATTCTGAAGCTGAATAGACAGAGGCGCCGGCTTCACTGACCACCACTTTCTGCGCTTTGCAGGTCGGGTGGCGGTGCAGCATATCAGCGACCAGACGATCGGTTTCCCGTGATGCCGTGCCGTTACCGATACTGATCAACCCAACCTTAAATTGCTCACACAGGGCATACAGAATTTCGATCGCCTGATCATACTGACGCTTCGGTTCAAACGGATAAACGGTATGCACTGCCACTACTTTACTGGTTTCATCAACGACAGCGACTTTGACCCCGGTACGGATCCCCGGATCCAGTCCCATGGTTGCTTTCATACCGGCCGGTGCCGCCATCAGCAGATCTTTCAGGTTACTGGCAAAGACACGGATTGCCTCTGTTTCGGCTGCATCACGCAGACGACCAATCAGCTCGGTTTCCATCTGCAATGAAAGTTTGATTTTCCAGGTCCAGTTCACCACGCTCTGCAGCCATTTATCGGCAGGACGGCCACGGAACGTTAATTCAAAGTGGCTGGCAACCATCTGTTCACAGGGGTGAATATCCCCCGTCTGTTCCACCTGCAGATTCAACGCCAGAAAGCCTTCGTTACGACCGCGCAGCATAGCCAGTGTGCGGTGAGACGGGACTTTAGCGATCGGTTCCTGATGATCGAAGTAGTCGCTGAATTTGGCGCCTTCAGCCTGTTTGCCTTCAATGACCTGCGAGCGCAGTAAGGCGGAATGCCACAGATAACTACGCAGTTTCTCCAGCAGGCCGGCTTCTTCGGCAAAACGTTCCATCAGAATATAACGGGCACCATCCAGCGCGGCTTTGCTGTCATTGATCTGATATTCCGGATTGAGATATTGCAGTGCTTCCTGCTCCGGATTTAATTCCGGATTGGCAAATAAACGCTCGGCCAAAGGCTCCAGACCGGCTTCAATCGCGATCTGTCCTTTGGTGCGACGTTTCGGTTTGTAAGGCAGGTACAGATCTTCCAGCCGGGTCTTGGTATCTGCCGCCAGAATATCGGCTTTTAATTCATCAGTGAGTTTTCCCTGTTCACTGATAGATGAAAGGATAGTCTGACGTCGGTCTTCCATTTCCCGCAAATAACTTAAGCGTTGCTCTAAATAACGTAATTGGGTGTCATCTAATCCGCCGGTTGCCTCTTTACGATAGCGGGCGATAAAAGGGACGGTTGCGCCGTCATCCAGTAACTGTACTGCTGCGGCCACCTGCTCATTGCGGGCATTTAATTCATCAGCAATGATCTGATTAATTGAAGGCATGTTTGTCCTCGTATTAAACGCCGTTATTTCACGGAAAACGGCTGATATTGTATTTTATTAATAAACCACTCTTTTTCCCCGGATGGGGTGTTCACGCGCACTTCGTCATCAACCTGCTTGCCAATCAGTGCACGGGCCATCGGGGAATCAATCGTGATATAGTTGTTTTTGGTATCAATTTCGTCGGTGCCGACAATGCGGTAGTGGACTATATCGCCCTGATCGTTTTCAAGTTCCACCCATGCCCCGAAATAGACCTTTCCTTCCTGTTGCGGGGAGTACTCTACGATCTTGAGGGCATCCAGTCGTTTAGTCAGAAAACGAAGCCGGCGATCAATTGAACGCAGCTCCCGTTTTCCCTCTTTATATTCTGCATTTTCACTGCGATCACCGAGGGCGGCCGCTTCGGAAACAGCCTGAGTAACCTCCGGACGTTTCACTTTCCACAGATATTTGAGTTCATCTTCGAGTTTTTGCCATCCGGCGCGGGTAATGAGGTTGGTTTTCATTGCCGTCACTCTGACAGAGGTAATTCATGTGCACGCAGCATAAGGGGTTTGCCCGGAATAGCCAAATATCCTGCAAAACTGACGCATAAAAGTGACCGGCTTCGCAAACTGATTAATTTTAATTAATTGCCATTTTGTTGAAAAATCAGTCGCTTTAGTGATGGATGGAAAAAATCCCTGATTGTTCCTCCGAATCCTGTCCGGCAGACCCTTGCAAAGGTTCATAGGCATCCTTACACTTCTTAGGTGGAAAAAAGTGGGATAATGTGGAGTTATATTGCATAACTTGCAGTATTCTCTGGCTGGCAGGATACAACCAAACAGCAAGGTGCAGCATGCTACGTGGAGCACACGCAATTGCCCTGGATACCAAAGGGCGGTTAGCAGTTCCGACCAGGTACCGAGACTGGCTTCGCGAAGAGTGCGAGGGCCAGCTTGTCTGCACTATCGATATTGCCAATCCCTGTCTGCTTTTATACCCGCTTTGCGAATGGGAAGAGATAGAGAAAAAGCTTAAATCCCTTTCTGGCATGAATCCGGTAGAACGCCGTTTACAGCGTCTGCTGCTGGGGTATGCCAGCGAATGTGAGCTGGATGGTAACGGCCGTTTACTGTTATCAGCACCATTACGTCAGCATGCCGGGCTGGATAAGCAGGTCATGTTAGTGGGTCAATTAAATAAATTTGAAATCTGGAGTGAAACTCGCTGGTTACAGCAAGTTGATGAGGACATTCAGGCACTGCCGGAAATGGACTGGACTATTTCGGATAAGTTGCGTGATTTTTCACTCTAGCACTGGGGATAAAAACTAATGGAACATATCACTGTACTGTTACAGGAAGCGGTGGATGGGCTGGCTATTCGCCCGGACGGCATCTATGTGGACGGTACATTCGGACGTGGCGGACATTCCCGTCTGATCCTGCAGCAGCTTGGCCCGCAAGGCCGGCTGTATGCTATTGACCGCGATCCTCAGGCTGTTGCTGTAGCCAAAGAGTGGCAGGACCCCCGTTTTGAAATCATTTCCGGTCCGTTTTCTTCACTGCATGAATACATGGCAGAACGTGGTCTGCTGGGTAAAGTAGACGGTTTATTGCTGGATCTGGGCGTTTCCTCACCGCAACTGGATGAAGCTGAACGTGGTTTCAGCTTTATGAACGATGGCCCGCTCGATATGCGTATGGACCCGTTGCACGGTGAAAGCGCAGCGGAATGGCTGTTGCACGCCGATGTCGATGATATCGCCTGGGTATTGCGTACCTATGGCGAAGAACGTTTTGCCAACCGCATTGCACGTGCCATTGTCGCTGATCGTGTCACTACACCGTATACCCGCACCCGGCAGCTGGCTGAAATGATTGCCCGCGTCGTGCCAAACAAAGAAAAACATAAACATCCGGCAACCCGCAGCTTTCAGGCGTTACGCATTCATGTAAACCAAGAGCTGAAAGAGATCGAAGAAACCCTGAAAGCCTCATTATCGGTTCTGGCTCCCGGCGGACGTCTGGCGGTGATCAGCTTCCATTCACTGGAAGATCGTATTGTTAAGCAATTTATCCGTCAGCAGGAAAAAGGCATTCAGCCACCCAGAGGTTTACCGATCACTGAAGATCAAATCCGTAAAACGCAGACCTTGCATTCAGTAGGTAAAGCGATCAAGCCAGCAGACAGTGAAGTTTCTGATAACGTTCGCTCACGCAGTTCTGTACTGCGTGTGGCTGAGCGTCTGGGAGGCTGAGCATGGAGCGCCGGCTTAATCTTGCCCTTCTGATCATGCTGGATCTGAAGCGGCATCTTTTTCAGGGCATTCTGGGATTAGCGATTCTGGGTTCCGCGCTCACTACCATAGTGGTGACTGACGATACCCGCTCGGTGACGGCCGAGTTGAACAAGGTTCAGAGTAAGAGTGATGATTTGGAAGTTGAATGGCGACATCTGGTTTTAGAACAAAATGCGCTGGCGGAACATTCGCGCGTTTCGGACATTGCCAGGGTCAAACTGGCAATGACTCGGCCTAAACCTTTAGAAGAAAAGATGGTTAGCCTGCCATGAGAACAAATACAAAGAAAAACAACAAGAAACATGATTCCGCAGTGGCTCCGTGGCGTTTCATGCTGCTGCTCGGATTCATTCTGGTTGGTTTTACCGGCTTGGTTGCCCGCACAGCCTGGATCCAGATTATTCAGCCTGATCGCTTGCGTCAGGAAGGCGATATGCGTTCGCTGCGGACAACGGCAGATCCTTCTGATCGCGGCATGGTAACTGATCGCAATGGTGAGCAACTGGCGGTATCGGTGCCAGTGCAGGCAGTCTGGGCAGATCCGAAAGAGATCCATGCGGCGGATGGTCTGAAAAATACCGCAGCCTGGATGGCGCTGGCCGATGTGCTGGGGCTGGATATGCGGAAACTGACCTCCAGTGTGGCCGATCCTAAGCGCCGGTTTGTTTATCTGCAGCGTCAGATCACCCCGGCAGTTGCCGATTACATTGTGAAATTAAAACTTCCTGGTGTGCATCTGCGCCGCGAAACCCGCCGTTATTATCCGAGTGGTGAAATCAGTGCACATCTGGTTGGCAATACCAACATTGATGGTTCAGGCATTGAAGGGGTTGAACGCGCATTCAATGACTGGCTGAGCTCGACGCCGTCTGAATACAAGATCCGCAAAGATCGGCAGGGGCGGGTGATCGAGAATATCGGGATCGTTAAAGAAGGCAAAAAAGCCAATGATCTGGTACTCAGTATTGATCAGCGTCTGCAATCTATAGCCTATCGCTCACTGAAGTATGCGACTGAAGTCAATAAGGCAACTTCCGGTTCACTGGTGCTGATGGATGTGGTGACCGGCGAAGTGCTGGCAATGGTAAATACACCCTCTTACAACCCGAATAACCGTGAACAATACCAGAGCTTCCGGGCGCGGAACCGTGCCGTAACAGATACCTATGAACCGGGCTCGACGGTGAAGCCTATCGTTGCCATGAGCGCACTGGAACATGGCGTGACGAGCTGGAAAGAGGTACTGGATACCCGTCCGTTCTCTATCGGCGGCAAGGTGGTTACTGACAGTCACCGGATGGCTTCCGGCGGATTATTTGACATTCTCAAGTATTCATCAAATATCGGCATGGCACATCTGGCGTTGCGTATGCAACCGCAATGGATCACCAGCAAGTTTGAGGAGTTTGGTCTCGGACAGGATTCCGGAACCGGCTTAATGGGTGAAAGCTCAGGCATGATCCCGCTACGCAGCCGCTGGTCAAAAATTGAACTTGCCACACTGGGCTTCGGTTATGGGTTGCGTGTAACACCACTGCAGTTAACCGCAGCGTATGCCGCGTTAGCCAATAAAGGTATCCGTAAACCAGTATCTGTTCTGAAAGTATCACAATCACCAAAAGGTGAACGTATTATTGATCCTTTAATTGCAGAGCAAGTCATTCATGCATTAGAAAGTGTGGTTGAGGAAGGTGGTACCGGCGGCAAAGCGGCTGTTCCCGGATATCGTATTGCAGGCAAAACCGGTACAGCTAAAGTAGCGACTGCCGGTGGTTACGGGAAGGATTATGTCGGTACGTTTGTCGGATTTGCACCGGTCAGTAACCCACGTTTTGCTATGGTCGTGATTATTAACGAGCCGCATGGTACTTCATACTATGGCGGTTCGGTTGCCGGCCCGACTTTTGCGGAAGTAATGAGCAGTGCATTGCAACTGTATAATGTACCGCCTGATGCACCACAGGAACCAAAAGAAGAACTGAATACGGCTCAACGTAGCGAGGTGAAGAAAAGTGCCACTCGCTCTTAAGCAACTGATGGCGGGTCTGAATATTCAGGCACCTGAGATTGCACTGTGTGATATGCAGTTAGATACCCGGCTATTACAGCCGGGCTCATTGTTTCTGGCGCTGAAAGGCCATGCAACCGATGGCCGTATGTTTATGCAGCAGGCGGAACAAAAAGGCGCAGCTGCAATATTGTTTGATAACAGCGACGGTTTTGTACCATCGGAACTGAGTATTCCCTGTATCCCTGTGCCGGCGCTGGCGGAAAAGGTCAGTGAACTGGCCGGACTGTTCTATGACTCTCCGGCACAAAAGCTGGATCTGGTCGGGGTTACCGGTACAAATGGCAAAAGTACCTGTACCCAGCTGATTGCTAACTGGACAGAATTATTCGGGCAGCGTGGTGGTGTACTGGGGACGCTGGGCAATGGTTTGTTTGGTCAATTGCATGCAACAGAAAACACCACGGGCAGTGCGATCTCCATTCAGCAGGAGTTAGCCCGGTTTGTTGCTGAAAAAGTTGATGTTGCCGCGATGGAAGTCTCTTCTCATGGTCTGGTTCAGCACCGTGTGTCGGCGCTGCAGTTTGCTGCGGCAGTATTTACCAATCTGAGCCGCGATCATCTCGATTATCATCACACCATGCAGGCATATGCTGAAGCTAAGCGCCTGATATTTAAACAGACAACCCCAGAATGCTGCATTCTGAACGCTGATGATGCTACTGCACGTGAATGGTTGCTGCAGATGCCGCAAGCTGTGGTGTATGGCATTGATCAGCAACTGCCGGAACATCCGGGACCATTTGTTTACGCGACCGATGTAAAATATCACCCGCAGGGTATTACTATCAGCATTCACTCTTCATGGGGGGATGGTGTATTATCTGCGCCCCTTCTCGGGAAGTTTAATGTATCTAATTTGCTGGCGGCGTTAGCGGTAATGTTGGTTTTGCAGTACGACTTTGAAACGCTGTGTCAGACGGCTTCGCGCCTGCAGCCAGTTACTGGTCGCATGGAGTGTTTTGGGAATCAGGATCAGCCACTGGTTGTGGTTGATTATGCGCATACGCCAGATGGTCTGGAAAAAGCCTTACAGGCAGCCAGACAGCATTGTCATGGTCATCTGTTCTGCCTGTTTGGCTGTGGCGGAGACCGTGATCGGGGCAAACGACCTCAAATGGCGGCAATAGCTGAACAATGGGCAGATACCCTGATCCTGACTGATGATAATCCTCGTACTGAAGATCCTGCAGCCATTATTGCAGATATGTGTGCCGGTTTGCAGAAACCGGAACAGGCACATATCGAACATTCGCGACCAAAAGCTATTCAGCTGGCACTGGCTCAGGCTGTTCCCGGTGACATTATTCTTCTGGCCGGAAAAGGCCATGAGGATTACCAGATCATTGGAAAAGAAAAACACCATTACAGTGATCGCGAAACAGTCATGCAACTACTGGGAGTAATGCAGTGATACCTATGTCGTTAGCACAAATAGCACAAGTGACGGATGGGCAGTTGCTGAACTGTCCGGATGCAACGCAAACGGTCAGTCATATCAGCACTGATACCCGTACTGTTGCAGCCGGTGCACTGTTTCTGGCCTTGCAGGGTGAACGCTTTGATGCTCACCAGTTTGTTGCCCAGGCAGTTGCCAAAGGCGCTGTTGCGGCGGTTGTTTCCCGTCCTCTGGCCGATGTTTCTATTCCGCAAATCCTGGTTGCTGATACTCGTATCGCCCTTGGTCAGATTGCGGCCTGGGTACGGGCACAGCTTGATTTGCAAATCGTAGCGATTACCGGCAGTTGTGGCAAAACCACCCTGAAAGAGATGTGTGCCGCTATATTGCAGCAGGCTGCACCGGTTTTGGCGACACAAGGTAATCTGAACAATGAAATCGGCGTACCCCAGACGTTGCTACGCTTAACACCGGATGACCGTTATGCGGTCGTTGAGCTGGGTGCGAATCATCCGGGTGAAATTGCCTGGACGACCTCGCTGGTGAAACCTGATGTTGCCGTAATCAATAACGTTGCCGCCGCTCATCTGGCGGGTTTCGGTTCATTACGCGGTGTTGCAGTAGCAAAAACCGAGATTTTCTCCGGACTATCGGATAGTGGTACGGCGGTTATTAATGCTGACAGCGAATTCTACGACTGGTGGCGTGAAATTTTATCAGTCCGTACTTTCAGCTTTGGGGTTGAAAATCCGAAAGCAGATTTTCGTGCAGAGAATATTACTCAGGATGAGCAGGGCATTGCCGCTTTTACCCTGATATCCCCACTGGGACAGATTGATATTCAGTTGCCTATTCCCGGACTGCACAATGTCAGTAATGCACTGGCGGCGGCAGCAGTTACCACATCGCTGGGTTTATCTCTGGTACAGGTTCAGTCCGGACTGGCAAATATGCTGCCGGTGAAAGGACGATTCTGTGTACAGAAATTATCTGATGATTTAACGCTGATTGATGATACCTACAATGCCAGCGTGCAGTCTGTCATGGCCGCGATCGATACACTGGCTGTTATGCCCGGCTACCGGGTACTCGCTTTTGGTGATATGGGTGAACTGGGTGCTGATGCCGCTGATTTGCATCGTCAGATCGGTGAACATGCCCGGCTGAAAAAGCTTGATGCGGTATTCACAGTGGGTGAATTGTCACGCCACACAGCAGAAGCTGCCGCTGCCAGCGGACAACATTTCGCGAATAAAGACAGCCTGTATCAGGCTCTGCAAACGCTTATGCAACACCAACGACCCATGACTATTCTGGCCAAAGGTGCGCGCAGCGCCCGTATGGAAGAGGTAGTCGCTTTTGTTAAATCCTGTGAGGAACAAGCATGTTAGTATGGCTGGCGGAGTGGTTAACGCCCCATTTATCCTTTTTTCATGTGGTCTCGTATCTGACTTTCCGGGCCATAATGTCTATCCTGACCGGGCTCGGTTTTGCTTTGTGGATCGGGCCTCGCCTTATTCGTCGTCTGCAATTGCTGCAGATCGGACAGGTTGTCCGTAACGACGGCCCGGAATCTCATTTCAGCAAGGCAGGTACGCCGACGATGGGCGGGATCATGATCCTGCTGTCTATCTTCCTGTCCGTGATTTTGTGGGCCCGTCTCAGTAATCCCTATGTCTGGGTTGTGTTGTTTGTACTGGTTAGTTTCGGCACTATCGGGTTTATTGATGATTACCGTAAAGTGATCCGTAAGAACCCGGATGGCCTGATAGCGCGCTGGAAATATTTCTGGCAGTCCGCCGCGGCGCTGGTGGTTGCCTTTTTCCTCTACGCTACGGCGACGACAGATGCACAAACCGTCCTGGTGGTGCCGTTCTTTAAAGACATCATGCCGCAGTTAGGTTTGCTGTTCATTCTGATGACCTATTTTGTCATTGTCGGTGCTTCCAATGCCGTGAATCTGACCGATGGTCTGGATGGTCTGGCTATCATGCCGACCGTTATGGTGGCTGCAGGTTTCGCTCTGATTGCCTGGGCGACCGGTAACGTCAACTTCGCCAACTATCTGCATATTCCTTATGTCGCGAATGCCTCTGAACTGATGGTGATTTGTACCGCTATCATCGGTGCCGGTCTCGGCTTCCTCTGGTTTAACACCTATCCGGCACAGGTCTTTATGGGCGATGTTGGTTCATTGGCTCTGGGTGCGATATTGGGGATCATTGCTGTACTTGTTCGTCAGGAATTCCTGCTGTTCATTATGGGCGGTGTTTTTGTGATGGAAACGATGTCGGTGATCCTGCAGGTAGGCTCTTATAAATTGCGTGGCCAGCGTATTTTCCGTATGGCACCGATACATCATCATTACGAACTAAAAGGTTGGCCGGAACCTCGTGTGATTGTCCGCTTCTGGATCATCACGCTGGTATTGGTGTTACTGGGTCTGGTCACTCTGAAACTGAGGTAGTCACGGATGAAACAGGTTGTCATCATCGGTCTGGGCAAAACAGGGCTTTCCTGCGTCACGTATTTTCGTCAGCGCGGTATTACTCCACTGGTTATGGATACCCGTGAAAATCCGCCGGGAAAAGAGTCTTTGCCTGCTGATTGCCGCCTGATCACAGGTCCGCTGGATGCTGAAGTTTTATGTTCTGCATCGCTGATTGTGGCAAGTCCCGGTATTGCGCTGGCAACACCGGCACTGCAGGCTGCGCAGATGGCAGGTGTGGAAATCGTCGGTGATATCGAACTGTTTGCCCGTGAAGCCAAAGCCCCAGTAGTCGCAATTACCGGTTCGAACGGTAAAAGTACCGTGACCACGCTGGTTGGTCTGATGGCTGAACAAGCCGGATTCAAAGTGGGTATCGGTGGTAATATCGGAACGCCGGCGCTGGATTTGTTGCTGCAACCGGCAGATTTATACGTACTGGAATTATCCAGTTTTCAGCTGGAAACCACCTCTTCGTTACAACCTGCCGCCGCCGTGATCCTCAATCTGAGTGAAGACCATCTAGATCGTTACGATGGTATGGCCGGTTATCTGGCTGCCAAGCAACGTATTTTTGCCAATGCGAAACATATTGTAGTTAACCGTGATGATGCGGCCACTTTGCCGCCGCAACACGCTTACTGGCAGAGTTTTGGTCTGAACAGCGAGTCTTACGGCCGGGTTCAGCAAGATGATGGGTTATGGCTGAGTGTCGATGGCAAACCGGTCTTATCTGTTGCTGAGCTCAATATCGTTGGTGCGCATAATCAGATGAATGCGCTGGCAGCCATGGCACTGGCCGATGCTGTCGGGATCCCGCAAGCAGCACAGCTGACGGTATTGCGCTCATTCACGGGTTTATCCCATCGTTGTCAGTTTGTCCGTGACGTGAATGGCGTCCGCTGGATCAACGATTCCAAAGCCACCAATGTTGGCTCTACGCTGGCCGCTGTTGCCGGTGTTGGTGAAAGTGTGCAGGGGCGTCTGTGGTTACTGGCTGGTGGTCAGGGGAAAGGACAGGATTTTTCTCCGTTGCAGCCGTTACTGGCTAATCAGATTTATCGTATGGTCTGCTTTGGTCAGGATGCCGGTATCCTGATGGAACTGGCGGACAACACACAGCGTGTTGCTGATTTGGATGAAGCGGTGCGTAGTGTAGCGGCAGAAGTTCAGCCGGGGGACTGGGTGTTACTGGCTCCGGCTTGTGCCAGTCTGGATCAGTTCCGTAATTTCGAACAACGCGGCCAGCGGTTCGCCGATCTGGTGAATGCCTTATGAAACAGCTTCTGCGGACAATGATGGCGGCTGTGTGGCGCTGGTTTGTTCCTGAACGGCCCTCTTTCTACGATCGCGGCCTTTTGGCGCTGACGTTTTCCCTGATGGGCATTGGCCTGATGATGGTCGCGTCGGCGTCGATTAAAGAAGGCCCGGGTGGTGATATGTTTTATTTCACCAAACGACATCTGATCTTTTTGTTTGTCTGCCTCGGTATTGGAGTCGGAACCCTGTATCTGCCATTAGAACGCTGGAGAGAATGGAGTGGCCGGTTACTGGTTGGTGCGCTGGGTCTACTGTTTGCTGTGCTGGCCGTAGGGCGTACCGTAAATGGCGCAAAACGCTGGATCGGCTTTGGTTTTTTCAATATTCAGCCTGCTGAATTAGCCAAACTGGCGCTGATCGTGTTTATTGCCAGTTATCTGGTGCGACGCAGTGACGAGGTCCGGGGTAATATTGCTGGTTTTGTGAAACCACTGGCGGTCGTATTTTTGCTGGCTATTATGCTGCTGGCACAACCTGATCTGGGGTCGGTGGTCGTACTGTTTGTCTGTACATTCGGATTGCTGTTTATCGGTGGTGCGAAGCTCGTGCAGTTCATCGCCATTATCGTTGCCGGCCTTTCTGCACTGGCCGGGCTGATTATTTATGAGCCTTACCGTTTGCGACGCGTGACATCATTTCTTGATCCCTGGGCTGATCCATTCGGCAGTGGCTACCAGCTGACTCAGTCATTAATGGCTTTTGGCCGCGGCGGATTCTTTGGTCAGGGCCTGGGAAATTCAGTCCAGAAATTATCCTATTTGCCGGAAGCGCACACCGACTTTGTATTCGCCATTCTGGGTGAAGAATTAGGTTATTTTGGTGTTCTGGTCGTCTTGTTTCTTCAGTTGTTACTGGCAATGAAGGCATTACAAATCGGGCGTACCGCTTTGCTGCGGAGTAAATTTTTTGAAGGCTACATGGCCTGTGGTATTGGTATCTGGTTCAGCTTCCAGACCGTCGTTAACGTGGGTGCTGCCGCCGGTATGTTACCAACCAAAGGGTTAACGCTGCCGCTGGTCAGTTACGGTGGTTCCAGCCTGATTGCAATCACTATGGCCGTTGCCATTTTGCTGCGCATTGATTTTGAGCGTCGGCTGGATACCAGTCATGTCATCCAGCGGGAGGCTGCATGAGTCGTACAATGGTTATTATGGCTGGTGGTACCGGCGGGCATGTCTTTCCTGGTCTGGCTGTTGCGCATCGCCTGCAGGCCGATGGCTGGAATATCCACTGGCTGGGTACGCCGGATCGTATGGAAGCTGATTTGGTGCCGGCGCATGGTTTTCCGATAGAGTTTATTAATATTCGCGGTTTGCGCAACCATGGTCTGGTTCGCAAGCTGCTGGCACCGTTTCAAATCTGTAAGGCTGTATTACAGGCGTTCATGATCCTGCGACGCATCAGACCTGATGTTGTGCTGGGCATGGGTGGCTATGCTGCCGGTCCGGGTGGTGTGGCGGCTAAATTACTGGGTATTCCCGTGGTGCTGCATGAGCAGAATGCGGCTGCCGGATTGACTAACCGCCTGCTGGCAAAGATTGCAACCCGCATTCTGATGGGGTTTGAAGGCGCTTTTCCGTTGACTGAACGCTCCCGGGTGGTCGGTAATCCGGTCAGGGATGAATTTCTGCAACTGGCTCAGAAACCACTTAAAAAGTACCACACCGGTAATCCGCTGAAAATTCTGATCGTGGGTGGCAGCCTTGGCGCCAGACCGTTAAATCAGATCGTGCCGCATGCGCTGGCAAAACTGAATAACATTGATGTCCGTCATCAGAGTGGTAAAGGTAATGCGTCGGCCGTCAGTGATCTGTATCAGTCGCTGGGCGTTACTACAGTCACAGTTACCGAATTTATCACTGACATGGCTGCGGCTTATGAATGGGCTGATTTGCTGATTTGCCGTGCCGGTGCATTAACCGTCGCGGAAGTTGCTGCTGCCGGTATTCCGGCTGTGTTTGTGCCTTTACCGCATGCCGTGGATGATCATCAGACCAGGAATGCCGAGAGCTTAACCCGGCGAGGCGCAGCTGTGCTGATGCCCCAAAAAGAGATGACCGCCGATAAGCTGGCTGAATTGATAGCGCAATGGCAGGTGGATCCACGACAGTTACAAAAAATAGCTCAGCTTTCCCGAGCAGCAGCAATTCTTGATGCTACTGACCGTGTGGTAAGTGAATGCAAAGCACTAATTTAATAAGAGAACAAAACGCAGATGACAAAGGTTGAGTTAGCCAAATTAAGAACCATGATTCCGGAAATGCGCCGTGTACGCCGTATTCATTTTATTGGTATCGGTGGCGCCGGAATGGGCGGTATTGCTGAAGTTCTGGCTAACGAAGGCTACCAGATCAGTGGTTCTGACATCGCAAATAATCGGGTAACCGAACATCTGGCATCATTAGGCGCTGAAATTCAAATCGGCCATAAACCTGAAAATGTGCATGGTGCCAGTGTCGTTGTGGTTTCTACCGCCATTCATGGTGATAATCCGGAAGTGATGGCGGCCCGGGAATTACGTATTCCGGTTGTGCGCCGCGCTGAGATGCTGGCTGAACTGATGCGTTACCGTCATGGCATCGCTATTGCCGGTACTCATGGTAAAACGACGACTACCAGCCTGATCGCCAGCGTTTATGCACAGGCCGGTGCTGACCCTACCTTTGTTATCGGCGGCCTGTTAAACAGTGCCGGTACCAATGCCCGTCTGGGAACCAGCCGCTATCTGATCGCAGAAGCCGATGAAAGTGATGCATCTTTCCTGCATTTACAGCCAATGGTCGCTATTGTTACTAATATCGAAGCAGATCATATGGATACGTATGGCGGCGACTTTACTAAGCTCCGGGCTACTTTCCTTGAATTCCTGCACAACCTGCCTTTCTACGGACTGGCCGTCGTTTGTATTGATGATCCGGTTATCCGTGAATTATTACCGGAAATCGGCCGTGCAACGATCACTTATGGTTACAGCGAGGATGCCGACGTTCAGGTACAGGAATTTGTACAGGAAGGCAGTCAGAGTCAATTCCGCTTACGTTTGCAGGATGGTTCATTCTTACCGCTGCGTCTTAACTTGCCAGGTCGCCATAATGCACTGAATGCGGCGGCAACCGTTGCCGTTGCATTGGAAGATCATATTCCGACTGATGCTATTGTGGATGCGTTGGCACAATTTGCCGGTGTTGGTCGTCGTTTTCAGCAATACGGTGAATTTGATACGGGTGCCGGTAAAGTCTTACTGGTCGATGATTATGGTCATCATCCGACGGAAGTTCGTGCCACATTAGCCGCTACCCGGGCTGCCTGGCCGGAACGTCGTCTGGTACTGGTTTTCCAGCCACATCGTTATACCCGTACCCGTGATTTATACGATGATTTTGCTGAAGTGCTGGCAAAAGTAGATGTGCTGATCATGCTGGATGTGTATGCAGCGGGTGAAGATCCGATTCCTGGTGCGGATGGCCGCAGTCTGTGCAGATCAATCAGACAACGTGGCACATTGGATCCGATTTTTGTCGCTACACCGGCGGAAGTTCCGGGTGTTCTGGCGGATGTATTAAAGGATGGCGATGTCGTGCTGACACAAGGTGCCGGTAACGTCGGACAGCTGTCCCGTAAACTGGCAGAATTGAAATTAAGCATTAATGCGATGAAAACGGCAATTTAATCATATTAACTGGTAAATTTGGTGCTGAACAGGTCCTTATGGTTTTGACCGATCATGACGGACCGTTATAATGCAGCATCAACCTGGATATGAATATTGGTTAAGGTGAAGATGTGCGACAGGCGCGATTAACCTCCGATGAGCAGGATTCAGCGCCGGTTGGAGGTCGCAGACAGATGACAGAAACAACAAACCGTACCCGCGGTGAATTTATATTCGGGCTGGTTTTTTTTGTTTCAGTTGTCATCGGTGTATGGTCAACGGCTGCAGATATTCGTCGCTGGTTGTTTGATGAAGATAAAATTCCGGTTAGCGGATTGGTTGTGCAGGGTGAGCTGGAGTATGTCAAGACGGATGAGATCCGTCAGGTATTGGCGGTTAACCCTCAAACTAACAATTTTTTCAAGCTGGATGTAAATCAGCTGCAAAAAGCGGTTGAAGAGTTACCGTGGGTTTATCAGTCTTCTGTGCGTAAACGCTGGCCCGCGTTGCTGTATGTTTATGTCGTTGAGCAAACACCGTGCGCCCTGTGGGGGGATGATCGGTTGCTCAGTATTCGTGGTGCTATTTTTAAGGCGCCACGCGACAGACTGAAGAAGCCACTGGTGCAACTGTCCGGTCCTGATGACATGGCCGGAATGATTTGGGATCAATACCAGCAATTTGAACGAGTGCTGGCATTAAACGGATACCACGTGACGTCGGTTCATATGACTAACCGCCATTCGTGGGAGATTAAACTGGCATCAGGGCTGAAATTGATCCTCGGTCGTAATGAAATGCTGGTGAAATTACAACAATTTATTGATGTCTATC
Organism: Tolumonas auensis DSM 9187; assembly: GCF_000023065.1. Classification (NCBI taxonomy): domain Bacteria; kingdom Pseudomonadati; phylum Pseudomonadota; class Gammaproteobacteria; order Aeromonadales; family Aeromonadaceae; genus Tolumonas; species Tolumonas auensis. The sequence goes on from NC_012691.1 coordinate 596,140, forward strand.
CGCAACTGGAAAATAGAGAAATGATTGATTATATCGATCTTCGCTATGACACTGGGGTAGCAGTCAGCTGGAAACAACAAGAAGGGAGTGGTGATGACCAAAACCCCAGACAGAAATCTGATAGTCGGACTTGATATAGGTACAACCAAAATCGCGGTTTTGGTCGGTGAAGTACTGCCTGATGGAGAGGTCAATATTGTTGGTCTGGGAACCCATGCTGCCAAAGGTATGGATAAAGGTGGCGTCAACGATCTCGAGTCGGTCGTCAAATCTTTACAGCGCGCAGTAGAAGAAGCCGAAATGATGGCTCAGTGCCATATTTCATCGGTATTTCTTGGTATCTCCGGAAAGCATATCGAATGCCGGAATGAAAAAGGCATCGTGCCTATTTCCGACGAAGAAGTAACGCAGGATGACGTGGATAATGTTATTCATACGGCGAAGTCCGTGCGTTTGCCGGAAGAACACCGGGTGCTGCATGTCATCCCGCAGGAATATTCTATCGATTATCAGGAAGGGATAAAAAATCCGATTGGCCTGTCTGGTGTCCGTATGGGTGCGAAAGTGCACCTGATTACCTGTCATAATGACATGGCGCGCAACATTGAGAAATGTGTTGAGCGGGTCGGACTAAAGGTTGATCAGATCATCTTCTCTGCACTGGCATCCAGTTATGCAGTATTAACCGATGATGAAAAAGAATTAGGTGTTTGCGTCGTCGATATCGGCGGCGGAACCATGGATATTGCTATATTTACCGGCGGTGCGTTACGTTACAGCAAGGTGATTCCTTATGCCGGTCAGGCTGTAACCAGCGATATCGCTTATGCGTTCGGTACACCACCGGTAGATGCTGAAGCGATTAAAATGCGCTATGGCTGTGCACTAGGCCGTCTGGTCAGTAAAGAAGACACTATTGAAGTGCCTAGTGTGGGCGGTCGTCCTGCCCGCAGCTTACAGCGTCAGACGCTGGCTGAAGTGATTGAGCCGCGTTATACCGAATTACTCGGCATGGTGCATGATGAAATCATGCGCGTTCAGTCTGAGCTCAGATCTCAGGGCATTAAACATCAGTTGGCCGCCGGTGTTGTTTTAACTGGCGGTGCAGCGGAAATAGAAGGTATCGTTGAGTGTGCCGAACAGGTGTTCCAGTGCCAGGTTCGGATTGGTCACCCAACCAATATTCGGGGCCTTACTGATTATGTGGAAGCACCTGCTTACGCAACAGCAGTAGGGTTATTGCAATACGGTAAATTGCATCAGGGACAAACCGTGGTGGATGTACGTGAAAAAGCCAGTGTGACTGGTTGGTTCAAACGTGTCACTAACTGGTTAAAAGGCGAATTCTAGTTTTTGCGGAAGCGAAACCAAGCAAGGCGGAGAGATAATCATGTTTACATTTGAACCGGTTGGCAGTCAGGGTGATGATGCACTTATTAAAGTAATCGGCGTCGGTGGCGGTGGCGGTAATGCTGTTGAACACATGTTGCGCGAAAGTATTGAAGGTGTTCACTTCGTTGTAGTGAATACAGATGCTCAGGCATTACGTAATTCAGGTGCTGAAACCACGATTCAGATTGGTGCCAATATCACCAAAGGGTTGGGTGCCGGCGCAAATCCAGATGTAGGCCGTGAAGCGGCACTGGAAAATCGTGATGAAATCCGTCAAATGCTGACAGGTTCTGACATGGTATTTATTTCTGCCGGTATGGGTGGCGGTACTGGTACTGGTGCTGCGCCGGTGATTGCCGAAGTGGCGAAAGAACTGGGCATTCTGACCGTTGCAGTCGTTACCAAGCCTTTCAACTTTGAAGGTAAAAAGCGCATGAGCTATGCGCTGCAGGGTATCGATGAACTGTCGAAGCATGTTGACTCGTTGATCACTATCCCTAACGACAAATTGCTGAAAGTTCTGGGTCGTGGTGTCAGTCTGCTGGATGCGTTCAAAGCGGCTAACAACGTATTAATGGGTGCAGTACAAGGCATTGCCGAACTGATTACCCGTCCTGGTTTGATCAACGTTGACTTCGCTGACGTACGTACTGTTATGCGTGAGATGGGTACTGCCATGATGGGTACCGGTTCTGCACGTGGTGACGATCGTGCTGAAGAAGCCGCAGAAAAAGCGATCTCCAGCCCACTGCTGGAAGATATCGATTTGGCAGGTGCCAAGGGTATTCTGGTTAACATCACAGCTGGTCTGGATGTCACCATGGAAGAGTTTGAAACTGTCGGTAACGCAGTCAAAGCATTCGCTTCTGAAAATGCAACCGTGGTTGTTGGTGCGGTAATCGATCCTTCTCTGGAAGATGAATTACGCGTGACTGTGGTAGCAACTGGTATCGGTAATGAACGTAAACCTGACATTACTCTGGTTAAAAATGCACAGAAAGCAGCGATTGAGCGCCCAATGCGTCCAATGATGCATGAGACTCATGCTCCGCGTTACGATGATCGCGTAATGCAGCAGACTGTGAATGCTGAGCCGCAACCACGCAGTGAACCAGATTATCTGGATATCCCTGCGTTCCTGCGCAAGCAAGCAGACTAATCTGTCGGGCAAAGCTAAACAGATTGTGCATGCTATGCTGAATGTATAGCATGCACAAAAATTAGCATCAATATTGCAGCTATGTTACATTGGCGCGGACGGGCTATGGCTCAGAAAGTCTGTGGTGAGGATATTTATGATTAGACAACGTACACTTAAGCAACTGGTTCATGCTACCGGAGTTGGTTTGCACTCGGGCCGCAAGGTGTCGCTGACGTTTCGTCCAGCACCGGTGAATACCGGTATCGTCTATGTCAGAACCGATCTGCAGCCTGAAGTTGAACTGCGGGCCGATGCGCAATTTGTGCGTGATACCGTGCTGTGTACAGCACTGGTGAACGAACAGGGTGTGCGTATCTCTACCGTTGAACACTTATCCGCTGCCCTGGCTTCATTGGGTATCGATAACCTGTATGTCGAAGTTGATGCACCTGAAGTGCCGGTAATGGATGGCAGTGCTCATCCGTTTATTTACCTGCTGCAATCAGGCGGTATCGAAGAACAATCCCTGCCAAAACAATTTATCCGTATTAAGAAGAAAATCCGGGTAGAAGACGGTGACAAATGGGCTGAGTTTGCGCCTTATCGCCGTGGTTTCCGTATGGATTTGCAAATTGACTTCCGTCATCCGGTTTTTGATAAACAAAACCAGCATCTGGTCTTTGATTTCTCCGGCAGTAAATTTGCCAAAGAAATCAGCCGGGCAAGAACATTTGGTTTCATGAAAGATATTGAATATCTGCACTCGCAGAATCTGGCATTGGGTGGCAGTCTGGACAACGCAGTTGTACTGGATGACTATCGCGTGCTGAATGAAGAAGGGCTGCGTTATGAAGATGAATTCGTGAAACATAAGCTGCTGGATGCAATTGGTGATTTGTATATGTGCAATCACAGCATCCTTGGTCAGTTTACAGCCTATAAAACCGGCCATGCAATAAACAACAAACTGCTGCGCGCTTTGCTGGCTGATGCTGAAGCCTGGGAGATGGTGACCTTTGAAGAGGAAGCTGCAAAATCTCCGATTGCCTACTTTGGTACCAAGCTTGTTTTAGCTTAAACCTGATCAATACTGAATAGTTCACAAAGCACCGGTTCTCCGCCCGGTGCTTTGTTGTTTCTGCCTGCGACAATAGCAGACTCATAAGTCTGATTATGGTAATCTTTCCCTACCGCAAGTTGGGGCATTCCAGATATTCTTTCCTTGAATCCCAGATTTTTCGTCCCCATATATCGCGTAATGACATTACATATTCAGAATCGCTGTCCGTCAGGACAGACAATAATCAATAGCCTGAGAGTTGGGTAATAATGATCACCAAACTATTTACCAAGATCATTGGTAGTCGCAATGATCGCACCGTAAAAGCATTAAAAAAGATCGTAAAACAAATCAATGAACTGGAACCCCAGTTTGCCTCTCTGGCTGATGTGGATTTACAGGCGAAGACAGTCGAATTCCGTCAGCGTCTGGAAAAAGGTGAAGAGCTCGATTCGCTGTTACCTGAAGCCTTTGCGACTGTCCGTGAAGCATCAAAACGTGTATTCGCTATGCGTCACTTTGATGTCCAGATGATGGGCGGCATTGTGCTGAATAATAACCAGATCGCCGAAATGAAGACCGGTGAAGGTAAAACACTGACCGCGACATTGCCAGCCTATCTGAATGCGCTGACTGGTCAGGGCGTGCATATCGTCACAGTGAACGATTATCTGGCACGTCGTGATGCAGAATGGAGCCGTCCGCTGTTCGCTTTCCTGGGGATGACCGTTGGCTGCAACCTGTCAGGTATGAGTCATGAAGAAAAACAGGCGGCTTATGCCTGTGACATTACCTATGGCACGAACAACGAGTTTGGTTTCGATTATCTGCGCGACAACATGGCGTTTGCGGCAGAACAGCGTGTGCAGCGTCCGCTGTATTATGCATTAGTGGATGAAGTGGATTCGGTGCTGATTGATGAAGCACGTACTCCGCTGATCATTTCCGGTGCTGCCGAAGACAGTTCTGAACTCTATATCAAAATCAATACACTGGTGCCGTTGCTGCAGAAGCAGGATAAAGAAGACTCTGAAGAGTATCAGGGGAACGGCCATTACACCGTCGATGAGAAAGCCCGTCAGGCTTATCTGACTGAAAATGGTCAGATTTTTGTTGAAGGCTGGTTAAAACAGCAGGGTTTAATGGGTGAAGATGACTCTTTATTCTCGGTTGCCAACATTACTTTACTGCATCATGTGAATGCTGCATTACGCGCCAATACCCTGTTTGAGCGTGATGTTGACTACATCGTTAAAGACGATGAAGTGATTATTGTTGATGAACATACGGGCCGTACCATGGCCGGACGTCGCTGGTCTGAAGGTTTGCATCAGGCGATTGAAGCCAAAGAAGGCGCAAAAATCCGTAACGAAAACCAGACCCTGGCTTCTATTACTTTCCAGAACTATTTCCGTTTATACGAAAAACTGGCTGGTATGACCGGGACTGCGGATACTGAAGCATATGAGTTCCAGCAGATCTATGGTCTGGAAACTGTGGTTCTGCCAACCAACCGTCCGATGATCCGTGATGATATGGGCGATCTGGTTTACCTTACCGAACAGGAAAAATACGACGCAATTATTGAGGATATCAAGATCCGTGTCGCTGAACAGCGTCCGGTGCTGGTAGGTACTATCTCTATTGAGAACTCAGAGTTGCTGTCCAATATCCTGACGAAAGAAGGTATTGAACACAAAGTACTGAATGCCAAATTCCACGCTCAGGAAGCGCAAATTGTTGCTCAGGCCGGTCGTCCAAGTGCAGTGACTATCGCTACTAACATGGCGGGTCGTGGTACTGACATCGTGCTGGGTGGTAGCTGGCAGGCTGAAATTGATGCGCTGGAAAATCCGACTGCAGAGCAGATCGCAACCATCAAGAGTGAATGGCAAGTACGTCATGACGCGGTGATCACTTCCGGTGGTCTGCATATTATCGGTACTGAGCGTCATGAATCACGTCGTATTGATAACCAGCTGCGTGGTCGTTCCGGTCGTCAGGGGGATCCGGGTTCATCCCGTTTCTATCTGTCGATGGAAGACAGCCTGATGCGTATTTTCGCGTCTGATCGTGTCAGTGGCATGATGAAAAAACTGGGCATGGAACATGGCGAAGCCATTGAACATCCATGGGTCAGTAAAGCGATTGAAAATGCACAGCGTAAAGTGGAAGGCCGTAACTTCGATATCCGTAAGAACCTGCTGGAATTTGATGACGTAGCCAATGACCAGCGTAAGGTAGTTTACGAACAACGTAATGAACTGCTGGAAAGTGCGGATATTTCAGAAACCATCAAACTGATCCGGACTGACGTGCTTGATCGCGTTATTGATCAATATATTGCGCCGCATTCATTAGATGAAAGCTGGGATATTGCCGGTCTGGAACTGCGTTTGCGCACTGATTTTGCCATTGATCTGCCGATTGCTCAGTGGATCAAGGAAGATGACAAGTTATACGAAGAGAAAATTCGTGAACGTATCATCAGCGAAATCGAAGCCAGCTATGCACATAAAGAAGAGCTGGCCGGACATGACGTTCTGCGTCAGTTTGAAAAATCAGTGATGCTGCAGACGCTGGATAATCTGTGGAAAGAACATCTGGCGGCGATGGATCACCTGCGTCAGGGTATCCATCTGCGTGGTTACGCCCAGAAGAATCCGAAGCAGGAATATAAGCGTGAAGCCTTTGAGTTATTCACTCAGATGTTGGAAGCGCTGAAACAACAGGTGGTGAGTGTTCTGTGCCGTATTCAGGTGCAGGAGCCGGATGTGGACGCCATTGAAGAACAACGCCGTCAGTCAGACTCAGCCCAGGTTCGTACTTACAGCCATGAAGAGATCAATGCGCTGGCTGAGGATGAAGCGGAATCTGTGGATGGTCAGGCGGTGGAACCATTTGTTCGTGATGGTGCCAAAATCGGGCGTAATGATCCTTGCCCTTGTGGGTCAGGCAAAAAATACAAGCACTGCCATGGCAAACTGGATTGATCCATTTTTGCTCATGAAATAATTATACAAGGCGGCTTCGGTCGCCTTTTTGTTAGCAGGAAAAAAGTATGAAGCAAGTGTGGGTCGCAGTCGGGGTTATTTATGATCCTCTGCTGGGATATTTTATCTGCCGCCGGGCAACACATCAGCATCAGGGCGGGAAGTGGGAGTTTCCGGGCGGGAAGGTTGAAGCGGGCGAAACTGTTCAGCAGGCATTAAAAAGGGAATTGCAGGAAGAGATTGGCATTGATGTCAGCGCTGCAGAACCTTTACTGGTGATTGAGCATACCTACAGCGATAAAGCGGTGAAACTCGATGTCTGGCTGGTCACTGCATTTAATGGTACGGCGCAGAGTCTGGAAGGGCTGGAGAATCGCTGGGTTCAGCTAACCGAGCTGGATCAGCTGGATTTTCCGGAAGCGAATTTACCGATTATTGAGGCGTTGAAAACGAGAGCAGGAAATTAATCCTGCTCCAGTAATGCCAGATCTTCTGCTGAGAGTTGTGGTCTGGCGGTATCTGATGATGGGGTGTGTTCTTCACCGGCGATACTGCGTTCTTCGCTGAACCATTCGCCGAGGTCGATCAAACGGCAGCGGTCGCTGCAAAAAGGGCGAAACTGGCTAAGCGGGCTCCACTCGACCGGGGTTCCGCAGGTCGGACAATCAACTTTCAGGCTCATTTCTTACTGACACACATCTGATAGCAACGATGACGCGATTATATCACATCATCCGTGTGACTGGTGTTGTGCTGCTAATTGCAGGTAAGTCTGATGCAAGGCATAAACGGCCTGCTGGCGTTGTGTTGCAGTAACCTCATCCCCGTTTTGAATAACATCATCGGCCAGTGCTAATCGCTGCTGGCGCGGGCATTGCGCGGCGATGATGGCCTTGACCTGCTCTTCAGTCGTGTTATCGCGCAGCATGGTACGCCGGATTTGGGTTGCTTCGTCGATATCGATAACCAGGGTGCGGTGCACCAGTGATTGCAGGTGATTTTCAAATAACAGCGGTACCATCAGAATGCAGTAGGGGCCCTGAGCTTGCTGACATTGCTGCACCATGCGCTGGCGGATCAGCGGGTGCAGCAGATTGTTCAGCCATTCTCTGGCTGCCGGGTCAGCAAATATTTTTTCCCGCACCTGACGGCGATCCAGTGTGCCGTCAGGCTGTATGACTTCCGGACCAAAATGCTGAGTGATAGCAGTTAAGGCTGGTTCACCGGGCTGTACCACGTCGCGGGCGGTCTGGTCGGCATCGATGCAGGGAACTCCCAGCGCACTGAAATGCTCAGCGATAGTGGATTTACCGCTGCCAATGCCGCCGGTGAGTCCGATGATAAACATCAGCTGAGCAAGCCCAGATACCAGTTGGTTAACTGTTCACCCCAGAGTAAGGCGATCCAGCCGGCAATGGCCAGATAGGGGCCGAACGGCATTGGTTTGCTCTGCTGATGACGTCGCATAACCACCAGTGTGATACCCAGTATTGCGCCGACGCAGGAGGAGAGGATCAGGATGAGAGGCAGCGATTGCCAGCCCAGCCAGGCACCGAGTGCGGCGAGTAATTTGAAATCGCCATAGCCCATGCCTTCTTTACCGGTGAGCAGTTTGAACGCCCAGTAAATGGACCACAACACCATATAACCGGCGATGGCACCGATCACGGCATCGGCGAGCGGTACAAACTGGTGTGACAGATTGAGTAATAAACCTACCCAGAGCAGGGGGAGGGTTAATTGATCCGGCAGCAATAACTTATCGAAGTCGATAAAAGTGAGTGCCAGCAAAATCCAGGTCAGCAGCAGTGCGCCGGCCAGTGCCCAGCCGGGCGGATAATAGAAAGCGACCGTGACGGACGCCAGTGCACACAGCAGCTCTACCAGCGGGTAGCGGGCGCTGATGGGGTGCTGGCATGAACTGCAGCGGCCTTTGAGAAATAACCAGCTCAGTAACGGGATATTTTCCAGTGCCGTGATCTGATGGCCGCAATGCGGGCAGGCGGAACGCGGCAGAAACAGGTTATAAGGTTCAGTTTGTGCCGGGGGATTGTCACCTTCTGCAAAATAATCCTGATATTCCTGTCGCCAGCTGCGTTCCAGCATGATGGGCAGACGATGGATCAGTACATTCAGAAAGCTGCCAACCAGCAATGAAAACAGACCCAGCAGGAAAAAATATAGCCAGGCGTACTGGCTATAAAGCATAAAAATCAGATCCATGAATAACCACTAAATTATTTAATAACGCTGCCAAGTTTAAAGATAGGCAGATACATGGCGATAACCATACCGCCGACCAAAACACCCAATACCACCATGAGTAACGGTTCAATCAGGCTGGAGAGGGCATCCACTGCATCATCCACCTGCTGTTCATAGATACCGGCGACTTTGGAGAGCATATCATCCAGCGAGCCCGATTCCTCACCGATCATGATCATCTGGATCACCATTTCCGGAAACACGTTGGTGGTGCGCATGGCAACGTTCATCTGCATACCTGACATCACCTCGTTACGGACACTCATGATGGCGTGACGGTATACCGCATTGCCGGAGGAACCGGCGGCGGCGATTAGGCCGTCAATCAGTGGCAGGCCTGCAGCGAAAGTGGTGGAAAGGGTCCGGGCATAACGGGCCAGTGCGGCTTTTTGCAAAATAATGCCGACAATCGGCAGTTTCAGGATGAACTTATCGGTAGCATCACGGACGGACTCCATGCGCCGGTAGGAGTGAACATAGACAAAAATCAGGGCGACCAGGCCACCAAAAACATAGTACCAGTAGCTCTGCAATATATTGGACAGTGTAATAACCATGCGGGTAAACGCGGGGAGTTCAGCGCCAAAGCTTTTGAAAATCTTATCGAATTCAGGTATCACAAAGATCAAAAGAATAGCCGAAACCACCAGTGCGACAAAGATAACGGTTGCCGGATAAAACATGGCTTTTTTGATTTTGGATTTCAGGGCTTCGGCTTTTTCCCGGTAGATGGCAATCCGGTCAAATATTGCATCCAGCGCGCCGGACTGTTCACCGGATGCCACCAGATCACAATAGAGATCATCAAAATAACGCGGGAACTGACGTAATGCCTTGGATGGCGGAGTGCCGGTTTCAATATCCGCACAGATCGTGGACAGCATTTCCCGCATCGGGCGTTTTTCATGGCTGCTGGCGAGCAAGCGCAGTGTCTGCACGAGTGGTACCCCGGCAGTGAGCATGGTGGCAATCTGGCGGGTTAATACCGCAATATCCATTGCTTTGATGGTTTGCGTATAGCGGGTGACAATGGATTCCTGATGTTTGCTTATTTTCTGAACTACGACTCCCTGGCGGATCAGATCGGCTTTGACCTGAGCCAGCGTTTCCCCTTTCATCTCACCGGACACTTTCTGACCACGGCGGTTCACACCGCGCCAGACAAATGCGTGATAGACCTTAGGTTTGTTTGCCGTTGCAGCGGCGGAGGATTGTTGAGCCACGGCCATAATGATTCTTCCTTAAAATTATATGCAGGTCACGCGGTTGACTTCGGCCAGACTGGTGACGCCGGCCCGTGCTTTCTCCAGACCGGAACGGTAGAGCGTCACCATGCCTTCATTGACCGCCGTTTCGGCGATTTGTAATGAGTTACCGCCTTCCATGATCAGATTGGCGATGTTTTCAGACATCGGCAGCATCTCATAAATACCGACACGGCCTTTATAGCCGTTGGAACATTCCTCGCAACCCACGGGTTGGTAGAGGGTGATGCCGGCGGTGACTTCATCCGGAGTATAGCCCATCCCCAACAGCTCATGCTCCGGGATATGATGCGGCTTTTTACAATGCGGACAGAGGCGACGGGCCAGCCGCTGTGCCATGATTAGGGTCACCGACGAGGCGACGTTAAAGGCCGGTACGCCCATATTCAGCAAACGGGTCAGGGTTTCGGCTGCGGAGTTAGTGTGCAGGGTGGATAGCACTAGATGACCAGTTTGTGCGGCTTTAATGGCGATTTCCGCCGTTTCGAGGTCACGGATTTCGCCGACCATCACGACATCCGGATCCTGACGCAGGAAAGAGCGCAGGGCGTTGGCAAAGGTGAGACCGGCTTTGGGATTGACCTGTACCTGATTAATACCGGCCAGGTTGATTTCTATCGGGTCTTCCGCAGTGGAGATATTCAGTTCACTGGTGTTGAGAATGTTCAGGCCGGTATAGAGCGATACGGTTTTACCCGAACCAGTAGGACCGGTGACCAGGATCATGCCCTGTGGTTTCGCCAGCGTATCCAGATAAAGCTGTTTCTGCTTGTCATCAAAACCGAGCATGTCAATATTCAGGCTGGCGGCAGAAGAATCGAGGATACGCAATACCACTTTTTCGCCCCACATGGTGGGCAAAGTACTGACTCGCAGATCGACTGAACGGTTTTTCGCCAGGCGTAGTTTTATACGGCCATCCTGCGGTAAGCGGCGCTCGGCGATATCCAGTCGTGACATCACCTTGAGGCGGGCAGAAAAGCGGTTGGCCAGGTTGACCGGCGGCGTGGCGATTTCATACAAAATACCGTCGATGCGGAAACGGATGCGGTATGTTTTCTCATACGGTTCAAAATGCAAGTCAGAGGCGCCGCGGCGTACGGCATCGAGCAGCACCTTGTTAATATATTTAACAATCGGCGCATCGTCGTCACTGTTGGTTTCGAGTGATTCCTGTAACCGGGCTTCATCCATATCACCGGTATCAAAATCCGCGATATGGTCATCCGCTATCGATTTGGAAAATGCATCGGCAGTGGGTTCGAGAATGCGCTGAATGGCATTTTGCAGTTTACGTTCATCAACCAGCAGGGCTTCGGTGTGCAGATTGAAGTTGAAACCAAAATCTTCCAGCGCGGTGATATTGGTCGGATCAGAAAGCGCAATATAGAGGGTGTTACCCTGAGTATAAATTGGTAAGGCGTGGTGTTTTTCGATTAACTTGGCATTGAGGTATTTCTGCGGGATTTCGCTTAATTCAAAGGCATCCAGATCCAGCAGCGGGATGCCATACTCCAGCTCACAGAGCTCTGCCAGCTGACTGCTGCTGATAATATTGTTATCGATCAGATAAGTAACGAGGGTTTTCTTTTCGTTACGGGCTTTTTCCTGCAATAGTCCGGACTGACCATCCTGAATGAGTCCAGCTCGAATCAGACTGACTAACAAACCATTGGCGGAAGCATTCATTATTATTATCCGGTAAAAACTCATGGCAAGTTATTACCTGCCATGAGTAGATCAAATATCAGCTAAATATAAATCTTTGTTAGGCTGCAGGAACATCTGCAGCTGCATCATATTCACATCCAGTGGCAAAATCCCAAGTGATTTTGCCTGTAGTATTATCAAGAGTACCGTCTACGATACAAGATTTGCTTCCTGTCGCTGGGGTACCATTAAGTGTAATTTTGATAGCAGTACCATTCGCTGCGATAGTCCCGATTGGGGCAGTTGTGGCTAACATATTGTCTGTTAATGCAAAGTCAGGCAGACCTAATTCACCAAGTGTATCACAATCAGCTAAGTCACCATTTTTAGCATAACAAACGGTCATTGATGTTTTCAGGCCATCAGCGGCAGTAACCAGCTCTGAGTAACGAGCTTCACGGGTATAGTTCTGGTATGCAGGCAGTGCAATCGCAGCCAAAATAGCAATAATCGCCACGACGATCATCAATTCAATAAGGGTAAAACCGGATTGTTTTTTCATTTGTAGTTTCCTTACAGTTAGACTGTATTCCTGTTTATAGGTTGAGAGAGCAGATACTCAATATCGATTGCATACATCCGAATCAATATCGCGCACAAATCAAAGTGTAGCCGCTCTTGCAAAAAGCGTCCACACTCTATTGAGTCTAACCGATATCTAATGACAAATTTGTGACAAGGTGATGATATTTTTAAAGCGGAATAACCCTATAAAATTGATTTATAGGGTTATTTTTTTGTGATGAGCTGCGTAAAAAAGTGCAAAGTGAATTGATGTTTCACTTTGCACCTGATCCATTATTTCTGTTCGCGGGCGATAGCGCGCCAGGCGATATCTTTACGGTAGTAGATGCCGTTCCAGCTGATGGTTTCCGCTAACGCGTAAGCATTTTTCTGTGCTTCCGCGACAGTAGCGCCCAGCGCGGTGGCACAGAGCACACGACCACCGGCGGTGATGATGTTGCCATCCTGTTCTGCGGTGCCGGCGTGGAATACTTTGGCGGTATCCGGCTCAGACGTTGGCAGGCCGGAGATCACGTCACCTTTCTGCACTTCAGCCGGGTAACCGGCAGCAGCCAGCACAATACCCACCGCAGGGCGTGGATCGTAATCCGCGGTTTTCTGATCCAGTTCACCGGCACAGGCAGCCAGACATAACTCAACCAGATCAGAGCGCATACGCAGCATGATCGGCTGGGTTTCCGGATCACCGAAGCGGCAGTTGAATTCGATCACTTTCGGGTTGCCCTGCGGATCGATCATCAGACCGGCATACAGGAAACCGGTATAAGGATTACCTTCGGCGGCCATGCCTTGTACGGTTGGCCAGATCACCAGTTGCATGACTTTGTCATGGACTTCCTGTGTCACGACTGGTGCCGGGGAGTAAGCACCCATACCGCCGGTATTCGGGCCGGTATCACCGTCGCCGATGCGTTTGTGATCCTGACTGGTGGCCATTGGCAGTACATTTTTGCCATCAACCATGACGATGAAAGAGGCTTCTTCACCGTCGAGAAATTCTTCGATCACCACACGGCTGCCAGCGTCACCGAAGGCATTGCCGGAGAGCATATCGCGTACGGCTTCTTCGGCTTCTTCCAGCGTCATGGCGACAATTACGCCTTTACCGGCTGCCAGACCATCAGCTTTGATGACGATCGGGGCGCCTTTTTCTTTCAGGTAGGCCAGAGCCGGTTCGATTTCAGTGAAATTCTGATAATCAGCAGTCGGGATGTTGTGGCGCGCCAGAAAATCTTTGGTGAAGGCTTTGGAGCCTTCCAGTTGTGCTGCTGCTTCAGTCGGGCCGAAAATTTTCAGGCCTGCGGCGCGGAATGCATCAACCACACCAATCACCAGCGGGGCTTCGGGGCCTACGATGGTGAGGCCGATATTCTGTTGTTTGGCGAAGGCCAGTAAAGCCGGAACATCAGTGGCACTGATATTTACGTTTTCGACTTTGGCTTCACGCGCTGAGCCTGTGTTACCCGGTGCGACAAATACTTTGTCTGCCAGCGGTGATTGAGCGGCTTTCCATGCCAGTGCATGTTCACGACCGCCATTACCGATAATTAAAACATTCATCCTGTATTCTCCTGCACTGAGTTTCGTGTTTCAGTGATAACGTAATTCGTTAATTCCGGTGTCTTTTTTCCAGTATCGTTGCAGCCAACCGCTCCACTTTGCGACTCGTCGTGAACCCATCCATGGGGACTCCGCTGCGCCATCCATGGCGCAGAGGGTCGCAAAGCGGAGCAGTTGTCTTCCATCCGGATATCAATGCCTGTGGCAGTGAGTCATTAATTTCTCATTATAAAGTGCTGTTCTGGCGGGATAGGAGGCGAGGCGCTGGCCAGGAGGGGCACCGCAGTTGACTGATGGTCAATGAGGATGCACATTCCGGCCTGCAACGAAGCATACTGCCCGCCAGGGCAGCACGAGAAAAGATTAATGGCGGAAATGACGCATATTCGTAAACACCATCGCCATGCCGTGTTCATCAGCGGCGTCGATCACTTCCTGATCGCGCATTGAACCGCCCGGCTGAATGACACAGGTGATACCGGCTTCGGCAGCGGCGTCGATACCGTCGCGGAACGGGAAGAAAGCGTCAGAGGCCATGACGGAACCTTTTACTTCCAGACCTTCATCGGCGGCTTTGATACCGGCGATTTTCGCGGAGTAAACACGGCTCATCTGACCGGCACCGACGCCGATGGTCATGCTGTCTTTAGCGTAGACAATGGCGTTAGATTTCACGAATTTGCCGACTTTCCAGCAGAACAGCAGATCTTTCAGTTCCTGTTCAGTAGGCTGACGTTTGGTCACGACTTTCAGATCGGTCAGAGTCACCATGCCCTGATCGCGATCCTGCACCAGCAGGCCGCCGTTCACGCGTTTCACATCGAAACCGTTAGCTTTACCCTGCCACTGACCGCATTCCAGCAGACGGACGTTGGCTTTTTTCGCGACTACAGCTTTGGCTTCTTCACTGACCACAGGCGCAATGATCACTTCAACGAACTGACGGCTGACGATGGCTTCTGCAGTGGCTGCATCCAGTTCACGGTTGAAGGCGATGATGCCGCCGAAAGCGGAAGTCGGGTCGGTCTGGTAAGCGCGGTTGTAGGCTTCGAGAATATCGTTACCCAGCGCAACGCCACATGGATTGGCGTGTTTTACGATCACACAGGCTGGTTCGGCAAATTCTTTCACGCATTCCAGCGCCGCGTCAGTATCTGCGATGTTGTTGTAGGAGAGTGCTTTGCCCTGCAACTGGGTCGCGGTAGAAACAGAGGCTTCTTTCACATCCGCTTCAACATAGAAAGCAGCGGCCTGATGGCTGTTTTCGCCGTAGCGCATATCCTGCTTTTTGATGAACTGGAAGTTGATGGTGCGCGGGAATTTGGAATCTGCGCTGGCTTCGTCCTGTACACCGTAAGTTGGCACTTTGGTACCAAAGTAGTTGGCGATCATGCCGTCGTAAGCAGCGGTGTGTTCGAACGCGGCAATCGCCAGATCGAAACGGGTGGTGTAGGTCAGTGAGTTAGCGTTGGCATCCATTTCAGCCAGAACACGGGTGTAATCTTTCGCATTCACGACGATGGTGACGTCTTTGTGGTTTTTCGCCGCAGAGCGCACCATGGTCGGGCCGCCGATATCGATGTTTTCGATGGCGTCTTCTAATGCACAGTCTGGATTTGCGACGGTAGCGGCAAACGGGTAGAGGTTAACTGCGACCAGATCGATTGGTTTGATGCCATGCTGGGTCATGATGGCGTCGTCGGTATTGCGACGACCCAGGATGCCACCGTGAACTTTCGGGTGCAGGGTTTTAACTCGACCATCCATCATTTCCGGGAAGCCGGTGTAATCCGAAACTTCGGTTACAGCCAGGCCAGCATCCGCGAGCAGGCGCGCAGTGCCGCCGGTGGAGAGCAGTTCTACTCCGCGTTGTTGCAGGGCACGGGCGAACTCGACGATACCGGTTTTGTCTGAAACGCTGAGCAGGGCACGGCGGATTGGGCGAGCGTTTTCCATCTCTACTTTGTCCTCAAAATTGGTTCACGGAAGAGTCAGGATTCAGCATGGGCTGCATCCTGTTTTCGGGGGCGTATTTTACACCAAAAGCGGGGATGGTAGGATTTTTATTGCTGCAACTTCCCTGGCATGTCGTGAATCAATCCAATTGGACTCGAACCTTCCCTGGTGAAACCGGCCAAAGGGAGCAACTTCACCCGACACGCCGTGAACCCATCCGTGGGGGCTCCGCTGTTGCACCTTCCCCTGCGAAACCGGCCAAAGGAAGCAACTTCGCCGACACGCCGTGAACCCGTCCTTGGGGGCTCCACCGCGCCTTCCCTGGCGCGGAGGGTCTCTGAAGTTGTTCCCTTTGTCTGCTGTGTGAATTATAGCAAGTCTTATATTTGGAGTATTTAAAGTGTTTTTAAGGGTGCTTTTAATAGTGCTATAATGAAAACGTAAGCATAGGAGTATCGAATATGGCATATCAAATTCTGACATCTGTTGCAGCCAGCATCACTGAGCTGAAGAAAAATCCGATGGGAACGGCAATGGAGGGGGAAGGTCAGCCGGTCGCTATTCTGAATCGCAATGAACCGGCTTTTTATATCGTCCCGCCTGCATTGTTTGGCTATTTTCAGGAGTTAGCTGAGGATGCTGAATTGAATCGGATCGCTGATGAACGAATGAATAATCCTGAGTTTATCGAGATCAGTATTGATGACCTATAGACTGAAATTTGAGAAAAGAGCCTGGAAAGAGTGGGAGAAGCTAGGTCATCCGGTCAGAGATCAGTTTAAAAAGAAGCTGGCCGAGCGCCTGAAAAATCCTCGTGTTCCGAGTGCCAAGCTCAGTGGTCATGCTGATCGTTATAAAATCAAGTTGCGGTCAGCTGGCTATCGGTTGGTTTATCAGGTGTTCGATGATGAAGTGGTTGTCAGTGTGATCGCCGTTGGTAAGCGCGAAAATTCGGATATTTATAATACGGCCAGCGGGCGTTAAGTTCACAATTCTACCGAGTCTTCCATGGTGAAACCGGCCAAAGGGAGCAACTTCGCCGACACGCCGTGAACCCATCCATGGGGGCTCCACCGCGCCATCCCTGGCGCGGAGGGTCTCTGAAGTTGCTCCCTTTGTCTGCCGGGTCATCTTCTGTGAGGACGGCCAAAGGAAGCAGCTTCGCCGACACGCCATGAACCCGTCCATGGGGGCTCCGCCGCGCCATCCCTGGCGCGGAGGGTCTCTGAAGTTGCTCCCTTTAGCCGGACAGGTGACGGATTAAGCTCTTTACTGCTTATTCCAGATGATCGAGCGGCAGCGAGGTGAACTGTTTGACCTGTTGCAGGACGAAGCTGGAGCGTACGCCGGTGACGCCGTCGATGCGGGTCAGTTTTTCCAGCAGGAAATGCTGGTAGTATTCCATATCGGGTACTACTACTTTGAGCTGGTAGTCGGCATCGTTACCGGTGATCAGGGCGCATTCCATCACTTCCGGCATTTCGGATACCGATTGATTGAAGTTATTCAGGCGCTCCGGGGTGTGCTTGTCCATGTTGATATGGATGTAAGCGATCAGTTTTAAATTCAGTTTTTCCGGGTTAAGCAGGGTAACATGCTTTAAAATCAGCCCTGATTCTTCCAGTGCCTTGATACGGCGTGAACAGGGTGAAGGGGATAACCCGACTTGTTCGGCGAGATCCAGATTGCTGATGCGGGCATCTTTCTGCATCAGGTTCAGAATTTTTTTGTCTAAACGGTCTAATTTCATAAATTCCAATTATTCAGCAATAACTGATTATAGATTTGAGTATTATTGGTGAATTCGTGCGCAAAAACCAGCTTTTAATGCAATTTTCGCAATCACATTCTAAAGCGGATGACGTATTATTTATCTCGTTCGGGTGGAACGAACACTACGACTAAATTTTGCAAGGTACTCTTACCGGAGGAAGCTTGCCGCAACGTCTGACGGCTTACCGGACGCTCAGATGGACTGGATCCAGTTACCGCTGCCAACACAAGGTAATCATCATTACCAAAGAGAGGGGTCTGCATTGCAGACCCTTTTTTGTGCAGCTTATTTGGCGATTTTCTTATATTTGATGCGGTGTGGCTGTAACGCCTCGGCACCTAAGGTTTTCTTTTTCCACTCTTCGTAATCGGTAAAGTTACCTTCGAAGAAGCGGACGTTACCTTCATCGCTGTAATCCAGAATATGGGTCGCGATACGGTCAAGGAACCAGCGGTCATGCGAAATCACCATCGCACAGCCGGGGAATTCCAGCAGGGCATTTTCCAGCGCACGCAGCGTTTCAATGTCCAGATCGTTGGTTGGTTCGTCGAGTAACAGTACGTTACCGCCGGTCTGCAGCAGTTTTGCCAGATGCAGACGGCCGCGTTCACCACCGGAGAGTTCACCGACGCGTTTTTGCTGATCGACGCCTTTGAAGTTAAAGCGGCCGACATAGGCACGACTTGGGATCTCAAAATTACCGATCTTCAGGATGTCCTGACCATTGGCCACTTCATCAAAGACGGTTTTCTTGTCATCCATGCTGTCACGGAACTGATCGACCGAGGCCAGAACGACTGTTTCACCTAAAGTGATGGTGCCGGAATCCGGTTGTTCCTTACCGCTCAGCATACGGAACAGGGTTGATTTACCCGCACCGTTCGGGCCGATAATACCGACAATCGCGCCTTTCGGAATGCTGAATGACAGGTTGTCGATCAGCTGACGATCACCGTAAGACTTGCTCAGACCTTCCACTTCGATCACTTTATCGCCCAGACGTGGTCCTGGCGGAATAAAGAGTTCGTTGGTCTCGTTACGTTTCTGGTAATCCTGACCATTAAGCTCTTCAAAACGAGACAGACGGGCTTTGCTCTTGGCCTGACGACCTTTCGGATTCTGACGTACCCACTCCAGCTCTTTCTCGATCGATTTACGACGAGCGGCTTCAGTAGAAGCTTCCTGCGCCAGACGAGCATCTTTTTGCTCCAGCCAAGAGGAGTAGTTACCTTCCCACGGGATACCTTCGCCGCGGTCCAGCTCCAGGATCCAGCCTGCTACGTTATCGAGGAAGTAACGGTCATGGGTGATCGCCACAACGGTGCCTTCGTAGTCGTGCAGGAAGCGTTCCAGCCAGGCAACTGATTCGGCGTCTAAGTGGTTAGTTGGTTCGTCCAACAGCAGCATGTCTGGTTTTTCCAGCAGCAGACGGCACAGCGCAACGCGGCGACGTTCACCACCGGAGAGAACTTTAATTTGCGCATCCCACGCAGGCAGACGGAGTGCATCGGCAGCGCGTTCCAGCTGGTTTTCCATGTTGTGACCATCGTGAGACTGGATGATTGCTTCCAGTTCACCTTGTTCTTTAGCCAGTTTGTCGAAATCGGCATCGGGTTCGGCATAGGCGGCATAGACTTCGTCCAGACGCGTCATGGCCCGTTTCAGATCACCCATGGCTTCTTCAACCGCTTCACGAACGGTCTGCTCCGGATCGAGCTTAGGCTCCTGCGGCAGGTAACCGATCTTGATACCGGGTTGCGGACGGGCTTCGCCTTCGATTTCGGTATCAATGCCGGCCATGATGCGCAGCAGGGTTGATTTACCAGCACCATTCAGACCGAGTACACCGATCTTGGCGCCCGGGAAGAACGAGAGGGAGATATTTTTTAAGATATGACGCTTAGGCGGTACGACTTTGCCCACGCGATTCATGGTGTAAATAAATTGCGCCATGGTGTTCTCTTGGTCATTACGGATGGTGGATAGTTTAGAGCATGGATTTGACAGGGAAAAGATCAATGAACAGCATTCAGCAGAAATAAAAAAACCCGCATCAGCGGGTTTGATTTGGTGCCCAGGGTCGGACTCGAACCGACACAGTTATTCACCGGCGGATTTTGAATCCGCTGCGTCTACCGATTTCGCCACCTGGGCACACAATGCAAGAGTTTAACTTCCTGATAAATCAGTTAGCTTGTCTTACGGGGTCGCATTATACAAAGCTAAGGCGTGAGCGCAAATTGTTTTTCGCGTGATCTGTCTCAGATGCTGAATAAATGCCCGGTTGATGAGTCGCATCTCGCTGTCTGACTCGGTTAGAATGGGTTTCCCTGATTACTGGTATACATGAATTATGAGTAAAACACCCCGTTCCCGCACCCGTCCGGTGTCTGCTAAGCCACTGACTGCCTTTAGTTCGATTCCGCGGGCTGGTTTTCGTCGCCGGTTAGGTGCCTGGGCTATTGATACCTTGCTGGTGATCCCGTTACTGACTCTTGCGGGTTATCTGGCGTATGGTTTGAGCTATTTGCTGGTTATCAGCGGATTATTGTCATTAGAGGAAGGTGTCACCGCGAGTAACTGGCTGGCGCATCAGTTGTGGTTCAGCCTCTGGCTGGCTGGCGTGTTGTGCAGCTATTTTGTCTGGTTCTGGTGCCGGGAAGGGCAAACGCCGGGGATGCGCCGTTTTGAGATCCGGGTCCAAAATACCGATTCTACGTTGCTGAGCATCGGTCAGGCGCTGGTGCGTCTGGGAACTTCTGCGTTTGGCTTAGGTAATCTGATGGTGATTTTTGATCGCCGCGAGTTTCTGGCATTTCAGGATTACTGGGCTAATTGCGAAGTGGTGGTGACTGCACCGGGTGCGGGGCACTGAGGTTTATCCGGCATCCGTGATTACAGATGCCGGCATTCATTTTCAGGTGCGGCGTTGCAGCATATAAATGGCAACACCCATGAAGATCAGGCTGGGCACGCTGGCCCCAATGACAGGGGGAACGTTATACACCAGGCTGAACGGGCCCAATACCTGATTGGCGACAAAGAAGGCAAAACCCATCATCACCCCGGAAATCAGCCGGGCACCCATACTCACTGAACGTAACGGACCAAAAATAGTGGACGCAGCCAGCAGCAGCATGGCGATGACGCTGACAGGTGCCAGCAGTTTACGCCAGAACTCCAGTTCGTAGTCATCGACCTGTTGTCCGTTACTCTTCATATAGCTGATGTAGTTATATAGCCCTTGTGCAGAGAGCTCATCCGGGGATACCGAGACCACACCTAATTTGTCAGGGGTCAGGTTGGTTTTCCACACCCAATCCGTCAGGTTTTTAAATTTTATCTGCTGTTTATCCTGTAATTGCGTGATCACAATATCTTTCAGGTGCCATGCCTGTTGCTGATAAACGGCCATCGCAGAACGGATAACTTCCTGTAATTCACCGTTCAGATTAAAACGGTACAGGGTGACGCCGCGCAGACTGCCATCACGGAACAGGGTATCAATACTGATAAAATCATGACCTTCTTTAACCCAGATACCATAGGTTGAAGCGGTAATTTTGCCGCCACTGATGGCGCTGGTTTTGATATCGTGCGCTTTCTGTTCGGCTATCGGGGCTACATATTCACCAAGCAGCATGATCAGAAACATCACCGGTATGACTGTTTTCAGCGCAGAAATAACAATTTTCGCCCGGGAAAGACCTGCCGCCTGCAATACCACCAGTTCACTGCTGCTGGCCAGCTGGCCAAGGCCAATCACACCACCCAGTAAGGCCGCCATGGGGAAAAACAGCACGGTGTCGCCCGGTATGGCATAGAGCACCCGTAATATCGCATGGAAGGTGGTGAATGAACCTTCACCAACGTTCTGTAATTGATCCACAAATTTGATCAGTGATGACAGGCCTACCAGCATGACGGTGCACATCAGGATCGCCATTATCACGGTGCGCCCGACATAGCGGTCGAGAATACCAAACATCAGCATTTTTCCTTATGCCAGTAAATACGCAGACGCTGCCACAATCGGGTGCTTTTAATATTCATCGGAACAGCAAACAGCAGCGTGAACAGAACAGGGATGATATACAAACCCGGCATCTCCGGCAGTTGCCCGCGCTCGATGGCTGACTGACCGGCACTCAGCAGCAGGAAGTAACTGAGATAAAGCATGACTGCCGGAAGCAGTTTGGCATATCGCCCCTGACGCGGGTTAACGACTGCCAGAGGCACCGCTATCAGCGTCATTAACGGAATGGAAAGGGGTAATACCACCCGCCATTGCCATTCGGCGATCTGTTTCTTGTCGGTGCTGTTATAGAGCGCCGATGACGGCAGTGCTCTGGCTTTAGGGGTAGAGGGTTCAATATCCTTACGTTGCAGTTGCGCTTTGTATTCCGCAAAGTTGGCAATACTGAACTGGGTTGAAGGTGGCGTGCCTGCATAGCGTTTGCCATTCGCCAGTGTTACCCAGGGCGTTCCCTGTGCATCATTCGTCAGGTGACCGCTGGCCGCAACGATAATGGCGGCTTCTGCCGGATCGGGGCTGCGCTGTAACAGAAAGATTCGTTGCAAACTGCGGCCGGAGTCCTGAACATCCTCCACATAAGCGGTAAGATGTCCGCCATCCAGACTCAGAAAGCGGCCGCTTTCTAACGGGATCGACAAGGGATCTGCTTTCGCGGCGTCTAGCAGCTGGGATTGTTTCTCTCTGGCCATCGGCGCTAACCACATGGTGTTCACGGTAGCGACTACGGTGGTGAGCAATGCCAGCACCAGACTGATGCGCATGATATAGGATGGGCCGACACCAATCGCACGCAGTACGGTCATTTCACTGTCGGCATACAGCCGGCCATGAGCAAACAAAATCGCGATAAACAGGCTGATAGGCAGTAGTAACAATCCCATATAAGGAATGTTAAGCAGCATCATCTGGCCGATCAGTGAAGAGGGTATAGAACCATCGGCCGCTCTTGCCAGGATCCGGATAAATTGCTGACTGGTAAAAATCAGCAGCAGGATCAGCAGGATTGACAGCTGAGTTTTGAGTGTTTCTTTAAATATATAACGGAAAACTATCACGCAGGCCTCGGGAAAACTTGTAATTACTGGCGAATCGCTAAAAAATAGTTGCCTTACTTCCATTTTATGATGTTTTGCGTACCGAACCTGTTCATCCTGAGCAGGTGGGTCGGCCCCTATTATCGACCAATCGGTGGGCTTTGTCTTTAGTTGCAAGGAGTCCTCATGGAATTCGGCGTTAAAAGTGGCAGCCCGGAGAAGCAGCGCAGTGCCTGTATCGTGGTCGGTGTATTCGAACCACGTCGTTTATCTGCCGTAGCTGAACAACTGGATCGCGTCAGTGACGGGTATCTGAGCTCTTTGCTGCGTCGTGGTGATCTGGAGGGTAAAACCGGTCAGATGCTGCTGTTGCATCAGGTTCCCGGGGTGCTGAGTGAGCGTGTACTGCTGGTCGGTTGCGGGAAAGAACGTGAGCTGGATGAGCGTCAGTTCAAACAGATCATTCAGAAAACGATCAGTACATTGAATGAAACCGGATCGATGGAAGCGGTCTGCTTTTTGACAGAATTGCATGTCAAAGGACGGGATGCCTACTGGAAGGTAAGACAAGCGGTCGAAACCGCGCAAAACAGTCTTTATACTTTTGATCAATTCAAGACCAATAAAGCGGAATTACGCCGTCCGTTACGGAAACTGGTCTTTAATGTGGCGACCCGTCGTGAATTGTCGATTGGTGAGAAAGCCATTGCCCATGGTCTGGCGATTTCGAACGGCATGAAAATCTGCCGTGATGTGGCCAATATGCCGCCAAATATCTGTACACCGGCTTATCTGGCATCACAGGCGCGTCGTCTGGCGGACAGCTGCCAGTACATCACCACGAAAGTGATTGGTGAACAGCAGATGGCGGAGCTGGGCATGAATGCTTATCTGGCGGTGGCCAAAGGTTCATCTAATGAAGCCATGATGTCGGTAATGGAGTATAAAGGGCACCCGGATGCCAAGCCGATTGTGCTGGTGGGCAAAGGGCTGACCTTTGACTCGGGTGGTATTTCCATCAAACCTGCTGAAGGCATGGATGAGATGAAATACGACATGGGCGGTGCAGCGTCGGTATTAGGTACCATGACGGCACTGGCGGAACTGAAACCGCCAATCAATGTGATTGGTGTGCTGGCCGGTGCAGAGAACATGCCGGATGGTAAAGCTTACCGGCCCGGTGATATTCTGACCTCCATGTCAGGCCAGACCATTGAAGTGCTGAATACCGATGCGGAAGGGCGTCTGGTATTGTGCGATGTGCTGACTTACGTTGAGCGTTTTGAACCGGAATCGGTGGTGGATATCGCGACCCTGACCGGCGCCTGTGTGATTGCACTGGGCAGCCATGCCAGCGGTCTGATGTCGAATCATAACCCGCTGGCGCATGAGTTGCTGAACGCGTCAGAGTTATCGGGCGACAAAGCCTGGCGTTTGCCGTTGTGGGATGAGTATCAGGAACAGATTGAAAGTCCGTTTGCTGATATGGTAAACACCGGTGGCCGTCCTGCCGGGGCGATTACGGCAGGTGCATTCCTCAGCCGTTTCACCAAAAAATACAACTGGGCACATCTGGATATCGCCGGAACCGCCTGGAAGTCAGGTAAAGAGAAAGGTTCTACCGGTCGTCCGGTACCATTGCTGACGCAGTTTTTATTAAACCGCGCCGGTGTAGAAGTCGAAGACTAACAGGATGGGGCGGTGACGTCCCTTTACTTCATGCCACAGGTCACTTTTTATTTACTGCCGGATGAGGCATCGCCGACACAGATTTGTGATGGCTTAAGCCATGTCGTCGCTGTGTTAGCCTGCCAGCTGACGACAGAACGTTTCCGCCAGAATCAGACGCTGTTTTTGCTGACGCAGACACAAGTGCAGGCGGAGCAGCTAGACGAAATGTTGTGGCAGCAGGATCCGCATAGTTTTGTGCCACACGGCCTGTCAGACGAAGCGACAGTGACTCAGGCTCCTGTCGAGATCGGTACCGGTATGCCTAAACGCAGCCGGCAGGTGCTGATCAATTTAGCTGACGGGATCCCGGCTTTTGCCGGACGTTTTGCTCAGATCATTGATTTCGTCCCTGCTGACGAAATTCAAAAACAACAGGCGCGCGAACGCTACAAGCAGTATCGGGCGCTGGGTTTCACGCTGGAGACGGTGCCTGCACCGCAACTCCCATAATCAGACAGATGAAGACAGATGGAAAAGACGTTTAATCCGAACGCCATTGAACAGGCGATGTACCAGCACTGGGAAAGCCAGGGCTATTTCAAACCGAGTGGCGACAGCAGCAACGGCAATTACTGCATCGTGATCCCGCCGCCAAACGTCACCGGTAGCCTGCACATGGGCCATGCTTTCCAGCAGACCATCATGGATGCCCTGATCCGTTATCAGCGCATGCTGGGTAAAAACACCCTGTGGCAAGTAGGTACTGACCATGCGGGTATCGCAACCCAGATGGTGGTGGAACGTAAGATCGCCGCTGAAGAAGGTAAGACCCGTCACGATTATGGCCGTGAAGCCTTCATCGACAAGATCTGGCAGTGGAAGGAAGAATCCGGCGGCACCATCACCCGTCAGATGCGCCGTCTGGCGGCTTCGGTAGACTGGGATCGTGAAGCGTTCACCATGGACCCGGCTTTGTCACATGCGGTACAGGAAGTGTTCGTACGTCTGTATGAACAGGATCTGATCTATCGCGGCAAGCGTCTGGTGAACTGGGATCCGAAACTGCACACCGCGATCTCTGATCTGGAAGTTGAGAACAAAGAAGTTAAAGGCAACATGTGGCATCTGCGCTATCCGCTGGCGGATGGCGAGAAGACCGCAGAAGGTAAAGATTACCTGATCGTGGCGACCACGCGTCCGGAAACCATGCTGGGTGATACCGCAGTGGCGGTGAATCCGGAAGATCCGCGTTACAAGGCGCTGATTGGCAAGTTTATCGAACTGCCGCTGGTAGGCCGTCGTATTCCTATCGTAGCTGACGAACATGCGGACATGGAAAAAGGTACCGGTTGTGTGAAGATCACCCCGGCGCACGATTTCAATGACCATGAAGTGGGTAAACGTCAGCACCTGCCAATGATCAACATTTTCACGCTGGACGCGCATATCCGTGCCGAAGCAGAAGTGTATGACAGCAAAGGCAATCCAAACGATGCGTATCCTGCTGCCATGCCGGCTGAGTTCGCTGGTCTGGAGCGTTATGCCGCGCGTAAAGCGATTGTGGCTGCGCTGGAAGCGAAAGGTCTGATGGACGAGATCAAGGATCACGTGCTGCAGCAGCCTTACGGCGACCGTGGTGGTGTACCGATCGAACCGATGCTGACCGACCAGTGGTATGTGCGTGCGGATGTGCTGGCGAAACCGGCGATTGAAGCGGTGGAAGATGGCCGTATTCAGTTCGTACCGAAACAGTACGAAAACATGTACTTCTCCTGGATGCGCGATATTCAGGACTGGTGTATCTCCCGTCAGTTGTGGTGGGGTCACCGTATTCCTGCATGGTATGACAACAACGGTAAAGTGTATGTTGGCCGTAATGAAGCAGAAGTACGTGCGAATTACAGTCTGGCTGCTGATGTGGCGCTGCGTCAGGACGAAGACGTGCTGGATACCTGGTTCAGTTCCGCGCTGTGGACGTTCTCCACGCTGGGCTGGCCGGAACAAACGCCTGAGCTGAAAACCTTCCATCCGACCGATGTGCTGGTGACCGGCTTTGACATCATATTCTTCTGGGTTGCGCGCATGATCATGATGACCATGCACTTCGTGAAAAACGAAGACGGCACTCCGCAGGTACCGTTCAAAACTGTGTATGTGACTGGTCTGATCCGTGATGAAGAAGGTCAGAAGATGTCGAAGTCCAAGGGTAACGTACTTGACCCGCTGGATATGATCGACGGTATTTCGCTGCCGGATCTGCTGGAAAAACGCACCGGCAACATGATGCAGCCGCAGCTGGCCGAGAAGATTGGCAAGCGTACCGAGAAGCAGTTCCCGGACGGGATTGAAGCGCATGGTACCGATGCATTGCGCTTTACGCTGGCGGCACTGGCCTCTACCGGTCGTGACATCAACTGGGACATGAAACGTCTGGATGGTTACCGCAACTTCTGTAACAAACTGTGGAACGCCAGCCGTTATGTGCTGATGAACACTGAAGAGCAGGATTGTGGTTTTTCCGGTGGCGAAATGCAGTTCAGTCTGGCGGATCGCTGGATCACCTCTCAGCTGCAACTGACCATCCAGGAACTGCGTCATGCGATGGATACCTATCGCTTCGACCAGGCGGCCGGTGTGCTGTATGAGTTTATCTGGAACCAGTTCTGTGACTGGTATCTGGAGCTGACCAAGCCGGTGCTGTGGCACGGCAGCGAAGCAGAACAGCGCGCGACCCGTCATACACTGGTGACTGTGCTGGAAAGTCTGCTGCGTCTGGCGCATCCGATCATGCCGTTCATGACCGAATCAATCTGGAAATCTGTCGCACCGCTGGCCGGCATCCATGCTGACACACTGATGCTGCAGGCTTACCCGGAATTTGATGCGGCGAAAGTGGATGAAGTGGCACTGGCGGATCAGGAATGGGTGAAACAGTTCATCGTTAGTGTACGTAACATTCGTGCTGAGATGAACGTGGCGCCAAGTGTACCGCTGAATGTATTGCTGAAAGCCGATGCGGCAGACAGCAAACGCGCAGCGGACAACGCAGCGTTCCTGAAGTCACTGGCGAAGCTGGAAACCATCACTGTACTGGCGGCTGGCGACGAAGAGCCGTTATCTGTGAAGAAACTGATCGGTAACACTGAGCTGCTGATCCCGATGGCTGGTCTGATCGACAAAGAAGCTGAGCTGGCACGTCTGGCGAAAGAAGTTGAGAAGCTGGAAAAAGAGTGTGGCCGTATCGAAGGCAAGCTGGGTAACGAAGCGTTTGTTGCCAAGGCACCGGAAGCGGTGATCATCAAAGAGCGTGAGAAGCTGACTGATTATCAGAGCCAGCTGACCAAGCTGAAAGAACAGCAGGAAACCATCAAGTCACTGTAACCGGTGATGCGGTTGATGGTTCGTTGATAAAAAAGCGCTGATAATTCAGCGCTTTTTTTTATCCAGTTGATTAGCCAGAAAATCGAGCAATACCCGGACCCGGTGCGGCACATAGCGGTTACTCGGTAAAATGGCGTAAATGCCTAATTCTGCCGGGGTAAATTCATCCAGTATGGTTTCGACCCGTCCGGATTGCAGGTAATCATTGACGATAAAGTCGGGTTGCAGGGTAAGCCCCAGCCCATTGGCGGCGGCTTCGGTCAGCGCATCCCCGTTATTCGCTTTGATATGAGTTTTGATGTAAAACGTTTCGTGACGTCCGTCGACCATAAAAGTCCAGCTGGAACCCCCCGCTGTCAGAGTATATCCCAGACATGCATGGTTAATGAGTTCAGACGGATGCTGCGGTTTGCCATGTTGTTTCAGGTAATCCGGAGAGGCGACAGCCAGTAGTTTACAGGTACCCAGTTTACGTACGATATCACCGGGTGCCAGTTGTCCGGCGATGCGGATGGCGATATCCATACCCTCTTCGATCAGGTTCATCTGGTGATCATCAAAATCCATCTCCAGATCAATGTCCGGATACAAACCGGAGAATTTCAGTAACAAAGGGGAAAGTGTCTTCAGACCAAAACTGAGCGGCAGGCCAATCCGGATGTTGCCGCGTGGCGTCAGACGCTCTTCCATCACACTGGCTTCGGCTGCTTCCACCAGATCCAGAATTACCCGGCATTTTTCCAGATAAGCACTTCCCGCAGAAGTCAGTGACAGGCGGCGGGTATTCCGCACCATCAGTTTGACACCGAGATGTTCTTCCAGAGCCGCGATCTGACGGGTCACGACGGAACGAGCCAGGTCCATCTGCTCGGCGACGGCGGTAAAACTACCTAATTCAGCAATTCGCACAAATAAGTGCATGGCATCAAGTCGGTTCATTGTTGCTATTCCAGCAATAGATAATTCGAAATTACCCTCTATTTGGCATCAATCTGAAAGGGTATAGTCTTGTTACAAATTAATAACATTCGTTTCAGACGGAACGGGGATGCCACCATGAGTTCACATTACACCAAGACAGCAAAAAGTCTGCACTGGCTAATGGCAATTTTATTTTTTGGCATGTTGGGTCTCGGTTTTTACATGCAGGGGCTGCCGTTATCACCGGAGAAACTGAAGCTCTATTCCTGGCATAAGTGGACAGGTGTCACGGTGTTTCTGCTGGCGTTAATCCGTCTGGCGTGGCGGGTAACGCATCAGCCGCCGGCATTGCCGCAAAGTATGCCACGTCTGATGCAGGTCGCGGCGCATGCCGGTCACCACATGCTTTATATGCTGATGTTTCTGATTCCGCTTTCCGGCTGGCTGATGAGTTCGGCGAAAGGATTTCAGACGGTCTGGTTCGGCATTCTGCCTATCCCGGATTTGTTAGAGAAAAACAAAGAGTTGGGTGACCTGCTGCTAATTGTGCATGTCAGCCTGAATTATCTGTTTATTGCCGTACTGGTCGGCCATATCGGCGCGGCACTGAAACACCATTTTATTGATAAAGATGACATCCTGACCCGGATGTTGCCTGGTTCAGCAAAGGACAAATGATGATGAAGACACTATTTCGTATAAGCGTACTTGCTGCATTGCTGCCACTGGCAACCCAGGCGGCGGAATACACCCAGGTTGATGTTAAACAAAGTGCGATCAATTTCAGCTACCAGCAGATGGGTGTTGCGATGGATGGCAAATTCAACGAGTTCACCAGCACGCTGAAGTTTGATCCGGCGAAACCGGCTGAGGGTAAGGCGGTATTTGATGTGGCGCTGGCCAGCATTGATGCCGGCACCGAAGAAGCCAATGGTGAAGTCGCGGGCAAGGACTGGTTTAACACGGCCGCGTTTCCACAGGCACATTTTGAATCGGGTGCTATCAAGGCACTGGGTGATAACAAATTTGAAGTAAGCGGCAAGCTGACCATTAAAGGTAAAACCATTGATGTAGTGGTGCCGTCCTCTTTTAAAGAAGAGGGTGAAAAGGGCATTTTTGCAGGTAGTTTCACCATCCGTCGCGGTGATTTTGCGATTGGGGAAGGCAGCTGGTCGACCTTTGACATTGTTGCCAATGATATTCAGGTCAAATTCACTATTACTGCAAACCAGCAGTGATTAACCATCTATTCAAATCAGGAGTTACATCATGAATAAATTCGTTAAATTATCTGCTGTGCTGGCACTGGCAACTGCAGTTTCTGCACCGGCGTTTGCGGCCCCGGAAACGTATGTCATTGACGGTTCCCATACCTTCCCGCGTTTCTCTTACAGCCATTTTGGTTTGTCAAAACAGCTGAGCCGTTTTGATAAAACCAGCGGCACCATCGTGCTGGATAAAGAAGCCAAAACCGGTTCGGTGGATATCGTGATTGATACCACTTCCGTGGATACTGGCTTCCCGGTATTTAACGGACACATTCAGGGTGCGGATTTCCTGGATACCACCGCGTTTCCGACCGCCACCTTCAAATCGACCAAAGTGGTATTCAAAGGTGATGCACCAACGGAAGTACAGGGTGATCTGACGATTAAAGGTGTGACCAAACCAGTGACACTGACCGTGACTTCCTTTGTGGCGATGCCGCATCCGATGCTGCAGAAAGATGCCATTGGTGCGAATGCGACCACTGTCATCAAACGTACTGATTTCAATGCCGGCAAATACGCACCGAATGTAGGTGATGACGTCACCATTGATATCGCTGTGGAAGCGATCAAGCAGTAATACCCGACAGCGCGGTTCGCCGGATGTCAGCTCAGTGAGCTGAGTGGTACAAAGGCATCCGGTGCCGCTTTCATCTTAATTACTATTATCGGAGTAATTTATATGTTGGAACTCAGACCGTCAGCACAACGTGGAAATGCAAATTTTGGCTGGTTACAGTCTCAGCATAGCTTTTCCTTCGGTAGTTATTACGACCCGGAACAGCTTGGATTTTCAGATCTGTTAGTGATCAACGAAGATCAGGTGAAGCCGGGAAAAGGCTTTGACACGCACGGGCACCGCGATATGGAGATCTTTTCCTATGTGCTCGAAGGTGCGCTGGAACATAGAGATTCTATGGGAACGGGCTCGGTGATCCGCCCGGGTGATGTACAGATGATGAGTGCCGGTTCCGGTATCCGGCACAGCGAATACAATCATTCCCGCGAAGAATTAGTCCATTTTCTGCAGATCTGGATTGTGCCAAACCGGAAAGGTGTTGAGCCACGTTACCAGCAACAACATTTTTCTGCTGCCGAGAAGCGTGGCAAGTTACGACTGATCATTTCACCCGATGGTGCGGAAGGTTCTTTATCGGTGTATCAGGATGCCCGGGTTTATGCCGGACTGTTGGATGGCGAAGAATCCCAGACTTTCATGTTGCCGGAAAATCGGTACGCCTATGTGCATATTGCCCGGGGTAGTATTGACGTAAACGGCGAACGTTTGTCCGCCGGTGATGGTATCCGCATCCGCCAGGAACAGCAGATCGCATTACAGAATGGGGAGCAGGCCGAAGTGCTGTTGTTTGATTTACGTCCGAATGAACTGGCTTTAGTTCGCTGATCCCTGCCTGAAGATCCATGCCTGAAAAAGATCCTGCGTTGAAGCGCAGGATCATGATGAGCCAATATCAGCGCTGGTGCTGCGGAATCGCGGCCAGTGTTGCGGTCAGTAATTGCCAGAAACGTTCTGTTGATGAAACCGACACCCGCTCATCCGGCGAATGCGCCCCTTTGATGGTCGGGCCGACAGAGACCATATCCAGATCCGGATAAGCCTTTTTGAACAGTCCGCATTCCAGCCCGGCATGGATCACCATGATATTGGCTTGATGACCAAACAGACGCTGATGTTGTTGCCGGACGATCTGCATGACGGAGGAGTCAGGATCCGGTGCCCAGCCGGAATAGTCGCCGGAAAAAACCGCTTCAGCATGACTTAGCGCTGCGATAGCCGCAAAGACTGAACGCAGATGCAAGCGGCCTTCATCGGTCAGTGAACGGACAAACGAAACCGCGCTCAGCTGTTCCCCGTCGATCTTGATCACACCCAGATTGGTTGACGTTTCCACCACACCTTTGATGGCATGACTCATCCGGATGACACCATTGGGGATCGCCGTTAATCCTGCCAGTAACTGATGCTGTGTTGCTGCGGTCAGTACCTGTTCTGCCTGCGGACAGGGTGAGCCGGTGAGTTGTACTGCCGGGTCAATATGCCTGTATTCCTGCTTCAGCCGTTGCGCTTCATCATCACACCACGCCGCAAATTCCGCCCGCTGACTGAGTGGCAGCGCAACCACCGCACTGGCTTCGCGCGGAATCGCATTGCGCAGCGTTCCGCCATTCAGCGCGCTGATTTTTAACGGGAAGTGTTGCTGCAGCCGGAAGAGTGTCCGGCACAATACCTGATTGGCATTGCCGCGATCTTCATGGATATCCAGACCGGAATGGCCGCCCTGTAAGCCGCTGAGCTGCAACTGGTAAGTCTGATAGCCCTCAGGCAGCGCTTCAAAATCAAGCGTGAAATTCAGCCGGGCTTCCAGTCCGCCGGCACAACCCATGTAGATATCGCCGTCCTGTTCGGCATCGGTATTGATCAGTATTTTCCCTTCCAGCCAGTTGGGCTGCAGTGCGAAAGCGCCGCCCATTCCGGCCTCTTCATCAACCGTAAACAAGACCTCCAGCGGGCCATGTTTTACCGTTGGATCAGTCAATACGGCCAGACAGGCAGCGACACCAATACCGTTATCCGCGCCCAGTGTCGTGCCGCGGGCTCTTACCCAGTCACCATCAATATAAGGCAGGATCGGATCGCGGGAGAAATCATGGCCGCTGTCGGCATTGGCTTGCGGCACCATATCCAGATGTGCCTGCAGGATCACCGGCTGGCACGACTCCATGCCTGCTGACGCTGGTTTGCGGATCAGCAGATTACCTTTCTGATCTTTTTTCAGCCTGAGTTTTTCCGCGGTAGCCAGATTGGCAATCCAGTTTCGTAATGCTTCTTCCCGTTTGGAAGGATGCGGGATCTGACAGATCTGCGCGAAGAAATTCCAGAGTCGGGATGGTGGTAATCCGGTCAGCATGGTCATGTCTGTGTTATCCATCGTGCCTGAATTCAAATGATCTGCCG
The DNA here is from genome assembly GCF_000023065.1 of Tolumonas auensis DSM 9187. Taxonomy (NCBI): domain Bacteria; kingdom Pseudomonadati; phylum Pseudomonadota; class Gammaproteobacteria; order Aeromonadales; family Aeromonadaceae; genus Tolumonas; species Tolumonas auensis. The sequence continues at coordinate 629,069 of NC_012691.1, forward strand.
TTGTACACGGCTGGTGATTTTGATCACCAGTTCATACGCAATGGTGCCGATATGGCGGGCCACCTCTTCAGCGGGCAAGCCGTTGCCCCACAATGTTACTTCATCACCGATCTGATCCTGACTTTCCGGTCCTAGATCAACGGTCATCATGTCCATGGATACCCGGCCGGCCAGTGCGACTTTCCGGCCATTGACTAATACCGGCGTTCCAGCAGGCGCCATGCGTGGGTAACCATCACCATAGCCCATGGCGATCACGCCAATGCGGGTGTCCTGATCGGCGATCCAGTGACCGCCATAACCAATGCTTTCACCGGCTTTATGTTCCCGAACTGAAATCAGCGTGCTTTTCAGCGTCATCACGGGTTGTAAACCCTCAGCGATTCCGGTGCTGTCAGCGCGTGGTGAGATGCCGTAAAGGGCAATGCCGGGGCGTACCCAGTCGAAATGGGCATCAGACCAATAGAGCACCCCTGCAGAGTTAGAAAGACTTTTTTCGCCAGGGTAGGGCGCTGTTGCCTGAATGAAGCAGGCCAGCTGTTCGTGCGTAGTTGATGCACTGAGTTCATCCGCTCTGTAGAAATGGCTGACAAAGCCTACATGCCCGCTGACGTTGGCGGAGTTGGAAAGCTGGGTAACATAATGCGCTACCTGCTCCGGCATAATCCCAATGCGATGCATGCCGGTATCAATCTTAAGCCAGACTTTTACTGGCGTTGGCAACGATGCGGAGAGAATATCGGCTAATTGTCCGGCATGATGGATCACGGGTTGGAATTGATAGTGCGCGGCAATCAGCAGATCTTTTGCACAAAAACATCCTTCCAGTAATACGATCGGGCGCTCAATGCCTGCCTGACGCAGCACCACCGCCTCTTCTATACGGGCGACAGCAAAAGCATCCGCTTGTTGCAGCGTTTTAGCGACCAGCACTGCATCATGCCCGTAAGCATTTCCTTTTATTACTGCAATGATTTTGCTTTTGGGGCTGCACTTCTTAATTTTCTCAAAGTTGTGTTGTAAGGCTTTGAGATTAATTTGAATCCTTGCAGTTAACATCATGTCACCTTAGCTCATGCTCTGACTGATAAAATCAGCAATAGTAGTTGTATATGCTTGCAGTTTTGCTTTTTATTTGTCAAATAATCCTTATTTTTGTTTATTGTCAGAGTTATATGTTGCTTTGTCTTTAAATAAAAGATAATAAACCGGCCATGGTGTTTTATTTTATATTTGACGAATAAAAATATCGGATTACTCATTTTTTCAGATTTTTTGAATAAAATCATATTTTATGACGCGCTGTTTAATTTCTGTTTTGCATCTTTTTGGCGATCTAAAATAATTAGATTGCACTTATTTGATTCAAAATATAAAGAAAAAACCCAAAGTAATGATATTGCTATAAATCGTTAAAAATCAAATGTTTGGTTTGTGTTTGATTTTTTGTGCATGATAAAAATCTATTTGTATAAAATTTATTAGCGAAAACTGGCTTTATGTTTCGTTTTTTGATTTATCTGTGGATTTATGTTCTGGTGTTTGTGTTTTTCTTTGGTTGTATATCCTTTGTTTTTTCGTTTATTGACAATATTGTTTTGATATATCTATTATCTGTACAACAAAGTTCTTTCTTGTTTTTAGCCAGCAATATATTTGCCGGTATGGCATCGCTTTGTCAGTTAATAATATTTCTTTATGAGGATGATAAATATGGAAATTCAAAAACCTTACCTGCTGTTCTTAGGCGATGCACATGACATTCTGGCCGCTAAAGTAGCGATTGGTATTAAGCAGTGGCATCCGGAATATTGTGTCGGTCAATACCGCATGGAAGAGTGTCATGCAGATTGTGATCTGCCGGATATGGATATTGCCGCAGCGAAAGCGGCCGGTGCGAAAACACTGGTGATTGGTGTCGCAAACCGGGGTGGCATCATCTCTGACAAATGGATTTCCATTCTGACTGAAGCACTCGAAGCCGGTATGGATCTGGCGTCTGGTCTGCACAATCGTCTGACTGACGTGCCGGAATTAAAAGCGCTGGCGGACAAACTGGGTCGTAAACTGTTTGACGTGCGTCATCCAACCCAAACCTTCCCTGTAGCAAATGGTAAAAAACGTGAAGGTAAACGTCTGCTGCCAGTGGGCACTGACTGCTCCTGCGGCAAAATGTACACTGCACTGGCTATTGAAAAAGAGATGCTGGAACGTGGCATGAAAGCGACATTCCGCGCGACTGGTCAGACCGGCATTCTGATCAGCGGTGCTGGTGTGAGTATTGATGCGGTGGTTTCTGATTTCGTCGCTGGTGCGGTAGAAGTGCTGGCGCCAGCGAACGATGCTGATCATTGGGATGTCATTGAAGGCCAGGGCTCCCTGTTCCACCCATCCTTTGCCGGTGTGACTACCGGTATTATTCACGGTGCGCAAGCTGATGCGCTGGTGCTGTGTCACGAACCAACCCGTACTACCATGCGTGGTGTGGATTACCCAATCGTGGATCTGGGCGAGTGTATGGCGCTGAATCTGGCGATGGCAAAACTGACCAATCCAAAGGCCCGTTTTGTTGGCATTTCCGTGAACACCGCTAAATTATCTGAAAAAGAAGCGATCGCGCTGATGGCCGATATCGAAGAGAAATACGGTCTGCCAACGGTTGATCCATTCCGTCAGGGTATGAGCCGCATCGTCGATCAACTGTAATCCAGCAGGGTGGAATGAGTATGGAAATCCGGGTATTTAGCGAAAGCTGGCCGATCCGAGGCTCATTCACCATCTCGCGCGGCAGCAAGACTGCCGCCGAAGTGGTGGTGGTGGAACTCACGCAGCAGGGCGTCACCGGGCGCGGGGAATGTGTACCGTATGCCCGTTACGGCGAATCAGTGCAGGGCGTGATTGCCCAGATCGAAACGCTGATCCCAGCTATTCGCGATGGTTTAGATCGCGAGGGATTGCAATCGGCGCTGGTGGCCGGTGCGGCTCGTAATGCCATTGATTGCGCATTCTGGGATCTGGAAAGCAAACAACACCGGCAACGCATCTGGCAACGCCTGAATAAAACAGAACCCCAGGCGTTACTGACGGCTTACACATTGTCGCTGGATACGCCGGAAAACATGCAGAAGGCTGCCGAAGAAAACGCATTCCGCCCACTGCTGAAACTGAAGCTGGCTGGTGCCGGTGATCTGGCGCGGGTTGCTGCGGTGCGTAAAGGTTCACCTTCCGCCCGGATCATCGTCGATGCCAATGAAGGCTGGAACGAGCAGCTTTATCGTGAGCTGATCCCTGAATTGCAAAAGCTGGGAGTGGAAATGATTGAACAGCCACTGCCAGCAGGTGAGGACGCCATTCTGGCTTCTTTACCTCGCCCGATCCCGATTTGTGCCGACGAATCTTGTCATGACAGCTCGACATTAAATGAGCTGATTGGCCGTTATGACATGATCAATATCAAACTGGATAAAACCGGCGGTCTGACGGAAGCGCTGATTTTACGTGAACAAGCGGAAGCTGCGGGTCTGAAGATCATGGTCGGTTGCATGCTGGCCTCGTCACTGGCAATGGCACCGGCATTTGTGGTGGCGCAAGGCGCGCAGGTCGTTGATCTGGATGGCCCGTTATTGCTGCAAAAAGATCGTAAACCCGGTTTTGATTATTCCGGCAACCTGATGCATGCACCCGATGCGGCATTGTGGGGCTAGGCGCCGGATCCAGAAAAATTTAAGGAGTGAATCATGAGTCGTATCGTCTATGTTGATGGTCAGTATGTAAATGAAGCTGATGCCAAAATTTCTGTGTTTGACCGCGGTTTTCTGTTCGCCGATGCCGTGTATGAAGTTACCGCCGTATTGAATAGCAAGCTGGTGGAGTTTGCCGGTCATCTGGAACGGTTACAGCGTTCATGCCGTGAATTATCACTGACCATGCCGGTGGCACCTGCCCAGTTAAAAACTATTCATGAAGAACTGATCAAAAAGAACAATCTGGTGGAAGGCGGTATTTATCTGCAGATCAGCCGTGGTAATGCCGGTGATCGTGATTTTGCTTTTCCCGGTGCCGAAGTTAAACCAACGCTGGTGCTGTTCACACAGTCCCGCCCGGTGATCGACAGCCCGAAAGTCAAAACCGGTATCAAAGTAGTCACCATGCCGGATATCCGCTGGCATCGCCGTGATATCAAAACCGTCGGTTTGCTGGCACCTTGTCTGGCGAAAGAATATGCCCATGCCAATGATGCAGACGACGCCTTCCTGGTGGAAAATGGTTTTATCACTGAAGGCAGCTCCAGCAATGCTTACATTGTACTGGCGGATAACACCATTGTGACTCGTCCGTTAAGCAACGACATCCTGCATGGTATTACCCGTAAAGCGCTGCTGGTACTGGCGGCACGGGATGGCATCAAGGTAGAAGAACGTCTGTTTACGCCTGATGAAGCCTATCATGCCAAAGAAGCGTTTATCAGTTCGGCAACCACCTTTGTCTGGCCGGTGGTCAGTATTGATGGCAAACCGGTGGGTGATGGCAAACCCGGCCCGATCTCTTTGCGTTTGCGTGATATCTATGTGGAACTGGCTAAAGCAGAAGTGGCCTGATTTATGAATGTATTCAGTCAGTTTTTACCACCTGCTGACTGAATATACTGTTTTGATTTATCAATAATAATTATTCATTTTAAAAAAGCAGTACCATCGACGAGTAAAAAATAAGCAGGTGAAGAGACATCCCTTTAATCAATGGAGATTAATCATATGGAATACCTACTTAATACATTTAATGAGCTCAATGGGATAGTCTGGGGCGCCCCTATGCTGGTGATGATCCTGGGTACCGGCCTGTTCCTGATGTTTCTGCTTCGATTTATACCGTTGCGCAAGATTGGTGCCGGGTTTGCGCTGTTGTGGCAGGGGCGTACCAAAGCTGACGACGAAAGCGGTGAGATCAGTCCGTTTCAGGCACTGATGACCTGTCTGGCTGCAACGGTGGGGACCGGTAATATCGCCGGTGTCGCAACCGCTATTTTTATGGGCGGCCCTGGTGCGCTGTTCTGGATGTGGTGCACCGCACTGGTCGGCATGGCCACCAAATATTCAGAAGTCGTGCTGGCGGTACATTATCGCGAAAAAGATAAAAGCGGTGAGTATATCGGCGGCCCGATGTATGCCATCAAAAATGGTCTCGGTAAGCGCTGGGTCTGGTTAGGCTCGGCCTTTGCTGTCTTTGGCGGGCTGGCCGGATTCGGTATCGGCAACATGGTGCAGGTCAACAGTATGGCGCTGGCACTGGAAAGCACGTTGCAGGTACCCACCTGGGTGACCGGTGTGGTGACAACGATCATTGTTGCTATGGTGACACTCGGCGGTGTGAAGCGTATCGGGAAAGTTGCGGAAGCACTGGTGCCGTTTATGTGTGTGGCTTACGTGATCTGTGGTCTGGTCGTGCTGACTGTTAATGCCGCTGAGATCCCGCATGCATTTGAACTGATCTTTACCTATGCGTTTACGCCGGTAGCGGCAACAGGCGGTTTTGCCGGTTCGGTCGTGCTGATGTCCATCCGTTACGGCGTAGCGCGAGGTGTCTTTTCTAACGAAGCAGGCTTGGGTACTGCCGGTATTGCGCAGGCAGCCGGTACCACTAAGAGTGCGGTACGTTCCGGTCTGATTGGCATGCTGGGAACCTTCATTGATACTCTGATTGTGTGTTCCGTTACCGGTCTGTCTATTATCACTTCCGGTGTCTGGACGAATGGTCAGAGTGGTGCAGCCTTATCTGCAGCTGCTTTTGAAGCGGCCATGCCGGGATTTGGCGGGATAGTGCTGACTATTGCGCTGGTGATCTTTGCTTTCACCACGATTCTGGGCTGGAGCTACTACGGCGAGAAATGCTGGATCTATCTGGTTGGCACCAAAGCCGTTCTGCCGTTCCGTGTCCTCTGGGTTGTGGCTGTACCGTTCGGTGCGATATCGCAACTGGATTTCGCCTGGTTAGTGGCCGATACCTTAAATGGCATGATGGCAATTCCTAACCTGCTGTCTCTGTTGTTGCTGAGCCCGGTGATTCTGAAACTGACGAAAGAGTACTTTGCGGGTGACGAAGCGGAAGAGACATTACCCGTTTCGGTTAATACAACGAGTAACTAACTGCAGATGCTGTATGTCGATAACGAACGACTCCCGCTAAAGGCGGGAGTTTACTATTTCTGCCAACAATACCCTACACAAAGATTTAAGTTTTCAATCACAGTTGTTACATAGGTAAAACCTATTAAACAAATAGTTCACAACTATTGGATAGGAAGACAATTTTGGGCCAGTATAGACACATCGGGTAGCCAAGCACTCGTTTGTAACCAACAACCCAATGAAGGAGTTCCACATGTCTTTGATTAATACCGAAGTTAAAACATTTGCAACCAACGCTTACCACAATGGCAAATTTGTTCCTGTAACCAGCGATGATCTGAAAGGCAAATGGTCAGTTGTATTCTTCTACCCAGCCGATTTCACGTTCGTATGCCCAACTGAACTGGGTGACCTGGCTGACAACTATGCTGAATTCCAGAAACTGGGTGTTGAAATTTACAGTGTGTCTACTGACACTCATTTCACCCACAAAGCATGGCACGATACTTCTGATACCATCAAAAAAATCCAGTATCCAATGCTGGCTGACCCAACAGGCGTTATTTCCCGTAACTTCGACGTTATGATTGAAGAAGAAGGTCTGGCACTGCGCGGTACTTTCGTTATCAATCCGGAAGGCCAGATCAAACTGTGCGAAATCCATGACAACGGCATTGGCCGTGATGCCAAAGAGCTGCTGCGTAAAGTACAGGCTGCTCAATATGTAGCTAACCACCCAGGTGAAGTTTGCCCGGCTAAATGGACTCCGGGTGCAGCCACTCTGGCTCCATCTTTTGATCTGGTTGGCAAGATCTAATCCTGCGTCAAAAATTGCCGGGTTCGCCCGGCATTTTTTTCTCTGCATTCATTCACGAGACGAGACTCATTATGTTAGACGCAAATGTAAAAACTCAATTAAAAGGCTATCTGGCCAATGTGACTCATCCCATCGAGATCATCGCGTCAACCGATGACAGTGATTCATCTCGCGAGTTGCAATCGCTCTTAAATGATATTGTTGAACAATCCGACAAGATTTCTCTTCGTCAATCCGATGACCCAACCACACGCAAGCCTTCTTTTGCCATAAACCGTGTGGGTGCTGATATGGGCGTTGCCTTTGCCGGTTTGCCGATGGGACACGAATTTACATCGCTGGTACTGGCGTTACTGCAAGTCGGTGGCCATCCGCCGAAAGCAGATGCCGAATTGCTGGAGCAGATCCGCAATTTGCCGGGCGAATACAACTTTGAAACCTATATTTCGCTGACCTGTCAGAACTGCCCGGATGTCGTTCAGGCATTGAATCTGATGTCAGTAGTTAACCCCAAAATTCGTCATGTGATGATCGATGGCTCCCTGTTTCAGGATGAGGTGAATGCACGTCAGATCATGGCTGTACCAACTGTCTATCTGAATGGCGAAGTCTTTGGCCAGGGACGTATGGGCCTGGAAGAGATTGTCGCCAAGTTAGACACCGGTTCGTCAGCGCGTGCGGCGGCAAAACTGAATGAAAAAACGCCGTTTGATGTTCTGGTCGTCGGTGGTGGTCCGGCTGGCGCGGCTGCTGCGATCTATGCGGCCCGTAAAGGTATCCGTACCGGTGTGGTTGCTGAACGTTTCGGCGGTCAGGTGCTGGATACCATGAGTATCGAAAACTTCATTTCTGTGAAAGAAACCGAAGGTCCTAAACTGGCCATGGCGCTGGAGCAACACGTTAAAGAATATGACGTGGATATCATGAATCTGCAGCGTGCTGCCGAGCTGGTTCGTGGGCCGGAGTATGTTGAAGTCAAACTGCAAAGTGGCGCCGTACTGAAGAGTAAATCCGTTATTCTGGCAACCGGCGCCCGCTGGCGCGAAATGAATGTACCAGGTGAGCAAGAGTACCGCACCAAAGGTGTGGCCTACTGTCCGCACTGTGATGGTCCGCTGTTTAAAGGGAAACGCGTTGCGGTTATCGGTGGTGGTAACTCCGGTGTTGAAGCGGCTATCGATCTGGCCGGTATCGTAGCTCATGTCACCTTGCTGGAGTTTGACAGCAAGTTGCGTGCTGATGCGGTATTACAGAGCAAACTGCGCAGTCTGCCGAACGTCACTATTATTACTGAAGCATTATCTACGGAAGTGCTGGGTGATGGTAACAAGGTGACCGGGTTAACTTACACTGACAGAGCAACCAATGAAGGTCACAAAATCGACCTGGAAGGTATTTTTGTTCAAATCGGCCTGCTGCCTAATACCGACTGGCTGAAAGGCAGTGAAGTTGAACTGAGTAATCGTGGTGAGATCATTGTTGGCGCACATGGCAATACGTCGATGGAAGGGGTATTTGCTGCAGGTGACGCGACTATTGTGCCTTTCAAACAAATCATCATTGCGATGGGTGAGGGTGCCAAAGCGTCTTTAGGCGCGTTTGATTACCTGATCCGTTCCTCTGCACCTAAAGCGTAAAAAATCTAATAAAATCAAAGCCTGTACATCATTTGGTGTACGGGCTTTTTCTTTTTGGATGGCGTTTATTTATCTTTTTTCAGCGATATAAAAATATTTTGCGAATTAACTCGCTATTAATAACTGCGTGTGGTCTAATCTTCCTCGGCCTGTACATCAGACCTATTTATGAAAGACATTTTGATTGAAGTTAAGACCCCTGCCAATTCTTACCGATTGTGCCGTTGTAATAATATTTTCTCAGTGCCCCATAAGTATCGATAGATAAATCCGGCCATTATTGCCTTTGTGGCACAAAAATTTATTTCTTAGGAAAATGTTATGTCTAAAGTTAACGGTTCAGTTAAGTGGTTCAACGAAACTAAAGGTTTTGGCTTCCTGTCTCAGGACAACGGTGGCAAAGACGTGTTCGTTCACTTCTCAGCTATCGCTTCTACCGGTTTCAAAACCCTGGCTGAAGGCCAAGCGGTATCTTTCGATATCGAAGAAGGTCAACGCGGCCCATCAGCTGTGAACGTAACTGTTCGCTAACTGATACTGACGTAATATTTTTACGTCACAAAAAAACCTGCTGCGGCAGGTTTTTTTATTGGAAAAATTAAAGTTCACGTAATAATTGCTTCACATAACCTTCCAGATATTTCCTGCGTTTTTTAGCCATTTCTAGTCCGGCAGCTGTTTGCATGCTATCTGCAACTTTATAAAGTTTCACAAAGAAATGATCGAGCGCGTATTGCAGATCATCTAATGGCCGGTGCTTTGCTAATGGGTCATAAGGATCAAACATTTCCCGCTCCATCCGGCCGGAAGTGTAAAATACCCGCGCCAGCCCGATAGCGCCTAACGCTTCCATACGATCCGCATCCTGTAATAATTTTGCTTCTATTGTTTCTGCCGGCAGATTCGCTGAAAAGCTATGCGCCTCAATGGCATGAGCAACTGCGATTAGTTTTTCCTGCGGGAAATCCATCTCCTGTAAAATGGTACAAGCTTCGTGAGCCGCTAAACGAGAACTTAAATGCCGTTCCGGATGGTTTTTCGGCAGACTGACAATATCGTGCAGATACGCGGCTGCCAGCAATACCAGTTCATCACCTGGCAAACCTTCGGTCTGATTTAACGCACGGGCTGTTTTCCATACCCGGCGAAAATGCGCAATATCATGGGCACCATCAGTTTCGGTATGGTGTTGTTCCAGCCAGTTTTCCAGTTGTTGCTGCCAGTCATTGAGAAGGGGCTGATTATCCTGATTCATCTTGATTTCTGTTGGTGATACGATTTTTTGATTCTACGCGTTAATCCTGTTTCCGGTTTATTGATTGAAAAAGAATTCCTCTTAAAACCCTTCGAGAATGATCACAGAACCAATCTGCTTCAAATGCTACACCCTTCAGTAACTGACTCCGATTTTTAATGCTGTTCTCTTGCAAGGACTCTCTTATGAAAAAACATGTATTGCTGAATGCGCCGTTATCTCACGTTATTGCCACTATGGGGCACACCGATCAACTGGTGATTTGTGATGCCGGATTACCGATCCCGGCGGCACCGGAGCGGATTGATCTGGCGGTGAGCCGCGGCGTGCCTAAATTTATGGATGTCGTGCAAGCGGTGACGGCTGAAATGCAGATAGAGCGGGTGATCATGGCGCATGAGTTTGCTGAAACCAGTCCGGCGTTACATATTGAGCTGGTTGCACATCTGGAACATCTTGCGCAAGAGCAGGGGCGGGCGATCAGTTTTGACTATGTCAGTCATGATGAGTTCAAGGAAATGACGCATCTGAGCCGTGCGGTAGTACGTACCGGTGAATGTACGGCGTATGCCAACGTGATTTTCGTTTCCGGCGTGGTGTTTTAAAAGGAGCGGGCATGAATAAAAAGCTGGTAGTGCTTGGCAGTGTGAATGCGGATCATATTCTTTCTGTTCCCCGTTTTCCCCATCCCGGTGAAACCCTGAAAGGACAGGATTATCAGGTGGTGTTTGGTGGTAAAGGTGCTAACCAGGCGGTTGCTGCCGGCCGTTCCGGCGCGGATGTCTCTTTTATTGCCTGCGTGGGTGATGATGATTTGGGTCAGCGGATGCGGACTCAATTTACCTTTGATGGTATTGATACGCAGGCAGTGATGTCTGTGCCGGGCATGAGTACTGGCGTGGCTATGATCTGGGTCGCCGATAGCGGGGAGAATTGTATCGGCATTGCCGCCGGTGCAAACGCCGCGTTAACGGTGGACAGAGTGGAACCGCATCTTGCTCTTATTGCTGATGCGCAGATGTTGCTGATGCAGCTTGAAACACCACTAGCCGCGGTTGAAGCGGCTGCGCGGCATGCCAAAGCGCATGGTACGCTGGTGGTGCTGAATCCGGCGCCAGCCGCGACATTACCGGTTTCGTTGCTGAAGCTGGTGGATGTGATCACGCCAAATGAAACTGAAGCCGAAGCATTAACCGGTGTCGCGGTGAATACCGAGCTGGATGCTCAGCGCGCGGCGGATCAGTTGCATGCGTATGGCATCAAAGTGGTGTTGATCACATTGGGTGCCCGGGGCGTCTGGCTGAGTGAGAATGGGGTGGGGGAACTTATCCCCGGATTCAAGGTGAAAGCGGTAGATACGACCGCTGCCGGTGATACCTTTAATGGTGCGCTGGTTACCCGCTGGCTGGAAGGAAAACCCATCCGCGAGGCGATCCGGTTCGCCCATGCCGCAGCGGCAATTTCGGTTACCCGTGCCGGTGCACAACCCTCCGTACCGGATCGGCAGGAGGTGGATGCATTTCTGCAGCAACAAACCGTATAAATTAGTTGTCTCGTTACCGATGCCTGTTCGCTGCGGCAGGCATCATTTCAATTCTCACCTGACACCATTAACGTGATGTATTTCTTCCTGTTTTTCATCTGAGTCATATCACGCATCCTGTTTTTTATTGCACTTTAAATAGAGGTTACATTTTGCTAACTCGATTCACCTGAATTTAACCATCGAAACGTTTCGATGGTGATCACAATTATAAGAGAGGGATCTGGAAAAGCATTTTGTTCTGGCTAAGACTGTTTATGCAGTACATGACCTCGTTGCTTTTCTTTCTTTTGTTAACTTATCTGGAGAATCCAGATCATGAAAAAACATGCTTTGCTGAATGCGCCACTGTCCCATGTGATTGCCACCATGGGGCATACCGATCAACTGGTGGTTTGTGATGCCGGATTACCGATCCCTGCGGCACCGGAACGGATTGATCTGGCGGTAAGCCGGGGTATTCCGCATTTTATGGATGTGGTACAGGCCGTAACGGAAGAGATGCAGATCGAACGGGTGATCATGGCACAAGAGTTCGCTGAGGTGAGTCCGGCTTTACATTCTGACTTGCTGGCGCATCTGGATGATGTTGCCGAAACACAAGGCAAACCCATTCTTTTTGACTATGTCAGCCATGAAGAATTCAAACAAATCACACATTTAAGCAAGGCTGTCGTGCGTACCGGTGAATGTACACCTTATGCGAATGTGATTTTTGTCTCTGGCGTAGTGTTCTAGGAGGCAGTATGCAGCCCTTGCTCCAAATGCAGAACATCGATAAGCAATTCCCTGGGGTGAAAGCGTTATCCGGTGCTTCACTCAGTGTTTACTCTGGCCGTGTCATGGCCTTGCTGGGAGAAAACGGGGCCGGAAAATCGACCCTGATGAAGGTGTTAACCGGAATTTACAGCAAGGACGCTGGTTCGATTAATTATCAGGATCAAGAAGTCACATTCAATGGTCCGAAACAGTCACAGGAAGCCGGGATCAGTATTATTCATCAGGAATTAAATCTGATCCCCGGATTGACCATTGCGGAAAACATCTTTTTAGGCCGGGAATTTGTTACACCTTTCGGCCGGATTGACTGGAAAAAAATGTACGACGAAGCCGATAAATTGCTGGCTCGTCTGAAGGTGCCACACTCCAGCCGCAAGCTGGTGGGTGAGCTTTCCATTGGCACACAGCAGATGGTGGAAATCGCCAAAGCACTCAGTTTTTCCTCCCGTGTCATCATCATGGATGAACCGACTGATGCGCTGACCGATACCGAAACGGAAGCATTATTCTCTGTTATCAGAGAGTTAAGAGCCGAAGGGCGTGGCATTGTTTATATCTCGCATCGTCTGAAAGAGATTTTTGAGATCTGTGATGATGTCACGGTACTGCGTGATGGCCAGTTCATTGCCGAGCGTACCGTCGCTTCGCTGGATGAGGATGCCTTGATTGAAATGATGGTGGGGCGCCGGCTGGAAGAACAATATCCGCGCCTTAATATTCCGCACGGTGAACTGCGTCTGCAAGTCAATGAGTTCTCCGGTGCCGGTGTAAAAGAAGCGTCTTTCGTGCTGTACAGCAGTGAAATCCTGGGCGTTTGCGGTCTGATGGGGGCCGGACGCACCGAACTGATGAAGCTGATTTATGGCGCGTATGCCAAAACCGAAGGGGAACTGGTTCTTGATGGTGAACCGCTGAGTATCCGTTCAACGCAGGATGCACTGGATAACGGCATTGTTTATATCTCCGAAGATCGCAAAGGGGACGGGCTGGTATTGGGGATGTCGGTGAAGGAAAACATGACACTGCCGGCACTGCAGTATTTCAGTTCGTTCTGGGGGCTGAAACATGCCGCTGAGCAACAGGCGGTGAATGATTTCATCCGTCTGTTCAATATCAAAACTCCCGGTATGCAGCAGCCGATCCGCCTGTTATCCGGTGGTAATCAGCAGAAGGTGGCGATTGCCCGCGGATTGATGACCCGGCCAAAAGTGCTGATTCTGGATGAACCGACCCGTGGCGTGGATGTCGGTGCCAAGAAAGAGATTTACCAGCTGATCAATCAATTTAAGCAGGAAGGCTTAAGCATCATTCTGGTCTCATCCGAAATGCCGGAAGTGCTGGGCATGAGTGATCGGATACTGGTGATGCACGAAGGGAAAATTTGTGGTGAATTTGATCGCGCTGAAGCGACCCAGGAACGACTGATGGCCTGTGCCGTTGGTAAAACGGTAGGACAACACGCAGCATGAGTACTCAAACCATGAACGCTAAATCTAACTCTGATTCATCCCGCTGGTTCAGTAAACAATGGTGGTTAGAACAGAAAGCTCTGATTGCCCTTTTGATTCTGATCGCGGTAGTTTCCGCATTAAACCCTAACTTCTTTACCGTCGATAACCTGCTGAATATTCTGCGTCAGACGTCGGTCAACGCCATCATGGCGGTCGGCATGACGCTGGTGATCCTGACGGCCGGTATTGATTTGTCGGTGGGCTCGGTGCTGGCATTGTGTGGCGCATTTGCCGCTGCGATGCTGGGGCACGAGTTACCGATCTTTGTGACCGTACCGGTTGTGTTACTGGCGGGTGCACTGCTCGGCGGGGTCAGTGGTGTGATCATCGCGAAAGGCCGGGTGCAGGCATTTATTGCCACTTTGGTCACTATGACTTTGCTGCGTGGCGCTACTTTGGTATTTACCGATGGTCGTCCGATCAGCACCGGTTTCTCTGATGCATCCGATGCTTTTGCCTGGTTTGGTACCGGCTATCTGTTCGGTATTCCGGTTCCTGTCTGGCTGATGGTGGTGGTATTCGCGACAGCCTGGTATCTGCTGAATCATACTCGTATTGGTCGCTACATTTATGCCCTGGGCGGCAATGAAGCGGCGACCAGTCTCTCCGGTATTAATGTCGACCGGATCAAAATCATTGTCTATGCCGCTTGTGGTTTCTTGTCTGCGCTGGCCGGGATCATCGTGACCTCCCGTTTGTCATCTGCACAACCCACTGCCGGCACAGGCTATGAACTGGATGCTATCGCTGCCGTTGTTCTGGGCGGTACCAGTCTCGCTGGTGGTAAAGGACGGATCTCGGGAACCCTGATCGGTGCTTTCATTATCGGCTTTCTAAACAATGCTCTGAACCTGCTCGATGTTTCTTCTTACTACCAGATGATTGTCAAAGCGACAGTAATTCTGCTGGCAGTACTGATTGATCACAAGAGCAGTAAATAACCCCTGAATCGAGGAAAAAGCTATGAATATGAAAAAGTTAGCAACTCTGGTTTCTGCTGTGGTGTTGAGTAGTTCAGTATCCGTCTCCGCGATGGCGAAAGATACAATGGCACTGGTGGTTTCCACACTGAACAACCCGTTCTTTGTGACACTGAAAGACGGTGCGGAAGCCAAGGCCAAAGAGCTGGGTTACGACCTGCTGGTACTGGATTCTCAGAATGACCCTGCCAAAGAGCTGGCTAATGTGGAAGATTTAACCGTTCGTGGGGTGAAAATATTACTGATTAACCCGACTGATTCGGATGCCGTCGGTAATGCGATTGCCATGGCGAACAAAGCGAAATTGCCGGTCTTGACACTGGATCGTGGCGCTAATAAAGGCACCGTCGTGAGCCATATCGCTTCCGATAATATCGCGGGCGGTAAAATGGCGGGTGACTTCATTGCTACTAAACTGGGTGAAAAAGCCAAAATTATCCAGCTGGAAGGGATTGCCGGAACTTCGGCGGCCCGTGATCGTGGCGCCGGATTCAAACAAGCTGCGGATGCGCATAGTTTCGACATCCTGGCCAGCCAACCCGCAGATTTTGATCGCACCAAAGGCCTGAACGTCATGGAAAACCTGCTGTCTGGTAATGGGGATGTGCAGGCTGTCTTTGCCCAGAATGATGAAATGGCATTAGGTGCTGTTCGTGCACTGCAGGCTGCCGGTAAAGATAAAGTGCTGGTGGTCGGATTTGATGGTACCGATGACGGTATGAAAGCTGTGGAGAAAGGCATGATGGCCGCAACCATTGCGCAGCAACCGGATCAGATTGGTGCGATTGGTGTCGAAACAGCCGATAAAGTACTGAAAGGTGAGACTGTTCCGGCCAATATTCCGGTACCACTGAAAGTAATTTCTAAATAATGTCAGTCTGTACCCGCCTTTGTGCGGGTACTTTTTTTTTGCCGGAGCAGAAGATGAGCAAAAAACTGGTCGTTCTCGGCAGCGTGAATGCCGACCACGTATTATCTGTACCCCGCTTTCCGAAACCAGGTGAAACGCTGGTCGGAAGCGGTTATCACATTGCTTATGGCGGCAAGGGGGCGAATCAGGCCGTCGCGGCTGGCCGTACTGGCGCCGATATTGCTTTCATTGCCTGTGTGGGCAGTGATGATATCGGTGCCCGCATGCGGGAGCAGTTTGCGGCAGACGGTATTGATACTCAGGCGGTGATGGCGATAGAAGGCACCACCACCGGCGTTGCCATGATCTGGGTTTCCGCGGATGGAGAAAACTGCATCGGTATTTCTGCCGGTGCCAATGCAGAACTAACGCCCGCCCGCCTGCAACCGCATCTGCCATTGATCGCTGATGCGGATGTGTTGCTGATGCAGCTGGAAAGTCCGCTAAGCACGGTGGAAGCGGCCGCACAGACGGCAAGAATTGCGGGAACAAAAGTGATCCTGAATCCGGCTCCGGCCCAGGCATTACCGGAATCACTGTTACGGCTGGTCGATGTCATCACCCCCAATGAAACAGAAGCGCAGGCGCTGACGGGCGTGGTCGTTGACACCGAACAGGACGCACAAAAAGCGGCGGATGTCCTGCATACCTATGGCATAAGTACGGTGTTAATTACGTTAGGTGCCAGAGGGGTTTGGGTGAGTGAACAGGGCAAAGGTGAACTGATCCCTGGTTTCCGGGTACAGGCGCTGGATACCACGGCGGCGGGCGATACCTTTAACGGCGCTTTGGTCACGGCAGAGCTGGAAGGGTTGCCATTACGCCAGGCGATTCGTTTTGCGCATGCAGCTGCGGCGATTTCCGTGACCCGTTCCGGCGCACAACCTTCGATTCCGGTAAGATCTGAGGTGGATGCGTTTCTGGCAGCAAGGAGTTAGCAATTTTGGCCACCATGAAAGATGTCGCCCGGTTAGCGGGTGTTTCAACCTCCACGGTTTCACATGTGGTGAACAACACGCGTTTTGTCAGTGACGAAATTCGTGAGCGCATTCTGAAAGCGGTGGCCGAACTGAACTATTCACCTTCTGCGTTAGCCCGCAGCCTGAAACTGAATCAGACCCGCACACTGGGCATGATAGTCACAACCTCCAATAACCCGTTCTTTGCCGAAGTGGTCGCCGGTGTGGAACGGATCTGCTATCAGCGGGGATACACCCTGGTATTGTGCAATACGGAAGGTGATCCCGAACGTCTAAGGCACAATCTGGAAGTGCTGCTGCAGAAGCGGATTGATGGTCTGCTGCTGATGTGCACCGAATCTCACTCTGCTTCTGCGGAAGTTTTCGGCCAACGTCCGGCCATCCCGATTGTCGTGATGGACTGGGGGCCACTGGATAGCAAAGTGGATCGCATTCAGGATAATTCCGCGCAGGGCGGCTATCTGGCTACCCGTCATCTGCTCGAACAGGGGCATCGCAAGATAGGGCTTATCACCGGACCATTAGATAAGCTGCCGGCACAATCCCGGCTGGAGGGTTACCGGCGCGCGTTAGAAGAAGCGGGAATTTTATTCCGGCCGGAATATGTCGTTGAAGGTGATTTTGAGTTCGCCGGCGGAATCGCCGGCATGCATCAGTTATTGGCGCTGGCGGAACCGCCGACTGCTGTCTTTGCCGGTAATGATGTGTCCGCTGTCGGAGTCTATCGGGCGTTGTACCGGGCAGGCTTGCAGGTGCCGCAGGATATGTCCGTTGTCGGCTACGATGATATTGAGCTGGCCCGTTATCTGACACCGCCGCTGACAACCATTCATCAACCGCAGGAAGATCTCTGCCGGCAGGCGGTAGATACTCTACTGGATCGGATCCAGGGCGCGGATGATGCTCCAAGGCTTATTATGCTTGAGCCCGCACTAATACAACGGGAATCTGTTCGTTGTGTCAGATAATCCCCCTCAGCTTTATTATTCCGATGGTTTAAACCTTGCATAAGCTTTGGCTTAAGTGAGAGTTACACCGGAGGATGGCATGAACAGCGAATTAGATCGTGCGCTGGGTTGTCTGGTTGGCTTGGCCGTTGGTGATGCCGTCGGTACCACGCTGGAGTTCAGGCCAAGAGGTTCATTCAAGCCACTGACCGATATGGTGGGTGGCGGTCATTTTTGTCTGCAGAAAGGTTATTGGACAGACGATACCTCCATGGCGCTTTGCATGGCGCACAGTCTGCTGGATCGTGGCGGATTTGACGCAGCGGATCAGATGAACCGCTATTGCGACTGGTACGATAACGGCTATCTCAGCAGTATCGGCAACTGTTTTGATATCGGGACGACGGTTTCCAGTGCGCTGCGCCGTTTTCAGAAAAGCGGTAATCCGTTCTCCGGGATGACTGCCCGCTGGACATCCGGCAATGGTTCTATCATGCGTCTGGCTCCGATCCCGATCGCTTATTTACAAGCTCCTGAACAGGCCATTCATTTTGCCAAACAAAGCTCGCGTACCACGCATGCGGCACCGCTCTGTCTGGATGCGTGCGGCTGGCTGTCGGCACATCTGCTGAATCTGCTGCAGGGCGGGGATAAAGAAAGTGTGTTGCATGTGTCTTATCCGCCACAAACTGAGGCAATTGCCACATTACAGCAGTTTGAATTTCTGGATAAAAATTACCGCGATCTGAAAGGTACCGGCTATGTGCTGGAAAGCCTGGAGGCCGCATTATGGTGTTTCTGGCATACGCATTGTTATGCCGATTGTATTCTGGCGGCTGCCAATCTTGGTGATGATGCCGACACTACGGCCGCTGTCGCCGGGCAGCTGGCGGGGGCGTACTACGGTTATCGGGGGATCCGGAAAGACTGGCTGCAGCATCTCTACTGGCATGATGAGATCTGTGCGCTGGCGGAGCGTCTTTATCACCTGCAACCCGCGAGTGAAGAACTGACACCGGAGTGGCCTGATGCCGCCATTACCTGAAGAACGCACTTTACTGGCACAACTGACCCTACCGCTCAATCGCTGCAATGTTCCGGCACCGGTACTGGCCAGTCTGGCCTATCAGCAATATCCGGTTTCACTGCAACTGGATGGTATCGAAACGTTTTATCCGGAGTTATTTGATCGCTTAGTTGCCTGCCGCGATCCCCGGCAACGGATGAGTATTTTCAGCGACTACATGGCGGTGCGTTTTCGTTTACCTGAGGCCCGGCTTGCTCTTCGTCCGGATGCCGATCCGGTTCCCCGTCCGCAGAGTAATTACCGGAAACTGTTGCTGGGCTGGCTGTTTGATTCTGACAGTGATGCCGGTGCCGCCTGGCGGCAGTGGGTCGAATCCCGCTTTGGCTTAAGAACCATTTATCATCACGAACTGATTCCACCTCAGGATTCAGACGCTTATCTGCGCTATATGCGGGCTTGTGTCCGGGCGACTTATCAAACCAATGATCTGGCCGGGCAGCTGGATCTGTTGTATTGCTTTTGTCAGTATCAGCTGGCGCATCTTTACCCGATGCAGCAGCATTTAACGTTGTACCGGGGCAGCAATGATGCTCCGCGTTATTATCATGAACAGCAGCCGGTTTTATTGCTGAATAATCTCAGCTCCTGCAGCAGTGATGTGGACGAGGCCTACCGGTTCGGTCCGAAAGTTGTCGAACTGCAGGTCCCGCTGAGCAAAATAGTCTGTTTTGATACCTTGTTACCGCGCGGATTAAATGGTGAACACGAATATATGGTTTTAGGCGGGATTTATAAGGTCAGGCAGGTGTGGTGATCCGGAACAATAAAGACGTGGTTGCCCACGCCTTTATTGCTGATACAGCGTGAAATATTATTTCATCTGCGCAAAACAACGCTCTGCGGCAGCCAGCGTTTCTGCAATATCCGCCTCGCTGTGTGCCAGCGAGAGAAAGCCGGCTTCATAAGCCGATGGGGCCAGATAAACGCCTTCCTGCAGCATCAGATGGTAGAAACGTCTGAATGCGTCAATGTCACAGCGGCTGACCTGTTCAAAACGGGTGATTTCCGGCTCATCCGTAAAGAAGAAACCGAACATGGCACCGACATAGTTCACCGTCAGCGGAATACCCTGTTTTGCTGCTGCAGCTTTTAAACCTTCAGCGACTTGTCTGGTTTTCTCTGCCAGCGTGTCATACAGACCGGGCTGCTGTATCGCTTTTAACATGGCTAAACCGGCCGCCATTGCCACCGGATTACCGGATAACGTCCCGGCCTGATACACCGGACCAGTCGGCGCGATATAGGCCATGATCTCTTTCTTGCCACCGAAGGCACCGACCGGCATACCGCCGCCGATGATCTTGCCCAGCGTCGTCAGATCCGGCGTAATCCCGTAGTAACCCTGAGCCCCCTGCAGGCTGACCCGGAAGCCGGTCATGACTTCGTCAATGATCAGCAGTGCGCCATATTTATCGCAGATAGCGCGCAGACCTTCAAGGAAACCGGGAACCGGCGGAATGCAGTTCATGTTGCCAGCGACAGGCTCCACGATGATACAGGCGATCTCACTGCCATAACTGGCAAAGGTTGCTTCAACCGAGGCAAGATCATTATAGGTACAGGTCAGGGTATGTTTGGCAAAATCAGCGGGTACACCGGGAGAGTTAGGCTGGCCCAGCGTCAGTGCGCCGGAACCGGCTTTTACCAGCAGACAGTCAGCATGGCCGTGATAACAGCCTTCAAATTTTACGATCTTGTCGCGACCGGTATAACCACGCGCCAGACGAATTGCGCTCATGGTGGCTTCCGTACCGGAGTTCACCATGCGGACCATTTCCATATCCGGCATGATCTGACGGATCATTTCGGCCATCAGTACTTCGCTTTCCGTTGGTGCGCCATAACTTAAACCATTTTCGACGGCGGCCAGCACCGCCGCTTTGATTGCCGGATGGTTGTGACCTAACAGCATCGGCCCCCATGAACCGACATAGTCGATATAGCGATTACCATCCACATCGAATAGATATGCGCCGTCTGCTTTAGCGATAAAACGGGGTGTGCCGCCAACGCCGTTAAAGGCGCGAACGGGTGAGTTGACACCGCCGGGGATCGATTGTTGTGCCGCAGTAAAGAGTTGTTCGGAACGTTGTGTGCTGTAAGCCATGAAATGTCAGTCCGTATTTCACTGTGAAATAATCAAACGACTATAGCGCAAAAGCAGATAAAGCAGAAAAGATCTACCGATGATACATTATGGCGAGATGCGGGTTGGGTAATACTTGAACTGTTTAGTCAGGTATTACATAATTTGCTAAATTAACCGATAAGTTTACAGAGTCGTTTTTGGCCGCAGGCCGAGTGAGGTAGTTATGAGTGACGTAGCAGTGCAGTTTCCCATTGAGATGACCGATGCGGCGGCGGCGAAAGTAAAAACGTTGATCACCGAAGAGGAAAATCCGGAGCTGAAACTGCGGGTCTATATCACGGGTGGTGGTTGTTCCGGTTTTCAGTATGGCTTTACCTTTGATGAAAAGATCAACGAGGGTGATACCGTGGTAGAAAAAGACGGTGTCATCATGGTGGTGGATGGTATGAGCTTGCAGTATCTGGTGGGCGGCGTGGTGGATTATATCGACGGGCTGGAAGGTTCGCGCTTTACAGTAACTAACCCGAATGCCACGACTACGTGCGGCTGTGGTTCAAGTTTTTCTGTCTGATCTTTGTTTGGAATAAACCAGTCCGGCTCAGAGAGCCGGACTGGTTTATCAGATAACTTCTTACTTAGTTGCTTCAGCAGCAGAAGTAGCAGCAGCTTCTGAAGTAGCAGCAGGAGCGGCTTCAGCAGCAGGAGCTGCAGCGGCTGGTGCTTCAGCAGCTGGTTGTGCAGCTGGTGCAGGAGCAGCAGCTTCTTCTTTTTTACCACAAGCAGTCAGAGCTACAGCAATCAAACCAGCCAGGATCAGCGCTTTTTTCATCTTGGTATCCTCAGATAGAATTATATTCCCAGTGTCACTTATAATCTGTGACTTGTGAATTCTATCACAAACCACAGAGCCTCATTGTACGCTTAGGTTTGATTGCCTCTCAATAGTGCATCTGAAAATAGTTATAGATTATGTTTATTTGTTATTTCGCCGGATAAAACGCGCCCAGAACGGCTTTTCTGCTGGCGCCTGTCACGGCAGGCAGGTTTCCCGGACGACGTTCACAAAAGCAGTGCGCCAGCCAGGCAAAAGCAATCGCTTCCACCCAATCAGGGTGCATGCCCAGTTTCTGTGTTGAATCAACCTGCCAGCCGGGCATTAAGGATGCGATACGCTGGCATAACAAGGGATTATGCGCACCACCACCACAGAGATACAGACTGGCTGGTGTCGTCAGTGGTTGCAGTGCATCGCGCACGGTGAGCGCCGTAAATTCCAGCAGGGTACGTTGTACGTCTGCCGGAATAATGTCCGGATACGTTGCCAGTTGCTGCAACAACCAGCCGAAGGTAAAGGTTTCCCGGCCGGTACTTTTCGGATACGGCAGTGCGAAATAGGGGTGGCTCAGCAGATCAGCCAGCAGCGGTTGATGTATCTGCCCGCTGGTAGCCCATTCTCCACCGGCATCATAACTGCCGCTGTGATGCTGACGATACCAGGCATCCAGCAGCGTATTTCCGGGGCCGGTATCAAACCCAAACACCTGCTCGGCATGACCGGGCAACACCGACACATTACTGATGCCGCCGATATTGAGAATAAAACGGGGTTCGTTTTCCTGACCAAATACGGCCTGATGAAATGCCGGTACCAGCGGGGCGCCTTGTCCGCCGAGAGCAATATCCTTCATGCGGAAATCACAAACAACATCAATACCGGAGATGGCCGCCAGTCGCGCACCGTTGCCAATCTGCAAGGTAAAACCGGATTCCGGCCGGTGGCGTATCGTTTGACCATGCGAACCGATGGCAGAGATTTGATCGGTGCTGACGCCGGCCTGATGCAATAAATCAGCAACTGCTGCGGCGAACTCTTCCGCCACCCGCTGATCCAGCCAGCCCATACGGTCGATTTCATTTTCACCCGGCGTGCAGATGGCGTGCAGTTGCTGCACCAGATCTTCCGGCCAGGCACGGGCATGCGTTGTCACCAGATCTGGCTGGTCACTCTCAGTGGAAAACTCGACCAATGCCGCATCAATTCCATCCATGCTGGTGCCGGACATCAGACCAATATAAAGCGCCATAACGGTTATCTTCGCTTGTGAATTCGACTGCCAGCAGTTTACTTCCTTTTCATGTGCGCAGCCATTTCGTAAACTGTGTCTAATTTGCTGAAATAATCTGGAGTAATAGCATGTCCGAGTTGGAAACCGCATTAGCTGAAATCAAGCGCGGTGCTGAAGAAATCCTGGTGGAAGAAGAGCTGATTGCGAAATTAAAGGAAGGTCGTCCACTGCGTATTAAACTGGGGATGGACCCGACTGCACCGGATATTCACCTTGGGCATACTGTTATCCTGAACAAGCTGCGTACTTTTCAGGATCTGGGACATGAAGTGATCCTGTTGATCGGTGACTTCACTGCGCTGGTAGGTGACCCGTCAGGTAAAAATGCGACCCGTCCTCCGTTGTCGGAAGAAGCGATCAAAATCAATGCGCTGACTTACGCAGAGCAGGCGTTCAAAATTCTGGATCCGGCCCGTACCCGTATCGAATATAACTCTACCTGGCTGAAAGAGCTGGGTGCGACCGGCATGATCAAGCTGGCAGCGAAACAGACTGTCGCCCGTATGCTGGAACGTGATGATTTCAAAAAACGTTATGCCAATGGCCAGTCAATCGCGATCCACGAATTCCTTTACCCATTGTTGCAGGGCTATGATTCAGTAGCTCTGAAAGCGGATGTGGAACTGGGTGGTACTGACCAGAAGTTCAACCTGCTGATGGGCCGTGAGCTGCAGAAAGATGCAGGTCAGCCGGCACAGTGTGTACTGATGATGCCGCTGCTGGTGGGTCTGGATGGCGTGAAGAAAATGTCCAAATCGTCCGGCAACTACATCGGCGTGCACGATGCACCAAACGATATGTTCGGTAAGATCATGTCGATCTCGGATGAGCTGATGTGGAGCTACTACGAGCTGCTGTCTACTCGTCCACTGGCGGAAATCACTCAGTTTAAAGCCGATATTGCCGCGAACAAGCTGAACCCGCGTGATGTGAAAATCTGGCTGGCGAAAGAACTGATTGCCCGTTACCACGATGAAGCGGCAGCAGAAGCGGCACATAACGATTTCACGCAGCGTTTTTCTAAAAATGCGATCCCGGATGAGATGCCGGAAGTGACCGTAGCTGCACCGGCTGAAGGTATTGCTGTCGGTAACCTGCTGAAAGAAGCGGCTCTGGTGGAAACCACGTCTGAAGCGCTGCGTATGATCAAACAGAATGCTGTTAAGCGTGATGGTGAGGTCGTGGCAGATGGTAAATTGCTGGTCACTGCTGGCACTGCCGTATGGCAGGTCGGTAAGCGTAAATTTGCCCGTATTACTGTGGCATAAGCCGAATTATGTTTGCTTGAATCCCGCCGGCTGGCGGGATTTTTTTTGCCTGCTCATTCACTGATCGACTCGCCCATCGCGCCCTGCATCATCCGGTCAAACAGGCGCACTGCGCAGTCGGGCTGATAGCGGTAAATAGTCGCCGGGGAACCTCTTCCCTGAATGCGGATGCCGGTATCTTCCAGTACCTCCGCACTTAAAATCCGTTCGCGGAAAGCACGTTTATGTAACGGATTCCCCAGTACAACCTCGTAGATGCGCTGTAATTCCGGCAGTTTCAGTTCCTGTTCGGCCAGATAAAGCGGCAGCGTACTGTAACGGGCCTTGGTGCTCAGCCGTTCCAGTGCTTTATCCAGCAGTTCCGCATGATCAAATGCCAGCGTCAGCGCTTTATTGCGTACCGCATCCACCGAAATCCAGCGGGTATTCGTTTGCGTGGATTCAGAACAACTGAAACGGATCAACGCCAGATGCAGTACCGTCATTGACCAGCCGTCAGGATCGCGTGTTCTGTTGCCTATCGTGGCAACCTGTTCAATATAATCGGGTTTCAGACCCGCTTTCTGTTCCAGTATCCGGCAGGTGGCCAGTTCCAGTGTCTGATCCTGCTCTTCCGATACCCAGCCGCCGGGCAGCGCCCAGGCATCGGGATAAGCCCGGCTATCCTGCGGCCGTTGCCAGAGCAGAACCTGCAGTTCGTTATCGGCAATCCGCAGCAATACCGTATCTATCGTGCTGATCATGAGCTGGCTTCACCGTACATAGGATGTGTTGCTAAAAAAGCGGCGACGCCCGGCGTGGTCATGGCCGAAACCGGTTTGTGATGCTGTAATGCCGCCCGGATTTTGGTGCTGCGCACCGAAACCCGCTCTTTCACGACCAGTAGCTGCCAGCGGTGGCGAATGTCATCGGCCCGGTAAAATTTGTCAAAAGCGGCCGCGTTATCCGGACCGATCACCAGAAACAGCTGATCTTCCGGCCGGAGCTGTGCTTGCAGTGCTTCCAGCAGATCAAAGCTGTAGACCGGTTTATCGGTCGCAATTTTATGTTCGATGGCGTGCATGCTGACACGGGGATCCGCCAGATCCTGCGTAAAGAGTTTCACCATCTGACAGCGATATTCATAGGGCGCCATGTTTTTTCCCCATGCGTGACGGAAGGCTGGCACCAGCCAAACCTGATCGCACTGCGTCAGTGCTTGCTCGACCACATCTTTGTGGCCCAGAGAAGGCGGATTAAAAGCGGAACCCATCACAGCGATTCGGGACATCGGTAAACCTTACTTGTTTTGCTACTCCGAAATAATAATTGACATATTGGTTCCTCTGCAATACCTTTTCTCTCATTGGTATCTTAAAGGAACCAATTCTGCGTGCTGAGAATGAAAATAACCGGTACGGATGAACTGAAATTGTATTTAAGCGCTCAATCCGCGTGAAAATGGGAGCTGCTGTATGCCGGACACTCTCTGTGTTCAAAGCCTGATCGACACCGATTTTTATAAACTCACCATGCAACAAGCCTATCTGCATCAGTTACCGAATGCCGAGGGTGTCTGGGAATTCCGCTGTCGTACCGATGAAGATCTGACGCCCTATGTGGCTGAAATTCGCGAGCAACTGGCTGCGCTGGCTGATCTGCGTGTGACCGAAGATCAGCTCACCTATCTGCGCAGCCGGGCACCTTATCTGAAAGATGATTACCTCGCTTTTCTGCGACTGTTCCGTTTCAACATGGCTCAACTGAATGTCGGTATAGAAAAGGGCTGTCTGGCAATCAAGGTGCAGGGGCCGCAGCTGCATGTCTCTCCCTTTGAAATTCCGGTAATGGCAACGGTCAGCGAGATCCGCAACAGGACTCTTTATCCCGAAGTGGATGAAGAGCAAATCCGCAAAAGTACCCGGCATAAAATTCAGCAGTTGGAACAATTCGGTGACAGTGTTGACCTGAGTGATTTCCGTTTCTTTGATTTTGGTACCCGTCGTCGTTTCAGCTACCGGGCGCAGTATATTGTCACTGATATGCTGAAACAGGCGTTACCGCAACAGTTTGGCGGCACCAGCAATATTCATCTGGCGCAGGAACTCCACCTGCCGTTTCTGGGCACCATGGCACATGAATGGTTGCAGACACATCAGGGCTTGAATTACCGTCTGGTCGACAGTCAGAAGGCGGCGCTGGAAAACTGGGTGCGGGAATACCGGGGCGATCTCGGTGTTGCTTTGACCGATGTGATTGGTGTCGATGCTTTTTGCCGCGATTTGGATCGCTATTTCGCCAAACTGTATGATGGTTTTCGTCATGACAGTGGCGATCCTATCGTCTGGGGTGAGAAAATCATCCGCCGTCTGGAAGAACTGCGTGTTGATCCTATCCGCAAAACGCTGGTGTTCTCTGACGGGCTCGATTTTGCCCGGGCAGTACAAATTTATAAGCACTTTCAAGGCCGGATACAAACGTCGTTTGGTATCGGTACCTGGTTAATGGCCGACTTTGAAGTGAACAAACCACTGAATGTGGTCATGAAAATGGTCAGTCTCGGCGGACAACCGGTGGCGAAAATTTCTGATAGCCCCGGTAAAACGATGTGCCATGACCGGGCGTTCCTGACCTACTTAATGGAAGTCTTTGCAGTTGATGCCGGCGTTCGCGAGCATATCTTGCTCAGCGCCGGACAGGGAGTATAACGAATCATGCGTCAAACACTGACAATCGCCACCGCCAGTATTAATACGACTCCGTTAGATCTGGACGGAAATCTGGCATTAATCCGCGCCGCCGTCGCTGATGCGGTACAACAGCAGGCCGATGTACTCTTGTTACCGGAGCTGGCTCTGACCGGTTACGGTTGCGAGGATATGTTTTTTTCCGCTGACTGGGTGTCGGGAGTACCGGCCTATCTGAGTCAGCTGGCTGAGACATTACCGCCGTCGATGATGGTGGCAGTCGGTTTCCCGTTACTGATCACCGGCGGACAGGTTTTTAATGCGGTGGCGCTGCTGAGTCAGTATCAAGTCCACGGTGTGGTCTGTAAACAGCATCTGGCGCGTAATGGTATTCACTATGAACCACGCTGGTTTACGCCCTGGCCGGCAGGTGAAGTGATGACGCTGGAACTGGCCGGTCAGCATGTGCCGGTCGGCGATATCGTGTTTGAAGTCGAAGGCATTCGTCTGGGCTTTGAGATCTGTGAAGACTCCTGGGTCGCATCACGGCCGGGTCGCAGTCTGTATGAACGTCAGGTCGACGTGATCATGAATCCTTCCGCCAGCCATTTCGCGCTGGGTAAACAGAAGGTCCGCCGTCAGTTTGTCTGTGAAGGTTCCCGTGCTTACGGTGCTGTGTATGTCTATACCAACCTGCTGGGCTGTGAAGCCGGGCGTGCGGTGTATGACGGCGATGCGATGATCGCCAGTAATGGTGAGCTGGTGATGAGTTCAGACCGTTTAAGTTTTGCGCCATGGCGGGTGCAGTCGGCAACCGTGGATATCGGCCTGAACCGTTCACAACGCATGATCAGCAGTCAGCGTCTGCAGCCGGCAGAACAGCGCGGTATTGTGATTGTGCCATTTGACTGGCAAGAGGAAGATTACCATCGCGCATTATCACCACAAACGACGTTTGCCGATGAAGATCCGCATGCCGCTGCCTGTCGTGCCATTGCACTGGGGCTGTGGGACTGGCAGCGTAAAACCTACACCAGCGGCTATGCCTTAAGCTTAAGTGGCGGTGCTGATTCCGCCCTGTGCGGTACGCTGGTCTGGTTTGCGCAGGTACAGGCGGTGCTGACGTTAGGTGAGGAAGCGTATGCTCAGACGCTGGCGCAGGGCCGGATCAATGTTGCTCTGCGTGGTGATAAGCCACTGCTGGCGTGGATCCACGATGATGTGATGCCAAATGTGCTGACCACGGTTTATCAGGGTTCGGCGCATAGCGGTAATGTGACCCGTAATGCCGCTGCCGGTCTGGCGGATGAGATGGGTGCATTGCACTATGACTGGTCGATTGCCGAGCTGGTGGCCGGTTATCTGAAGCTGGTCAACGATCTGACACCGGATGATCCGATGACCTGGGAACGCGACGATCTGGCACTGCAGAATATTCAGGCGCGGGTGCGTTCACCGGGGATCTGGCTGATTGCCAACCGGCAGAACAAGCTGCTGATGGCCACATCCAACCTGTCGGAAGCCAGTGTTGGTTACTGCACCATGGATGGCGATACCTCCGGTGTGCTGTCACCGATTGGCGGGGTCAGTAAATCCCGCGTGCTGCAGATCAACCGCTACATCATGGAGCAGGGCATTCCGCTGCAGGACAGTCCGGACTTGCCACGTCTGGCATTAGCGGCGATGGAAGCGATCGTGAATCAGGCGCCGACTGCAGAATTGCGCCCGGTGGAACAGACTGACGAAGCCGACCTGATGCCGTATCCGGTGATGGATGCGATCCGCCGGATTAATCAGACGCAGAACGTCACGCCGAAAGGGGTGCTGCAGGTGTTGCTGCGTGGCGAATATGCGCAGATGTATTCCAAGGAACAACTGGTCGCATGGATCAAACGTTACTTCGGTCTTTATTGCCGCAACCAGTGGAAACGTGAACGCATTGCGGCCAGTTTCCATATTGAAGCTGACAGTGCCGATCCGAAAACCTATCGCCGTTTCCCGATTTTGGCGAATCAGCTGAAACGCGAACTGGCGGAGATGGAGGCGTTTGCACGCCAGCTCTGATGCGCTGTTTCAATCCCCTCTTGCCGAAAGAGGGGATGTCATCCTGAGACTATGGCAGGATATGACTATTGCTCAGCCGGGGTATAACCGGCATCTTCCAATAAGCTGATCAACTCGGCGTTGTTCAGCTTTCCTTCCACCGCCACTCTATGCTGGCTTAAATCAATCTGGATCTGTGCCTGCGGGTCGGCCTGCTGAACTAATTTAGTGATAGTCGCCACGCAGTGCTGGCAGGTCATATCGGGTACGTGCAGTGTTGTCATAGGTATTTCCTCCGCTGATTTTGTCATTACTTTGCACCTTCCCTCTATTGGAAGGTCAAGAGGTCGTAATAAAAAAATTGTTTAAATATCCACCTTGACCTTGCCATGATGTCAAGGCTGAAGCTATTACTATAGCGAACCAAGTGAGAGCAGAATCATGACTGGACAGAAAACAGAACGGCTGATGTTGCCGATTCAGGGGATGTACTGCGCCGCCTGTGCGACACGTCTGGAAAAGGTGTTATCCAAAGTGGCGGGGGTCAGTCATGCCAGTGTGAATCTGGCCAGTGAAAAGGCGCAGATAGAAAGTGACGCGAAAATAGCGCCGGCTGCATTCATTTCGGCAGTGGAAAAAGCCGGCTTTACGGTGCCGCAACGCACCGTGACGTTACAGATCAAGGGAATGCATTGTGCTGCCTGTCAGCAGCGGCTGGAAAAAGTATTAAACCGGGAGCCCGGTGTGATTTCCGCCGTGGTTAATCTGGCCAGTGAGAAAGCCCGGATTCAGGTATTACCTGATGTGGCTGATACGCAACTGCTGCAGGCGATAGCCAAAGCCGGTTACGAAGGTATTGTTCCGGATAGCACGTCAAATGCGGCGGAGCAGCCGAAGCGCGATACTGATCGTGACTGGCTGATCGTTGGCGCACTCTGCACCTTACCACTGCTGCTGCCGATGATTGCCGGATTATGGGGCGCTCAAGTCCTGCTGCCGGTGTTCTGGCAGTTTTTGCTGGCGTCGATCGTGCAGTTCGGTCTGGGCTGGCGTTTCTACCGCGGAGCCTGGGCTGCCTTGCGGGTTGGCAGCAGTAATATGGATGTACTGGTGGCGCTGGGTACCACGGCGGCTTATGGCTTGTCGCTCTATCAGTGGCTGTTGCAGGCTCACCACGCGCATCTCTATTTTGAATCGTCTGCCACAGTGATCACGCTGGTCTGGTTTGGCAAATGGCTGGAACAGCGCGCCAAACGTCAGACCAGCGAAGCCATCCGGGCATTGCAGGCGCTGCGTCCGGAGCAGGCCTGGGTCGAGCGTGATGGCGTGGAACAATGGTTATTGCTGGCGATGATCCGGCTGGGCGATCGGGTCCGGGTGCGGGCCGGTGAACGGATCCCGGTGGATGGTGAAATCATTGAAGGTTCCAGCCATCTGGATGAATCATTACTGACGGGCGAGAGTCTGCCGGTCAGCAAGCAAGCCGGAGACAAAGTGAGTACCGGTGCCATGAACGGTGAAGGTTTGCTGTGGCTGCGAACTTCCGCCTTAGGTGAGGACACCCTGCTGGCACGGATCATCGCCCGTGTTGAACAGGCGCAGATGGCAAAACCGCCGATCCAGAAAAAAGTTGACCAAATCAGTGCGGTATTTGTGCCGGTGGTGCTAGTTCTGGCGTTGTTAACTGTTACCGGCTGGTATGTTTTCACCGGACAAGGTGAAGCGGCTTTAATTCATGCTGTTTCTGTATTGGTCATCGCTTGTCCGTGTGCTTTGGGTTTGGCTACACCGGCGGCGATTATGGCGGGAACCGGCACTGCTGCCCGGCACGGTATTCTGATCCGGGATGCGGAAGTGTTGGAGAAAGCTGAAAAAATTAACATGGTGGTGTTTGATAAAACCGGCACGCTGACACAGGGGCATCCGGCATTAAGCGCGCAACAGGTGATCGGTATCAGCGAACAGCAGGCATTACAGATCGCCGCGGCGTTACAACAGGGGAGTGCTCATCCGCTGGGTATTGCGCTGCAGCAGGCCGCGGAGCATCAGGGGCTGGCTTTACCGCTGTTATCAGAAATCCGTACCGTAGCCGGTATTGGTGTGCAGGGGAAATGGCAGGATCTGGATTATGCGCTGGTCGGTGGTCAGGGATTAATTCAGCGTCAGCTCACGCCGGATGCGGCATTGCAGGCCGGTGCGGAACAGCAGTATCAGCAGGGGCGTACCGTCTCCTGGCTGATCGCTGCGGAGCAGGTGGTGGCCTGGTTTGCCTTTCAGGATCCACCGAAACCGGAAGCGGCAGCAGCCATCAAAACGCTGCAGCAGCAAGGGATCAAGGTCGCACTGCTGAGTGGTGATAATCAGCAAAGTGTACAGCAGATAGCCAGTCTGCTTGGCATTGATGAGATGGCGGCACAGGTATTACCGGAACAGAAAGCCGAAGCGGTTGTCCGCTGGCAGAAGCAGGGGTTTACGGTCGCAATGGTCGGTGATGGCATCAATGATGCGCCGGCACTGGCGGAATCCGATCTCGGTATCGCCATGGGTTCCGGCACCGATGTCGCGATGGCCAGTGCTGCCATGACGCTGATGCGTAACGATCCGCGGGCCGTCGCCGATGCGCTGATGATCGCCCGGCTGACCAGCCGCAAGATCCGGCAAAATCTGTTCTGGGCATTTATTTACAATTTAGTGGCATTACCGTTAGCGGTGATGGGATTTCTGGATCCGATGCTGGCTGGTGCTGCGATGGCATTCAGTTCGGTGAGTGTGGTGACGAATGCATTATGGCTGACCCGCTGGCATCCGGCATGGGCAGTTATCAGGGAGTCATAGTTATGTCTGCAATTTTTCTGACCATTGGTGAGATGGCAAAACGCAGTGGTCTGACGGCTAAGATGATCCGTCATTATGAAAGTTTAGGTCTGCTGCCGCCGGCAATCCGCAGTGAAGCCGGATACCGGCATTACCGGGATCAGGATGTGCAGCAACTGCGCTTTATCCGGCAGGCCAGAGAGCTTGGTTTTTCATTACCGCAAATCGGTGAGTTACTTTCGTTATGGCATGACGAACAACGACCCAGCAGTAAGGTCAAACAACTGGCGCAGGAACATATCGCTGTACTGGAGCAGAAAATTGCAGAACTGACCCAGATGAAGGCGGGGCTGGAAACGCTGGTCAGCCATTGTCAGGGCGATGACAACCCGGATTGTCCGATCCTCAATGAACTGGCGCAGTCAGACAGTCCGTGCTGTCAGCATGATGCCCCGCACTGAGATCAATCTGCACCTGGCGTCATACCGGCAATCGTGGCACGACTGAAACGTGCGATGGTTGCCTTGACCTGTTGCCATTCTGCGGGGGTAAATTCAAGCGGCCAGTCAAGGCGACGACTCAGCGTGGCTTTCCCTATCGCAAAGCCAATCAGCTGGCCGAGATAGGCGTGCGCCAGCAGGATATTATCCTCTGACTCCGCTTCGTCCGACGTGATACGGGCAATCAGTTTTCCTATCATGTCATGCGCGGGCTGCATAAATCCGGTATATAAAATTTCAGATGCCGCGGTTGGGTGAAATTGTTCCCGGGTCAGAAGGATAAACCAGCTCTTCTGATGTTCCGGCGCGAAGGCAATCTCCGCCAGTTTTAAGGTCATCTCCAGTAGCAGTGACTGCGGCGATTCAGCACTGAGCCGTGATTCTGCCTGTGTCTGTAACTCACGGATCTGAGGGCCGATATTGGCCGCGATTTGTTCTGCCACAGCCAGATAAACGCCTTCCTTACCACCAAAATGATACGGGATAGCGGCCTGATTCACCTGCGCGGCATTCGCCAGCTGACGGGTGGTTACGCCATCAAACCCATAACGACCGAACAGCTCCAGTCCGGTATCAATCAGCCGTTGCCGCGTAGCTTCACTGCGGGGATCGGTCAGAGAGGGGATCAGCATCATACACCTCCTCAGAGTTGCGTCTGAGTAACGGCACGGCGGAACCGCACCAGTGCGACCAGAAAGAAAATAGCTCCAAGTCCTATCATCGCCAGCAGATCCGGCCAGATGATATCCATACCTGCGCCCCGGTATAAAATCGCCTGAGCCAGCCGGACAAAATAGGTGCTTGGCGCTGCCAGCATGATCTGCTGCACCAGCTCCGGCATACTTTCGCGCGGCGTGACGCCACCGGACAACATCTCCAGTGGCACTATGG
This sequence comes from Tolumonas auensis DSM 9187, assembly GCF_000023065.1. Classification (NCBI taxonomy): domain Bacteria; kingdom Pseudomonadati; phylum Pseudomonadota; class Gammaproteobacteria; order Aeromonadales; family Aeromonadaceae; genus Tolumonas; species Tolumonas auensis. The sequence goes on from NC_012691.1 coordinate 662,038, forward strand.
TCAGAATGATTAACAGGCCCAGTTGCGGCATGGAGCGGGCAATCGTGCCGAGAAAAATACCGATGGAAGCGGCAGAAAACAGATAGATCACCGCACTGAACAGAAACAGCGGTAATGAGCCGGCAATCGGTACTTCCAATACTCCCTGGATGACCACCGTCAATGCGACGGTCGTGCCTAACAATACCGCCAGACTGTTGGCCCAGATTTTAGCCATCATAATTTCAAACGGTGTCAGCGGCATCACCAGCAAATGCTCCAGTGTTCCGTGTTCCCGCTCGCGGATAAACGCGGCACCAACCAGAATAATGGTCAGCATATTAATGTTGTTAATGACCTCCATCACACCACCAAACCAGTAGCCGGTCAGATTGGGATTAAACCGTACCCGGCTGACTAGTTTGATCGGAAGACTGGATGTATCTCGTTTCCCCGTCAGATATTCATTCAGTTCGGCAGCAAAAATCTGCTGAATATAACTGGCGCCGATAAACGACTGACTCATGACCGTGGCATCGATGTTGATTTGAATCGTGGGTCTGTGGCCGGCGTTCAGATCCCGCTGAAAATTTGCCGGTATGACAATCGCAAACGTATAGCGTCCCTGATCCATTGTCGGATCCATCTGTTGCAGAGCGATATTTTCCGGCGGATTAAAAAAAGGTGGCGTTAAAGCCCGGCTAAGACGCATGGATAAGGGCGACAGATCCTCATCGACAATCGCCACGGGAGCATGATTCAGTTCTTGTGAAACACCGATCGCTGCACTGTAGATCCCCCCGGTGAACGCCCAGACAATCAGCACCAGTAACACCCGATCAGCCCACAGACTCCGTAACTCTTTGATGCCAAGGCGCCAGATATTGCTGATATGTGTATTCATCATGGCCTACCTTTCCTGTTTGGGCAGCAGGACAAGCGAGAGCAAGGTCAGCACAGGAATAAATGCTGCGAGTTTTAATAACGGTTCTAACAGATCATAAAAACCGAGCGCTTTAGTGAATACGCCCCGGCTGATCACCAGAAAATAGGTTGCCGGTGAACATTGCCCGATGCCGTACGCCATGCCGATGAGCGAGTCGACCGGGGTCGTCAGACCGGAAAACTGGACCGTCGGTAACATGGTCAGTATGGCGGTACCGAACAATGCGGCAATCTGTGTCCGGGTAAACGTCGATATCAGCAGACCTAACCCGGTGGTCACGGTAACGAAAATCAGGGCCCCCAATGTCAGCGTGGCCAGACTTCCCTTGATTGGCACGTCAAACATCCAGATAGCCTGGATGACCAGCAAGACATAACTCAGCATGGACACAACGATGTAGGGCAGTTGTTTGCCCAGCAGAAACTCAAGCCGGGTGACCGGGGTGACATAAAGATTGGTGATCGAGCCCAGTTCTTTTTCCCGCACGACACCCAATGCCATCAGAATGGCGGGGATAAAGACCAGCAATAACGGAATGACGGCGGGAACCATGGCGTAAATGCTGCGGAAATCCTGATTGTAACGGTAACGCAAAGCCATATCGGTTGGCAGTAACTGTGGTGCTGAACCGGTTGCTTCGGTGATCAAATCAACCAGATATTGCTGATGCAACCCCTGAACATAACCGAGCGTCATTTCTCCGCGATAGGGCAATGCGCCATCGATCCAGGCCGCTATTTCCGGCTGACGGTTAAGTCGCAGATCATGACCAAACCGGGGCGGGATCTCTAACGCCAAAGAGAGTTCGCCACTGTGCATGCGTTGTTCCATTTCTGCCGCAGTAGCAATAGGCGGGCGCAGCTGGAAGTAACGGGAGCCCGCAAAGTTTTGGATATAATCGCGCGACTCGGGCGATTGATCCTGATCCAGCACCGCAAACCGCAGATTCTCCACATCCATCGAAATGCCATAACCGAGCACAGACATCATCAATACCGATCCCAGCAGAGCGAAAGCCAGGCGGATTGTGTCGCGTTTTAATTCCAGTGCTTCACGATAGGCATAGGCCAGAAGCCGGTACAGACTGAATGCCTGCCGGGTCGCATGATTATTGCCGTTCATCATCGCGGGTTCAGTCACCGCTGGTGGTGCGTCATCAGTAGCGGTGGCGTCTTCGAGATAAGCAATGAAGGCAGCCTCCAGCGTCGGCGCCTTTTTGCTTGCCCGCAGCGCTTCCGGTGTATCGCTGGCCAGAACCTGTCCGGCATGCATGAGCGAGATCCGGTCACAGCGTTCCGCTTCGTTCATAAAATGGGTGGAAATAAAGATGGTCACACCTTGCTGGCGAGAAAGTTCCACCAGCAGTTCCCAGAATTGATCGCGGGCGATCGGATCAACCCCCGAGGTGGGTTCATCCAGAATCAGCAAGCTCGGTTCATGCACGACGGCCACAGCCAGTGATAACCGCTGCCGGATCCCAAGCGGCAGACCAGCAGCCGGGATACTGACATAAGGTTTCAGCTCAAACCGGGTCAGCAGGTTTTCTACCCGGGCTGCTACTTTCTCCTCCGGTAAATGGAATAACCGGGCATGCAGTTCCAGATTCTGTAATACGGTCAATTCACCATACAGTGAGAAGGCCTGCGACATATAACCAACCTGACTGCGGGTTGCCACATTATCGGCATCCACCGGTGCGCCGAACAGACGAGCGGAACCCTCAGTCGGCGGAAGTAAACCGGTCAGCATCTTCATGGTGGTGGTTTTACCGCAGCCATTAGAGCCGAGAAAACCAAAAATCTCGCCTTTACCGATGGCAAAACTCACATTATCGACCGCCGTGAAATCCCCGAATCGCTGCGTTAATCCTTGCGCTTCGATTGCCCATTGATGGTGATTGAGGTCTCTTGGCGGAATAACCAGCGCGTGATGACCTTGCTGCCGCTCCGGGGGTAACAGCCGGATAAAGGCTTCCTCTAATGTCTGGCTGTTCGTCTCTCTTTTCAGCTCGGCAGCGGAACCGGTGCCGATGATCTTTCCGGCATCCATCGCAATCAGCCAGTCAAAATGCTCCGCCTCTTCCATATAGGCCGTGGCAACCAGAACCGTCATCGCCGGATGACGTATCCGGATACGCTGGATCAGCTCCCAGAACTGACGGCGGGAGAGGGGATCGACCCCGGTGGTGGGTTCATCCAGAATCAGCAGATCCGGATCGTGGATCAGCGCACAGCAGAGTCCGAGTTTCTGTTTCATGCCACCGGATAATTTTGCTGCCGGTCGATCGTGGAATGCGGCCAGTCCGGTGGCGATCAGTAATTCGTTGATGCGCGCTGCACGGGCGCGACGATTCAGACCAAACAGCCGGGCGAAGAAATCAACATTTTCGGTAACAGATAGTGTCGGGTAAAGATTCCGCCCTAGCCCCTGTGGCATATAGGCGATGCGCGGTAGCAACGTTTCACGTAAACGGCGATTAGCGATATCGGTATCCAGCACTGCAATCTGCCCCTGCTGAATTTTCCGGGCACCGGCGATCAGTGCCAGCAGCGAGGACTTGCCGACGCCATCCGGGCCAATCAGGCCCACCATGCCACCGGCCGGGATCGTCACGTTTATCTGATCGAGTGCTTTCAGCATGCCATAAGTCAGACTAACGGCAGAAAGCTGTGCCACTGTACGTTCAGTCATAGCGTTACCTCACGGGCAACTGTGCCGGCCAGTCAGTATCTGCAGACAGTTTGATGTAGGCCACGCCGGGCATACCGGGTTTTGCCAACGTTGCGTGTGTTGCCAGCCAGGCCGGATCAACTCTGACTTTGATGCGGAACATCAGCTTTTCCCGCTCGTTACGGGTCTCGACTTCTTTCGGGGTAAATTGAGCGCGGGGGGCCACATACACGACTTTGGCCGGAACGGGATCGGCCAGTGCATCCAGCATGATGTGTGCCGGTGCCCCCAGTGTGACCTGACCGGCTTCTGCTGCAGAAAGGTAAACGGACATGGTGACATCGTTCAGATCCAGCAAGGTTACCACCTTGCCCCCGGCAGCGAGAACTTCACCGGGTTCTGCCAGACGGTAGAGTACACGTCCGGCAATGGGCGCTGTCAGCGTAGTATCCTGCAGTGTGCTTTGCAGTACCTCCGCATTCGCTTTGGCGGTAGCAACGGCAGCATTGGCGGCTTTTACCCGCGTCCGGGCGGCAGTTAAACCTGCCTGCGCGACCTGTAACGCACTCCGATCCTGATCCAGTTGATCTTTACTGATAAAGTTCTTGCTCATCAGCTTATCCGAGCGCGCCAGTGTGATCCGGGCCAGGTTATATTGACTTTCCGCACTGGCCACACCGGCAATGACTTCTTGTGTATTTTCCAGCGCTTGCTGTACCTGCGCTTCCGCTGCCCGTAACTGAGCCTGCAGTTCGGTTGCTTCAATCTCTGCAATCTTTTGCTTTACCTGCAGATCATCGCCTTCCTGTACCTCAATAGAGGACAGCCGTCCGGCGATTTTGGTGGCGACATCCACCTCGGTCGCTTCCAGCCGGCCGTTGCCATAAACCAGATCGGAATAGGTTGCGGTGGGTTGCTGGTAATACCAGTAGGCTGCCGATCCGGCCAGAATGCAGAGTAAGAAGAAAAAGAGACTGCGGCGTGAAAATGAAAAAATACTCATGGAACACCCCTCCCGTCATCAGGCGGTATTTCCGTTTTCTGTATTGATTATAGTTCATTCATTCGGATGAATTAAAAATAAGCAGATTCATTTGTTTTGCTGTTGCACCTGAAACAGCTCCAGCTTTTCCAACTCCATCTTGTTGTTTTTCTGGGTTAACAGACAGGCGAAAGTAACCGCCGGTTTTTGTTTTTTCACCTCTCCGGTGACCAGCCATTTATTTGCGACAGCCAGTGGTTTGACGCTGGTAACCTGAATATCCAGCAATGAGCCCATGCGATAAGCCACCAGCGTCTGGCAGGTTTGCTGAGCCTGTTGCGCATAGTTATCGGTGCTGGCATTACTCTGGAGGCTGAATAACCCTGAGGTCACCAGCAACATGAAACGGAGAATTCGTGAAAAAGTCATAGGCGCTGTTTCTGTTTTCGCGGCAGATGGGTGATCAGATTATCAAAGCTTTAAAGATGGGGTGCAATCAAATCTGACTGACTATACCCGTCAAAACAAAAAACCCCCGCCGAAGCGAGGGTCCAATAGGCATTTACTTCTGGCTTACGCCATCTGCACAGGCAGATTAGAAGAAGTATTTGAAGCGTACGCGACCGCCCAGTTGTTCATTGGTATCAGCAGCACCTTCAGCTTGCTCATCACCCCATGAAGCACCCAGGTACATGTCAAAGTTGTCAATACCCATAACTGCCGGGATTTTGTAAGAAGCGTAAACTACGTTGTATTCAGTATCTTCGTCAGTAGCTGAATTTTCGTTTTGACCATACAGGTAGGCAGCATAGAAGTTCTGGTATTGCATGCCTGGGCCAACGCTGTAGCCGTCACCTTCGTCAGCAGCTTTGTATGCGCCACGCAGAGAGAAGCTCAGGTCGTCAGAGGCTTTAACAGTTGCAGTTGCACCGTAACCAGTCCAGTCAGAAACGTCTTCGCCAGCAGCATCAACATAAGCGTCAGTGATCAGGTTCAGTTCTGCACCAACAGCTACAGTTACAGTGTCACCAGTCCAGGCTACAACTGGGCGAGCCAGCAGCGGGTCTTTGTTCTTAACTACGCCAGTCATGTTGTCATACATACCGTTGTCGTCACCGAACAGGGTAGATACTTCCATGTGCCATTGGCCAGCTTCTTTGCTGAACATTGCCTGGCTACCAGAGTTGGCACGGCCACGAGCTGCTTTAGCGCGGTACAGTTTGTCACCGTAACCTACTACGTAGGTGTCCTGACCAGCAGGAGACAGATCATACGCTTCATAGTGACCCATTTTCACAGCCCAGTCGTTTTTCACACCGAAAGCGAACCATGAATCTTCACCGTTACCGTAGTTACCGTTCGGGCTGTATACTGGGTTGATTTTGAAACCAGCGAAGTTGCCGTTAGCCAGAACGCGTTCACCGTTGATGTCCAGCAGGATACGACCACCCAGAGCTTGAGTGTCAGTCGCATCAGCAATTAAAACACCTTTATCATTGTATGTTTTAGCGCCTTCGCTGAAGCTATCAGCGGTCAAATCATACTCAACATCGCCACCGATGTTCAGTTTACCCTGAGGGGTATCGAAAGTTGCACCAGCGTGAGCGGCAGAAGCTACGAACAGTGCCAGTACGCTAGGTACTAATACATTCAAGGTTTTTTTCATCGTCATCTTTCCTTGTTATGAGGGATGCCTGATTTACCTCAGGCTTGGTTAGTCTCTGAAAAGTTTTTTTTAATTTCTTGGGAACTTTTCTTGAATTGAACATATCTAACTAGAGACAGCCGTGCAAATGCGCAAGCCATTGGCGTTGTTGTTTTGTGACCCAGCTGGCAATCTCTGTTTTTGGGCAAAAATGATCTGTGAGCCTGATCTCTTTCCCTCATTTCCCTCGTATTAACCAATTGTTTCGTTTTTTAGTTACGCTATTCATTGATCGCGATGGCGGGCTTGCGTACCATTTCGTTTTCCGTTTACACCATGGAATGGTGTAATATGCATATATATCCACTCTCGTCGCTTGGATACTCAATTTTTTGATATCAGCACCATGATCAGGAACACAGCATGATCCCGAGACTGACACCCCAAGAAAGCCTGAAACAACCTTATATTGCTTTTCTGGCCGCGTTAACGCGCGCTGGTTTCACCGGCAATATTGATTCTTCCTATTCCAGCCGTCTGGCAGTCGCCACAGATAACAGTGTGTATCAATGGCTACCGCAAGCGGTGCTGCATCCGAAAACAACGGAAGATATTGCGCTGATGCTCAAACTGGCCTCAGAGCCGGTGTATCGTCAAATCACTTTCTCTCCGCGTGGGGGTGGTACCGGCACCAACGGGCAGTCCTTGAATGATGGCATCATGGTGGATCTGTCTTTATATATGACATCGGTGCTGGAACTGGATGTGGCAGCCCGTCAGGTCAGAGTGCAGGCGGGGTTGGTGAAAGATAAGCTGAACCTCACGCTGAAACCGCACGGTCTGTTTTTCTCTCCGGAGCTTTCTACCAGTAACCGCGCCACGATCGGCGGGATGGTCAATACCGATGCTTCCGGTCAGGGCTCTCTGAAATACGGTAAAACCTCTGCGCATGTCGTCGGTGTACGTGCAGTGCTGATGGATGGCTCGGTGATTGACGCAGCGCCATTACAGGGTGATGCCTTGCAGGCGAAGCTTGAACAGCAGGATCGTGAAGGGGAAATCTATCGTCTGGTGTGGGATATCGCACGTGGCAAACGTGCTGACATCGAAGCCACTTTCCCGAAACTGAACCGTTTCCTCACCGGCTATGATTTAACACACGTTTACGATCCAGCCACTGAAACGCTGGATCTGAGCCGCTTGCTGTGCGGTTCCGAAGGCACGCTGGCTTTTATTACCGAAGCGGTGCTGGATTTAACGCCGATCCCGACTTACCGCGCATTGGTAAATATCAAATATGACAGCTTTGAATCAGCATTGCGTAACGCCCCGCTGATGGTGGAAGCTGAAGCGCTGTCGGTTGAAACAGTTGATTCCCGCGTACTTGATCTGGCGCGTTCCGATATCGTCTGGCATTCGGTGAAAAGCCTGATCACCGATGTACCGGATAAAGAGATGATGGGATTAAACATTGTCGAATATGCCGGTGCCGACGCGAGTGACCAGCAGCCTAAAATGCAGGCTCTGTGCAAGAAACTGGATGAACTGATGGCTGCCGGTAAAGCCGGTATCATTGGCTATCAGATCACAGAAGATCTGGCCAGTGTCGAAGCTATTTATGCCATGCGTAAAAAAGCCGTAGGTCTGCTGGGTAATGCACCAGGGCGTAAAAAGCCGGTGGCATTTACCGAAGATACGGCGGTTCCGCCGGAAAAACTGGCTGATTTTATTATGGAATTCCGCGCTTTGCTGGACGACCATCAACTGACCTACGGTATGTTCGGTCACGTTGATGCGGGGGTTCTGCATGTGCGCCCGGCACTGGATATGTGCGATCCGGAACAGGAAGTGACGCTGCGCAAGATCTCTGATCAGGTCGTGAAGCTGACCGCGAAATATGGCGGCCTGATGTGGGGTGAACACGGCCGTGGTTTCCGTTCAGAATACGGTCCTGAATTCTTCGGCGATCTGTTTGTTGAACTGCGCCGGATCAAAGGCGCGTTTGACCCGGATAACCGGCTGAATCCGGGCAAGATTTGTACCCCGCTGAATTCAAACGATCCGCTGGTTTCAGTCGATGCGACCAAACGCGGTGCTTATGATCGTCAGATCCCGGTCCGGATCCGTGACTCGTTTAAAGAGGCGCTGGAATGTAACGGTAATGGCTTGTGCTTTACCTTTGAAACCACCTCACCGATGTGTCCTTCCTTTAAATTAAGCGGCGATCGTCGTGAATCACCGAAAGGCCGTGCCGGTCTGATGCGTGAGTGGCTGCGTCAGCTGGAATCACAGGGTGTGGATGTACTGAGCGAAGAAGGGGCGGTTGAACATGGCGTCTTCCGCTGGAAAGATCTGGTTGATCGTGCACTGAATACGTTCGCGAAAGCCCGCGGGGAATATGATTTCTCGCATGAAGTGATGGATGCGATGCAAAGCTGTCTGGCTTGTAAAGCCTGCTCAAGCCAGTGTCCGATCAAGGTAGATGTGCCTGCGTTCCGTTCCCGCTTTATGCAACTGTACCATCAGCGTTACCTGCGTCCGGCAAAAGATTATTTTGTCGCGACGGTAGAGACTTATGCACCTCTGATGGCTAAAACACCGGGTGCCGTGAATTTCTTCCTGAAAAAACAATGGGTACAGAAACTCACAGAAAAAACCATCGGTATGGTGGATGTACCAATCCTCAGTCAGCCGACACTGAAACAGCAACTGGCGGGTCACGAAGCATTACTGTTCCAGCTGGAAAAACTGGAAGCCATGTCGCCGGATGCCCGCAGTAAAGTCGTGCTGGTCGTGCAGGATCCGTTTACCTCGTTCTATGATGCGGATGTGGTGCGCGATCTGATCCTGTTGATCGAAAAACTGGGTTATCGTCCGTTGTTGCTGCCATTCAAGCCGAATGGTAAGCCGCAGCACATTAAAGGCTTCCTGCGCAGTTTTGCCCGCACCGCAGCGGATAGTGCACAGTTCTTCAATCGTCTGCATAAGCTGGGTATCCCGATGGTGGGCCCGGATCCGGCGATGGTGCTCTGCTACCGTGACGAGTATGTACGTGCGCTGGGTGACGCCCGCGGCGACTTCAAAGTACAGTTACCACAGGAGTGGTTGTTGTCAGTGCTGGATTTGTTACCGCAAAAAGAAGCCGGTAGTGAAACCTTCTATCTGATGGGGCACTGCACCGAAAAAACGGCAGAGCCAGGCAGTAATGGTGACTGGGCGAAGGTCTTTACCCGTCTGGGCGCTAAATTACAGCCGGTCGCTGTGGGCTGCTGTGGCATGGCCGGCACTTATGGTCATGATAGTAAGCATCTGGATGATTCACGCCAGATCTACAAAAACAGCTGGCAACCCGCGTTAGCCAAATTACCGGCAGCGTATGCACTGGCAACCGGTTATTCCTGCCGCAGTCAGGTCAAACGTATTGATGGTAATAAGCTGAAGCATCCGGTACAGGCGTTGCTGGCATTACTGTGATCTTAAAGCGAATGGCGAGGTAATAACGATGATTTGGCAACGGGATTTTACGCTGGCGAGTTTAAATGCAGGCTCTGTAAATACACTGGTCGCACATCTCGGTATCGAATACACCGTTATTGGTGACGACTATCTGCAGGCGACCATGCCGGTGGATAGCCGTACCCACCAGCCAATGGGATTACTGCATGGCGGCGCGTCTGTGGTGCTGGCAGAAACATTAGGTTCTGTCGCGGGGAATATGTGTGTTCCCCGCACGCATTGCTGTGTCGGGCTGGATATCAATGCCAATCATCTGCGCGCTAAACGTAATGGCATCGTGACCGGGATTGCCCGGCCAATCCATCTGGGCGCCACCACGCAAGTCTGGCAGATCAATCTGCAGGATGAACGTGAGCATTTGTTATGCACCAGCCGGTTAACTCTGGCGGTACTTTCACAGAAAAAAAGAACTGTAAGACAATAGTTACGAGCATAAGTTGTAAATTGGTTGTATAATAACCAGCGTAACAGAGAGTAGAGTAAGAGACCGTGTAAGCCCACCCGTCTGAAAACTTCTGAAATTGCTGCGATAACTATCACATTTTTGGCGACATATCTCGCTGAATGTGTATAATCGCCACCCATTTCTTTGTCGGGCCAGCAGCGTCTCCCTCGCTAAGTGCCCATCCTTGTAGAGTAGTGAAAATAAATATGACTGATACTGAAAAATTGCCAAGCTTTAGCGAGCTGGGGTTAGCTGCGCCTATTCTGAAGGCCGTAGCCGCTGTGGGGTACGAAGATCCTTCGCCAATCCAGGCTGCGGCAATTCCGCCGTTGCTGGAAGGCCGTGACCTGTTAGGACAGGCACAAACCGGTACAGGTAAAACAGGCGCGTTTGCCCTGCCAATCCTGTCCCGTCTGAATTTGACTCAGATGGACACTCAGGTGCTGATTCTGGCACCAACGCGTGAACTGGCTATTCAGGTTGCTGAAGCTTGCCAGAGCTACGCACAATTTATCCCTGATTTCCATGTACTGCCTATCTATGGTGGTTCATCTTACGATTCACAGCTGCGTGCTCTGCGTCGTGGCGCTCAGGTCGTTGTAGGTACTCCGGGCCGTGTTATGGACATGATGCGCCGTGGCAAGCTGGACCTGTCTGCACTGAAAACACTGGTGCTGGACGAAGCAGACGAAATGCTGCGCATGGGCTTTATCGATGACGTGGAATGGGTTATCGAACAATGTCCGCTGGATCGTCAGATCGCGCTGTTCTCTGCCACTATGCCAGAACAGATCCGCCGTATCGCGCATCGCCATCTGAAAACCCCTGTGGAAATCAAGATTGCATCAAAAACCAGCACCGCGGCCAACATTCGTCAGCGTTACTGGTTAGTTTCCGGCCTGCATAAGCTGGACGCGATGACTCGTATGCTGGAAGTTGAACAGTACGATGCTCTGCTGGTATTCGTTCGTACCAAAACTGCCGCTGAAGAGCTGACCAGCAAACTGTCTGCACGTGGTCACTCATGTGAAGCGTTGCACGGTGATATCCCGCAGAAACTGCGTGAACGCACTGTAGAAAAACTGAAAGCAGGCCAGATTGATATTCTGATCGCAACTGACGTTGCGGCTCGTGGTCTGGACGTAGAACGTATCACTCACGTTGTAAACTACGATATTCCTTACGATACAGAGTCTTATGTACACCGTATCGGTCGTACTGGCCGTGCTGGTCGTACCGGTGATGCAATCCTGTTTGTGGCGCCACGTGAACGTCGTATGCTGCGCATGATTGAACAGGCTACCCGTCAGCCAATCGAGCCGATGCAGATGCCAACAGCCAAAGATATCAACAAACATCGTCTGGAACGCTTTAAACTGCAGATCCGTGAAACTCTGGATTCTGAAGAAGATTTACAGCCATTCCAGCAGATCATCAATGAGTTCCTGGAAGACGAAAGCACTGATCCATTGGATCTGTGTGCTGCTCTGGCCAAGATGGTTCAGGGTGACGAGCCACTGTTCATGAATGAAAATGAGCCGGAACCAAGCCAGCGTATGGAAGAGCGTGGCGGTGATCGTTTTGACCGTGACCGTGGTGCCCGTCGTGATCGCAACGACCGTGGTGGTGACCGTTTCGAGCGTGGTGGTGATCGTCCTGAGCGTAGCGAACGTCGTTCACGCGCACCGGAAGGCCCGACTGCCCGTTATAAACTGCATGTCGGTCATGAGCATGGTGTTAAACCAGGCCAGATCGTTGGTGCGATTGCTAACGAAGCCGGAATTGACAGCAAATTCATCGGTCACATTGAGATCTATAACGATTTCACTACCGTTGATCTGCCGGAAGGTATGCCAACAGAAGTGATGAATACGCTGAAAAAAGCGCGTGTTTGTCAGCGTCCGCTGGATATTGAATTGTTCTCTGGTGAAGTTCCGGAATCTGCTCGTCGTGCACGTCCATCCTTCGGTGATCGTCGTCCACCTCGCGCTGATGGCGCTCGTACTGAAGGTCGTGGCGAATTCCGTGGTGATCGTCCATTCAACAGCCGCAGCAGCCATGGTGACAACCGTGGTGGTGATCGTCCGCAGCACCGTGATGGTGGCGCAGGTGGTAAATTCCGCCGCGACCGTTAATTCGCGCTGAGTTGAATGAATGAAATGAAAAACCGCACAGCTTGCTGATGCGGTTTTTTTTCGTCTGCTGAATGGCGAGAGCAATTTAAGATATAAAAAAGGGGCGCTATCAACAGCGCCCCTTTTACGTGATGATTCCGGATTAGTTCCGTTGTAACAATGCCATATAGAAACCATCAAAACCGGTTTCTGCCGGGCTGATTGTCTGTTCCCGCAACAGGGTGAACTGGCCATCACATTCATTGATGAATCTGGCGACCTGATCCTGGTTTTCTGCCGGCAACAGACTGCAGGTTGCATAAACAAGCTGACCACCCACTTTTACCATTTTGCTGTAACGGCGCAGAATATCGGCTTGCAGTTCCAGCAATACTGGTAAACGTTCTGCGGTATCACGCCATTTGGTGTCAGGGTTGCGTTTCAGAACGCCCAAACCAGAGCAAGGCACATCCAGTAATACCCGATCTGCACTCTCTTTCAGACGTTTGATGGTTTTGCTGCTCTCAATCAGACGCGGTTCAATATTGTGGGCACCGGCGCGGCGGGCACGCAGACGCAGGTTGTCTACTTTCCACTGTTCCACATCCATCGCCAGCAGACGGCCTTTTCCTGCCATCAGAGCGGCGAGATGCAGTGTTTTGCCGCCAGTACCGGCACAGGCATCAATCACGCGCATACCGGGTTCAACGCCAAGGAAAGGGGCAATGTGTTGTGAGCCGGCATCCTGCTGTTCAAACCAGCCATCTTTGAAGGCCGGAGTGCGGAACAGAGAACCATTGGAGGTAACTTCCAATGCACCGGGGACGTCAGGTACGGCACGGGTTTCAATATGTTCCTGCTGCAGGCGATGTTGCAGCTGGGTTTCATTGCATTTCAGTGTATTCACGCGGATATAGCGTTTGGCGGCATGGGTCAGTGCTTCACGCTCTGCCGGCCACTGTTCACCCAGCTGCTCTTGTCCCAGCTGTTCCAGCCATTCCGGACAACCATCCCACAATGCAGGTTGTTGCTGAGCCAGTTCACGGCGAGCTTCAAACATTTTTACATCACAAAGATCGGCCGCCCGCAGATTAGGCAACTGACGGTTACGCAACAGGTGCCACTGGCAAATCAGAGATTGCACCGCGATACCGGCCTGCGCCATCGGCACATCAGCGAGGAACGCCAGCAGATTGAGATGGCGCAATATATCACCGACGGCACCAATAACATGGATCTGTGCCGCTTCCGGCATCGGTTCCATTTTGAACTCCTGTGCTGTCGCGCGATCAACCGGCGATTTTTCATTTAATACGGCAGACAGAATAGCTTGTACGGAACCGCATTCCAGCGGAGTGAGGGCATAGGTGCGCATGATAAAACCTGAATAATTTGAATGAGAAGATCATAGAAGGTCATCAGCGCAGAGACAAGCAACATTACCGCTTTGCAGCCAATATCACAGACTTGAGATCAGCATCTATGCAGCGCACAATGGAACGATAAGCATTGATGGGAAGAATAGAAAAATGGAAATTGCGGATTTACGTCGTGAATACCTGAAAGGGGGCTTGCATCGCGATGAGCTGCCGAATGATCCGATGGATTTGTTTGAGAAATGGTTGCGTCAGGCGTGTGATGCCAAATTACCTGATCCGACAGCGATGAGTGTCGCCACGGTTGATGCCAACGGACAACCATTCCAGCGGATGGTGTTGCTGAAACACTACGATGCAAACGGGTTTGTATTTTATACCAACCTTGGCAGCCGGAAGGCGCAACAGATCAAACAAAATAATCACGTTAGTCTGTTATTCCCCTGGCATACTTTAGAACGACAAGTACATATCACCGGTGTTGCGGAACAGCTTTCTCCGTTGGATGTGGTGAAATATTTCCATTCCCGCCCGAAAGACAGTCAGATCGCAGCATGGGTGAGTCAGCAATCCAGCCGTATTTCTGCACGCAGCATGCTGGAAAGCAAATTCATGGAGATAAAGGCCAAATTTGCCAATGGTGAAATTCCGGTGCCGAGTTTCTGGGGTGGATACCGTATTCGCTTTGATAGCATCGAATTCTGGCAGGGCGGAGCACATCGTTTACACGACCGTTTCCTGTATCAGCGTGAAGGTAGCCTCTGGCATATTGATCGTCTGGCTCCCTAACCTGGGATAGTTAGTTATCTTTAAATAGAAAAGCCCTCTAAAATATCTGAGGGCTTTTTAGTTTCGGGACTCAAGGGATTTAAAATCCCTCGCGCCTGCATTTATTTTTGTTTCTGTTCTTGTTCTTTCGCTTGCTGAGCCACTAATGCAGCTGCTTCTGCAGCGGCAATATTTTCCAGCGTCGCAGCAGCGGCTGCACCGGCAGCAGTGCCTGCAGTTACCGGATCAATGCTGACAACATCACCCCGTGCATTTTTCAACGTGACCTCGACCTGATTGAACGCGATATTGATGCCGTGTTCAGTAAACAGTTGGTCGATGCGGCGGTTCAGCTCGTCGAGTGCCGGGTTACGATCGCCCAGTTCACGGACAAAGAAGCGCATTTCATGATCCAGCGTGCTGGCTCCGAACGCGAGGAAAAAGACGGTTGGTTCCGGCTCTTTCATGACGCGCGGGTTCTCTGCGGCAGCCTGTAATAACAAGCGGCGGGTCAGATCCAGATCGGAACCATAAGAAACGCCAATCCTTAATACCACACGGGTGACTGTATCACTCAAAGACCAGTTGATCAGACGCTCGGTCACAAATGCGCGGTTTGGAATGATCACTTCTTTTCGGTCAAAGTCGGTGATCGTTGTGGCGCGGATACGGATCTTGTTTACCGTACCGGAGAAACCGGAAACGGTAATAGTGTCGCCAATACGAACCGGACGTTCGAACAGAATGATCAGACCGGATACGAAGTTAGCGAAGATCTCCTGTAAACCGAAACCCAGGCCCACAGATAACGCAGCAACCAGCCATTGTAATTTATTCCACTCCATACCGATGGTGGAAAGCGTGGCAATGGTACCGGTCGCTGTCAGCAGATAGGACAACATCGTGGTAACCGCGTATGAGGTCCCTTGTGCCAGCTGCAGGCGTGACAATACCAGTACTTCCAGCAAACCGGGTAAGTTGCGGGTCAGGATATAGGTCACGACCGCAATGAGGACGGCACCCAACAGATCCCGCAGGCTGACCGCTTCCAGTACAGCACCGCCGTCTGTACCCACGGTATGGTGCCAGAGCGTGATACTGTCCATATAGGCAATGACCGCCACCAGGTCAGACCACAACCAGTAGAAGGCACCAGCGAATACCAACGTCAGGGTAACAGTGACCAGACGCAGAGTCTGTTCGTTGATCTGTTCCAGCGTAATAGGTTTGTCATCGCTGACTTCAACACCTTCGGCATTTTCGTTGCGTTGCTGATTCTGACGTTTAGCCAGTGCACGGCGATAAGCCAGGCGACGGGCGGCAACTGACAGGCCGCGTAGTGCTGTTTCGTACAGTAACACCCAGACTGAAACCAGATAGAAACTGTCGATCAGACGGGCACTCAGTTTCAGCGCGGTGTAGTAGTAACCAAATACCAGTAAACCGATCAGTATCAGAGGTACAGCGCCAAAGGCCAGTGCAGAAATATTACGCCATAAACTGGTTTGCTGGTTATTTGGCCGTTTACGCACAGTGGTAAACAGTTCGAAAGATAACAGCAGCAAGCTGACCAGACAGATGATTTGTCCGAGCACATCGTTGGCTAAGCGGGACGGGTCTAACTCACCCAGCGTTGCGATAAAAATCAGCGGCAGCAGGGTATACCAGATATTGCGTAATGCTTTACGCAGATGCGCAACCGTCAGGGCATCATGACCAAAATGTTTTTGTGCCAGTCCATCCGGTTTCAGCATACGGCGCATCGAGCCGAAAGCCATATAGGCCAGCGCCATCCGGAAAGACAGTTCCCAGATAATCAATGGTGATGACAGACCGCTGAAGACCAGAGCCAGACCGGCACTCATGATCAACAGTGCGCCTGGGATGGTACGCAGGAGGACTAACAGAATCGCTTTCGGGGTGTGACTATGCGTATCTTTGCGTAACTGGCCGACATCTTTGGCCAGTGTTTCAAAGCGGGATTGTATCGTCTGGCGTTTCCAGAGCATGATGCCTGCGATAATCAGCATCAGCAAAATAGCGGGTAATACTTTCAGCGAATTCTGCAGCCAGTTGTTCAGGTTGGCACTGATACTGACGGCTTGCCACTGTGCCATTAACGCACCCGGCAGCGCACTCAGCCACGCCATATCGAGAGGTTTGTTACTGCTGACCCAGAAGATCTGCTGCTGTAATGTGGATTGCAGCGATTTACTGACGCGTTCCAGTTGTTGCTGGTTGAGTTGCAGATTGATGGATAAATTCAGCTGCTGACCGAGCTGTTTATTCAATTGTTCCAGTAATTCGCGACGACCATCCAGTGTTTCATTCAGTATGGTCATCTGCTCTGCAGTCAGTATATCGCTGGTATTTTTTTCCAGCAGTTTCTGAATGTAATCATTACGCTGATACAACTGATCACGCAGCTGGTTCACATCGAACTGGGCCAGACGCAGATCGGCGATCTGTTCTTCGGAACCGCGTACCAGATCCGAGTCCGGCAGCATCTGACGTTGCTGATAGAGGATCTTGGAAAGCAGCAGGCTGCCTTTCAGTACGGAGATCTGTTCATTCAGGTTTTGTTCTGTCTGGGTGGTGCGATCCAGCCAGTTTTTAACTTTGATGTTTTCCTGTACCAGCGAGTTAACGCCCTGAGTCGCATCAATTAATTGCTGACTGAGTTGCTGATTCAGTCTCTGCTCTTTTTGAATAAAGGAGGGCAGTATTTGGGAATCGTCAGTCTGCGCAGTGCCGCTTTCTTCTACGGTTTTTTCGGTCAGTGTCAGACGTTTATTGCTGACCTGCTGTTGCAGTAGCTGTACCCAGTTATTCAGTTGCGCAATCTGGGCGGTGAGGTAATCACGCTGCTTATTGTAGAGATCCTGCTGACTGGTATTGTTATCCAGATCTTTCTGACGTTGTTCCTGCTGCAGTTGCAACAGCGCCAGTTCGGTATTCAGTTTCACACGCAGTGACGGTGTGATTTCCCCGTTTTGTTTCAGACCACTCAGACGATTGCGGATATCCTGCATGCGCTGGTAATCCTGACTCATCGTTGACTGAGCGCGTTCCGGCAGCGTTTGCAGGAAGGTTAACTGACTGTTGGCATTGCCAAGATCGTTCTGTGCACTCTGCAGCTGATTCAGCAGATCGGTAAGACGGCTGTCCAGCTGGGTTTGTGATAAACGGCTGATCTCTGCTTTCAGCTGTTCAGTATCCTGAACATCATTTTTCTGCAGGAGTTCAAGCCGACGGCTGAATTCTTTCAGTCTGGCCGGTGTTCTGGTGAGCGATTGATCCTGATCTTTTACTTTGATCTTTTCTTTATCAATGGCGTCCAGAAGGGAAATGGTTTGTTCGATATCGTCTTTCTGTGCTTTTTCTGCAACGGTCAGCGTATCGCGTTTATTCAGGCTGGCCAGTTTGTTGTCCAGACTGGTTTTTGATGGTAACTCTGTTTGCTCGGCAGCAAAGAGTGCAGTACTGGTCAGAAGAAGCAATCCGGATAACAGAGTGCGGAGAATTCGCTGTTTCTGCATATGCTGTGTTCACCGTTAGTTATGTGTTGTGTCAATGTTGGCAAGAGGTAAGCAGCTTGCACTTAATCAGCGAGAGGATATAGCAAAACGGGAGCTGACGCACAAAAAAGCTGATAAAAAAACGCCGGCTCCCCAAGGGAACCGGCGTTCGATTTTACTGTTTCGGTCTGATGAATTACAGAACGTGAACAGAAGAAGTGTTGGTTGTGCCGCTTGGTACCAGAGCGCCGGAAACCATCACTACGATGTCACCTTTAGCTGCCAGACCTGACTGCAGTGCCAGTTCTTTACCCTGTACATAGAAAGCGTCGGTAGAGTCCAGTTTTTCAACCAGAACCGGAGTTACGCCTTTAGACAGAACCAGCTGCTGAGCAGTTTTAGCGTTAGAAGTCAGTGCCAGGATGTTCGCTTTAGGGAAGTATTTACGAACTGCGCGCGCTGATTTACCACCTTCAGTAGCAACAACGATCAGTGGAGCTTCCAGTTTCTCGGTAGTTTCTACTGCACCGCGGCATACTGCTTCGGTGATGCTCTTACGATCGTTAGCGTTTTCGATAGCCAGGTTAGAAGGCATAACCGGGTCAGTACGGCCACAGATAGTTGCCATGATAGAAACAGCGTTCAGTGGGAATTTACCCTTAGCTGATTCACCTGACAGCATAACTGCATCGGTACCGTCCAGGATCGCGTTCGCAACGTCACCAGCTTCAGCGCGGGTAGGACGTGGGTTTTTGATCATGGAGTCCAGCATCTGAGTTGCAGTGATAACTGGTTTGCGTGCTTTGTTACATTTCTGGATCATCATCTTCTGAGCGAAGATAACTTCTTCAACCGGGATTTCTACGCCCAGGTCGCCACGGGCAACCATGATACCGTCAGAAACTTCCAGGATTTCGTCGAAGTTGTCCAGACCTTCCTGGTTTTCGATTTTAGAGATGATCTGGATGTTTTCGCCACCGTGTGCTTTCAGGTGGTCACGGATAGCCAGAACGTCTTCTTTCTTACGGATGAAAGAAGCAGCGATGAAGTCAACGCCTTGTTCGCAACCGAATACCAGGTCAGCTTTGTCTTTTTCAGCCAGTGCTGGCAGTTTGATAGAAACGCCTGGCAGGTTAACACCTTTGTTTTCACCCAGGTCGCCGTTGTTCATCACTTTACATACTACTTCGGTATCAGTAGTAGAGATAACTTCCATACCGATCAGACCGTCGTCAACCAGTACAGTGTTACCAGCAACCAGGTCTTTAGCGAAGCCTTCGTAAGTCACAGCAACACGTTCAGTGTTACCAACTACAGTTTTGTCTGTAGTGAAAGTGAAGGTCTGGCCAGCAACCAGAGATACGTCGTTACCGCCTTCCAGTTTGATAGTACGGATTTCCGGGCCTTTGGTGTCCAGCAGGATAGCTACTTTTTTGCCAGTTTCAGCACAGATTTCACGTACAGTCTTGATACGACCACCGTGCTCTTCAAAGTCACCGTGAGAGAAGTTCAGACGCATTACGTTCATGCCTGCTTCAATCATTTTAGCCATTACAGCTTTTGGCTCAGACTTAGGACCGATGGTACATACGATCTTGGTTTTTTTCATGGAAGGATAACTCCAACAGTTCAGGGATATAAAACGGGTATAACGATAAGTTGCGCGCATTATACAGGGAATAATGACATTTGATGATGTCTGAAACGATTTTTCAGTGTTTTCCTGATCTAACACAATAGATCTGAGCAAATGCCCTGAAATTTGGCTAAACCGAATTAGCTAATCTGAAGATCCTACTGAATTATGTGCGCTTTATCACATTGTCGTTTGTGTGTGGCATATCTGTCGTATCTTGCTACAGTCTTTGTTGATTAAAAAACCTTGTTTTTCAATGAATTAAATTAAATGTGATCTCCGGAGTGATGTTTGCATCATTCAGTACAAAGACTGGGTGAGATAAGGCAGATATAACATGACGGATAATAAACTGGTAATGCAACAGAAGTGTGACAGCCAACAGAAAGGACATGGTTGTGGTGGATCACACAATGCGGCTGGTTTTTCCATGGCACAGGCGGAAAAGGTAGCTCACCATCCTTGCTATTCACCCAGTGCTCATCACAAATATGCCCGTATGCATCTGGCGGTAGCACCGGCCTGCAATGTGCAGTGTCATTACTGTAACCGTAAATACGATTGTTCTAATGAATCCCGTCCGGGGGTGGTTTCTGAATTGCTGAATGTAGAACAGGCGTTGCAGAAAGCCCGTGCCGTGGCTGCCGCGATCCCGCAACTTTCAGTGATTGGCATTGCCGGCCCCGGCGATCCACTGGCTAACCAGACCCGTACTTTTGATACGCTGGAAGGGTTACGTTCTGCATTACCCGATGTGAAGTTGTGTGTATCGACCAATGGTCTGGCGTTGCCGCAGTCGGTCGATTCACTGGTTGAACTGGGTGTGGATCATGTCACCATCACCATGAATGCGATTGATGCGCATGTGTCTGCCGGGATCTACGACTGGATCTATTTTGATGGCGTACGTTACCGCGGTAAAGAAGGCGCGCAGATCCTGATCGATCAGCAGATCGAAGGGATGCGTAAGCTGATGGAAAACGGCGTGCTGGTAAAGATCAATTCGGTATTGATCCCCGGTGTTAACGATTTGCATCTGTCGGAAGTCAGTCATGCGATCCGTGATATGGGCGCATTCCTGCACAATATTATGCCGTTAATTTCTAAACCGGAGCATGGTACGCATTACGGTTTGAGTGGTCAGCGTGAACCGACGCCTGAAGAAGTCGCCCAGGTGCGTGAACGCAGTGGTGTGTTCATGCCGCAGATGGCGCACTGTCAGCAATGTCGCGCTGATGCGGTAGGGATGCTGGGCGAAGATCGCAGTCAGGAATTTAACCTCAGCTCATTGTCAGAGCAGAAAAAGGATTATTCGGCAGTGATGCAGCAACGTACTAAAGTGCAGGCTGCAATTGCCAGTGCCGGTGCGTCTGATGATGACGATGCCCGTCTGGTTGCCGTCGCAACTCAGCAAGGGCAGGTGATTGATCAGCATTTTGGTCATGCGAAACGATTCCATATCTACAGTATCAGCAGTGAAGGTGTGACGCTGGTTGGTGAACGGCATGTCGCGCAATATTGTCAGGGTCAGACGGAATGTGATGATCACGACGATGTGATGGCGGACACACTGAATTTGCTGGCCGATATGGATGCCGTATTCTGCTCCCGGTTAGGACTGGGCCCATGGCAAAAACTGGAAACGGCCGGGGTTCAGCCGGTAGTGGATTATGCCTGGCAGCCAATCCGTGAAGCCTTGTCTGCATGGTGGCAGCAACAGCCGAAAGGCCGGAGTGAGGTGAAATTACACGTACGCGGAGTGGCGTAATGAGCTGCGCGATCACGGAAAAATGTGTCGGCTGTTTCAGCTGCATTGAGGTTTGTCCGAAACGGGCGATCCGTGAACAGGACAGAATATTTACGATCTCGGCTAAACGCTGCAATGAATGCAAAGGACATACTGTCGGACCGCGTTGTATCCAGATCTGTCCGGTTGAAGGAGCAATTTATTATGAACCAGGCCATCCGGAGTGATATGCCGTTACAGGCTTCATTACTGACTGCTGCAGCACCCTGTTCACCGCAGGAATGGCTGACGCAGTTGGTCTGGCGGTTTCAGACAGGGATCAGTCAGCTACCCAGATATATGGGATTAGGTGCTGAGCCGTATCAGCAACTGTTAGTCACCTGTAATGTTCCGTCTGCGGTGATTGGTTTATTACAGCACCAGCGACAGACGTTGCTTTCTGAACTGTTAGCGATGCGTGAGCAGGAGTGTCAGGAACTGGAACAGTGGTTATCTGATTATCTGCTGCCTGATGCCGCGCCGATGGCCCGGATCATTGCGGTAGCGAGCATGGGGTACAACCACTTGTGGCAGGATCTGGGGCTGGACACACGGCAAAGTCTGCGTGAACTGATGCAATGTTGTTTTCCTGATTTAGTGCAGATGAACAGCCAGAATATGCGCTGGAAAAAATTCTTCTATCGTCAGCAATGTGCTCTGGGTGGAAACTATGTTTGCCGCTCACCCAGTTGTGATGAGTGTGTGGAGCGCGAGGGGTGTTTTGCGCCGGAAGAGTGAAAGTAGTGCTAGAATCGGACTCAGTTTTCTGATTTCACGGAGATAGTGATGCTGAGTCCGGATACCTTTCTGTTATTTCTTACTGCCTCTTTACTGCTTTGCCTCGCACCTGGCCCGGATAATATTTTTGTGCTTACGCAGGCAATGCTCCGTGGCACGGCATCCGGCATCCTGGTGACGCTGGGATTATGCACGGGGTTGCTGGTGCACACGTCGGCGGTGGCACTGGGGGTTGCGGTCATTTTTCAAGAGTCGCTGCTGGCATTTACCATTCTCAAACTTTGCGGCGCTGCATATCTGCTTTATCTGGCGTGGGGTGCATTCCGGGCCGGTGCCAGTGGGCTGGGTACAGTGAATGCGGTATCACTGGATAAGCTGGCACTCTACCGGCGTGGTATTGTCATGAATATCACCAATCCAAAAGTCTCCATCTTCTTTCTGGCGTTTTTGCCGCAATTTACCAATCCGGCCAGTGGTCATCTGACACTTCAGTTGCTCGAGCTGGGGGCGGTATTTATTGTTTGTACCTTGCTGGTCTTTGGTCTGATCAGTGTTCTGGCCGGGAAACTGGGCAGCTGGTTCAGTCAGAGCCCGAAAGCCGAGGTTGTTATGAACCGGATTGCGGGCAGTGTCTTCGCTGCTCTGGCCGTAAAGCTGGCACTGACGCAAAGATGAACTGATTTCCGGGGAAAGGTGCTGCTGTTTCCCTTGGTTTTCTTTGCCTGATTTCGCTTCTTATTAGCATAAAATATCGGATTGTGGTCGGTAATGGCTCCGATGTGACCATTTTTGCATATTCTGTGCTTTATTCTGCCTTAAAGCTCACGTATGCTTGCACCCCTTTTTCAGGTCTTTATGTTGTTCGCTGCCATGGATGGTTCATGCGCTCCGGCATGGTTTGTTATCTGACAGGAAGTCAGAGCTGACAAGCCGTTGTAAGTGGAGTTAATTTTGAAACAAACCATGACGCGGGCCGACTTGCTTGGTCTCGGCTTTATGACCTTTGCCTTCTTTCTGGGGGCAGGCAATATTATTTTCCCTCCGATGGCAGGTTACCTGGCTGGCGAAAACATGAGTTTTGCGATGCTGGGCTTTCTGATCACCGCAGTGGGGTTGCCATTGGCGACTCTTCTTTCAGTTGCATTTGCCGGTGGCGGATTGCTCACGATGACCCGGATGTTACCGGCATGGGCTGGCACATCCATTGCGATCGCAACTTACATCATCATTGGCCCGGCTTTTGCGACACCGCGTACGGGTCTGGTGACTTATGAGATGGCGGTAAAACCGTTCATCGGTTCGTTTGATGGTCAGTTAATGCTGACGCTGTTTAGTGTGGCTTATTTTGCGCTGACACTGTTTCTCTCTCTGAATCAGGGCAAACTGCTGGATGCCGTCGGCAAAGTGCTGACGCCAATCCTGGTATTATTACTGGCTGTATTAGGCATCGCGGTACTGGTTGCACCGCAGGGTTCGGTACCGTCTGTTGCGCCTGAATATCTGGGCCATCCGGTAGTGAAAGGCTTGCTGGAAGGTTACAACACCATGGATACCTTCGGTGCTCTGATGTTCGGTATGCTGATCATTGATGTCCTGAAATCACGTGGTGTCAGCAATGTTATCCAGCAGACCCGTTATCTGGCAGTTGCCAGCGTGATTGCTGCAAGCGGACTGGCGCTGGTGTATATCGCGTTATTCCAATTGGGGGGGACCGCCGGTGGTGTGATGACTAACCCGCAAAATGGTGGTGAGTTGGTTGCGGCGTATGTTGCCATGCTGTTTGGCCCGATGGGTTCGGTGGTGCTGGCCGGTATCGTGGGTCTGGCCTGTCTGACAACCTCGGTCGGTCTGACTTCTGCCTGTGCGGATTTTTTCCATACCCTGTGGCCGCGTTTCAGTTATAAACAGTGTGCAGCAGCGATTGCGGTTTTATGCGCGATTGTGGCTAATGTTGGCCTGACACAACTGCTGGTGATTTCTATTCCGGTGCTGGTCGCTATTTATCCGGTAGTGGTCGCTCTCGTCGCAGTGACCTTTATGCGCGAATGGTTTTTTAATCAGGGTATGGCATTCCGGCTGGTGCTGGGTGTTGCACTGCTGTTTGGCTGTTTTGATGGTATTAAAGCCGCAGGCGTTGATCTTAGTGTGCTGAGTTTCCTGCCACTGTTTGATCTGGGGCTGGCATGGTTACTGCCAACACTGGCGGCTATCGTGGTCAGCTTGCTGTGGCGCTTACCGGAACAATCTGCATTATCCGCCGAATAACGTAAGTTTCACCGGCATTTATCAGCGATAAATGCCGGATCTCTCTTCTGTCACTATTCTGTTATCCCTTCTTAAACGAATTGTCATTCTTTACCTCTACCTTGGTGGGTAAGACCTTGCGGGCGGAGAAGAATATGCAATTTATTCAGCGTTGGGATCAAAAAACCAGCCAGCTCTTCTTATCTCACTGTTATAACCAGTTTCAGGCAAAAATCAGTCGCTGTATTTCCCGCACCGGGGATGGCCCGTTTTATCTGTTACTGGGTATTACTCTTGCCTGGTGTGATGGTGTCCGTGGACAGGATTTTTTCCTGTATGCACTGATGGCTTTCGCTGTCGAACTGCCCGTGTACTGGGTTCTCAAAAATAGTTTTAAACGTGAACGGCCACGTAATCTGCCGGTCTTTATTACACCGTCTGATCGTTACAGTCTGCCATCAGGTCATACTGCCGCTGCTTTTTTAATGGCGGAAACGGTAGCCGTATTTTATCCCATGATGTTGTGGATCGCGTTTATCTGGGCCGGGTTTATCGGCGCTTCTCGTTTGTTACTTGGCGTGCATTATCTGACTGATCTGATTGCCGGAGCAGGACTGGGTCTGTTTGCCGCGTGGTGTGTGCTGCCTTAAGGGTATTAAGAATGCGGATTTTATATGGTGTACAGGGTACGGGAAACGGACATATCTCCCGCTGCAGGTTAATTGCGAAAGCACTGCAGGCGGAAGGGGTAGACGTTGATTATGTGCTGAGTGGCAGAGAGGCGCATGCCTATTTTGATATGCAGGAATTCGGCGATTACCGTGCTGTGCCGGGGCTGACTTTTGTCACCCGCAATGGTGCTATTGATTTGCTGGCGACCGTCGGCCGTAGTCAGCCCCTGCGTTTATTCCGCGATATCCGCCAGTTATCGCTGCAGGATTATGATTTTATTATCAGTGATTTTGAGCCGGTTACCGCATGGGCAGCCAAAAGACAGAACATACCGAGTCTGGGGATCAGTCATCAGGCCTCTTTTCGTTACGGAATACCGCAAACCGGCAATAATTTGTTCGCGCGTCTGACGATGCGGCATTTTGCCCCGGTCCATCATGCGGTGGGTTTACACTGGTATCACTTTGGCTATCCGATCCTGCCGCCGGTGATTGAAACGTTGCAGCCGGATAATGACAGCGGCGATATTCTGGTTTATCTGCCATTTGAAGCACCTGCTGCGATTTTTGAGTTGCTGTCCCGTTTTAAATCGGCGCGGTTTATCTGTTTCCATCCACAGTTCACCATTCCGGTAGAACAGAATAACCTGTGTTTTATGCCGCTGGGCAGAGACAGCTTTGTGAAAGCATTACGCGGTTGTAATGGCGTGATCTGTAATGCCGGTTTTGAACTGGCATCTGAAGCATTGACACTGGGTAAGCGACTCTTGCTGAAACCAGTGCAGGGACAATTTGAACAGGCATCGAATGCGATGACACTTGAGTTGCTTGGTCTGGCGCATGTCATGCAGCGACTCGATCCGGGTCAGGTAAGGCATTGGCTGAATGCAGAAAAAGCCGGACAGGTTCACTATCCGGATGTGGCGACGGCGATTGCTGAGTGGCTGGCTAAGGGACGTAGCGAATCAGTGCCTGATCTGGCTGAAAGATTATGGCGGCAGGTCATTTTCCCGGAACCGGTGATGGAGCGTATCCATGAGTTGGGGCTGGGTGCCGATTTATCCAACGGACAACTGATGCGTGCCTGACGGTGAGTCTGTTCAGTCCGCGCTTTTTTTCATGACATATCCCGCGTTTTTAAGCCCTGTCTGATCCCTGAGCCGCACTTGGATATATAGTGAAACTGTTCTGAAGATGCGTTGCCTGTTGGCGTAGCGGCAAAGAATCGTTAGGATAGAAACTCTATTGCGGCAAGCGGATGATCTCTTCCACCCGAATAGGTAGCTGATTGCTCTGTCAGGCGGGTCGTAGCGCAGGACCAGAGACAGGCTACCAGGAGCCTCCGCAGCCCGTTAGTTACCTGTTACGGATGAACAGCGTGGCATAAAGTCCGCTTCAGGCGGCAGCGCGAGCAAACTTCAAGTAATCGAGACAAGCCTGGGAGGGCTTAGCATGGAGATGTTATCAGGCGCGGAAATGGTAGTACGAGCGCTCGAAGACGAAGGGATAGAGCATATTTTCGGATATCCTGGCGGGTCTGTGCTCGATATTTATGATGCCCTTTTCGAGAATAGCAAGATCGAGCATATTCTGGTTCGTCATGAGCAGGCAGCGGTTCATATGGCGGACGGTTATGCACGTGCAACCGGTAAAGTCGGAGCGGTGCTGGTGACTTCTGGTCCGGGAGCGACCAACTGTATCACTGGTATTGCAACTGCTTATATGGATTCAGTCCCGTTAGTGGTTCTGTCCGGTCAGGTCGCAACCAGCCTGATTGGTAATGATGCGTTTCAGGAAACCGACATGATCGGGATTTCCCGTCCGGTGGTGAAACACAGCTTCCTGTGTAAAGAGGCAGCTGATATTCCTCAGGCGATCAAGAAAGCATTTTATATTGCGTCAACCGGCCGTCCGGGCCCGGTGGTCGTCGATCTGCCGAAAGATGTGCAGAATCCGGCTATCAAAGTACCGTATGTCTATCCGGAATCTGTCAGCTTACGTTCATACAACCCGACAAAATCCGGCCATAAAGGTCAGATCAAGCGTGCAGCCAAATTACTGGCTGATGCACGCAAACCGGTGATGTATATCGGTGGTGGCGCCATTGCCGCCAATGCCAGCGACCAGTTGATGCGTATTGCCGAACTGTTCAGTTTGCCGGTAACTTCAACACTGATGGGATTGGGCGCATTCCCATGTTCACATCATCAGTTTATCGGCATGCTGGGTATGCACGGTACTTTTGAATCGAACAATGCGATGCATCATTCCGATTTGATCCTGGCGGTAGGTGCACGTTTTGACGATCGTGTGACCAACAATATCGCCAAGTTCTGCCCGGATGCCAAAATCATCCACATTGATATCGATCCAACTTCGATCGCCAAAATCATACCGGTTGATGTGCCGATTGTCGGTGCAGTTGATACCGTGCTGGAGCAGATGCTGGATGCTATTAATGAGATGGAGCTGGATACCGATAATGACGGTCTGGCTGATTGGTGGGAACAGATTGACGGCTGGCGTGCCCAGCGTTGCCTGAGCTACAAGACAGAAACTGCAGTGATCAAGCCGCAACAAGTGATTGAAGCGTTGTATAAAGTCACTGACGGTAATGCGATTGTGGCGTCAGACGTAGGTCAGCACCAGATGTTCGCGGCACTGTATTATCCGTTTAACCGTCCGCGTCAGTGGATCAATTCGGGTGGCCTCGGCACTATGGGCTTTGGCTTCCCGGCGGCTATCGGTGCCAAGCTGGCATATCCGGATCAGGTCGTCTGCTGTGTGACCGGTGACGGTTCCATTCAGATGAATATCCAGGAACTGTCGACCTGTCTGCAATACGGTATTCCGGTCAAGATCATTGCACTGAACAACCGTTCGCTGGGTATGGTGAAACAGTGGCAGAAAATGTTCTATGGTGGTCGTCAAAGCCATTCGTACATGGACTCGCTGCCTGATTTTGTCAAACTGGCTGAGTCATATGGTCACGTGGGTATCCGCGTTGATCATCCGGATGATCTGGAAGGAGCACTGGAACAGTGTTTCGCACTGAAAGATCGCCTGGTGTTTATGGATATCGCGGTTGATCCGGATGAGCATGTTTATCCGATGCAGATCAAATTCGGTGCGATGAACGAAATGTGGCTGAGTAAAACGGAGCGTACCTGATGCGACATATTATTTCTGTCCTGCTGGAAAACGAAGCCGGTGCTCTGAGTCGTGTCGTCGGTCTGTTTTCGCAGCGTGCTTATAACATTGAGTCATTGACGGTAGCGCCTACCGAAGATGCCACTTTGTCCCGTATGACGATTGTTACCAGCGGTGAAATTCAGATCATTGAACAGATCACCAAGCAATTGCACAAACTGGTCGATGTACTGAAGGTTTGCGACATCACTGAAGGCGCGCATGTCGAGCGTGAAGTGATGCTGGTCAAGACCCGCTGTGCCGGTGGTTCCCGTGATGAAGTAATGCGGATGGCTGAGATTTATCGCGGCCAGATCGTGGATGTCACCCCGGAACTGTATACCGTTCAGCTGGTCGGCAGCAGTGATAAGCTGGATGCGTTCCTGCATACGCTGGCGCAGGTGACTGACATTGTCGAAGTCGTGCGTAGCGGCGTCTGCGGTATCGCCCGCGGTGATCGTTCGCTGCATGCCTGATTGATTGGTAAAACGATATAAAAGCGGCCTCATATCGAGGCCGTTTTCTTTTGGCGATTTGTTCATCACTTAGTCTGACTATGTCTTAATTACTATTGACAGCGTTGCCGGCTATCCCTATGATTCGTGTCGCTTCCAGTACATGGATGCATCCAGCATTGTGGGGTTATAGCTCAGCTGGGAGAGCGCTTGCATGGCATGCAAGAGGTCCGCGGTTCGATCCCGCGTAGCTCCACCAAATTCTGATTTCAGATCAGATAAAATACCGAATATCGGGGTTATAGCTCAGCTGGGAGAGCGCTTGCATGGCATGCAAGAGGTCCGCGGTTCGATCCCGCGTAGCTCCACCAAATAAAAAGGCCCGTCTCAATGAGACGGGCCTTTTTACTGTCTGCGGTTTAATAAAACGGCTCTGTTCAGAGCAGAATAACGGCTAATCGTCTTTGCCGAGATGAAAGGTTGGCAGAGAGAGATGCAGAAAAATCGCCGGTACCCGCACACACAGCAGACTGAGCATGCTGACAAACATCGACGCAACATGACCCAGACCTACATCAAGTAATATCACATAGATGGAACCGCTCAGAAGGCAGGCGGTGACATAGACCTCTTTGCGCAGCACCATCGGAATTTCTCCGGCCAGAATATCGCGAACCACACCACCGGCGACGCCGGTAATACAACCCATAATCACGGCAATGATGCCAGAAGTGCCATAGCTCAGCGCTTTTTGCGCACCGATCACGACGAACAGGGCCAGCCCGACGGCATCCAGCAGCGGTAACAGGTACCAGGGGAAGCGGTGCTGAACACGGGCAATCCCCATACCGGCAACGGCAGTCAGCGCGATGGTCAGCAGATAGTGCGAGTCCTTGATCCAGAACACCGGCGTGGCGCCGATTAATAAATCACGGATCGTACCGCCGCCGATGGAAGTGACCGCAGCTAATACTAATACACCGATAATATCCATTTTCAGCCGGCCGGCGACCAGTACACCGGAAAAAGCAAAAACAACTGTTCCTAACAGGTCGATAAAATAGATCAGATTATCAATAAACAAAGGCTGCATGATGCTCTCAGCTGACAATGATTTAAGGGCTGCGATTGTAAATAGTATGTTAATACTACTCAATTAACCGGCGATGTTATTTCCGAATTTTTTACTACAGCGTCTATTTTGCCGCACATCTGTTCGATACCCAGTAATACCCGTGGTGATAAACGGTGCAACCAGTCGGCTTTCAGCAGGTACAAATGTTTTTGTTTTACCGCAGCAAGTTGCGGCCACTTCAGCCAGTGCTGCAGATCACTGCCATGCTGGGTAGCAAAGATAACTTGTGGGTCTGCCGCTAATACGGCTTCTTCACTGAGTTGCGGATAGGGGGCCTTGCTGTCAGCAAAAGGATTCTCAGCACCACACATGGTCATGATTTCCTGAATATAGGAGCCGTTCGCAACGGTGGTCAGCGGCGGATACCAGAGCTGATAAAATGCTTTTATTCTGGGATGCTGCTGGCTTCGCTGACGATAAAAGGCAAATTTATCCGCGATTTGCGCCGCCAGAAGATTGGCCTGTTCTGTATGACCGGTTTTCTCACCCAGCAAGCGTAACTCCTGCGGCAAATCATCCAGCTGTTGCGATTTCAGTAATAACAGCGGGATCCCTAATGCTTTGACTTGCTGCTGCATCATTGTCTGGGTTGAACCCCAGACAATCACCAGATCCGGCTTTACCATCAGTAAGCTTTCGCTATTCAGGCTCTGGTAGTTAGCGACCTTAGGCAAGGTTTTGACGATGTCGGGATAGTCACTGGCCTGATCGGTGGCAACGACCTGCGAGCCGGCGCCGATAGCGTAGAGCATTTCCGTGATGTGCGGAGTCAGACTGACGATACGCTGTGGCGCCGCCAGCGCAGACACCGGTAGCAGTAACGCCAGCCAGGGCAGCAGACAATTACGCCAGATTGACATACGCGTTCCATCCGTAAAGTGTAATTAATGTCAGCCGGCAACCCTGGCCAGATTGGGGTGTCATCAGAGCTGTTTCAGCATCGCAACGATCATGGCTGAAGAGTTTTTCGCCGCGACTTCCAGATACTCTTCGAAGGTGCTTGGCGATTCAGTACCAGCGATATCGGACAGTGAGCGGATCACCACAAATGGTACTTTGAACTGGTGACATACCTGGGCAATTGCGGCAGCTTCCATCTCTGCAGCCATCATCGCCGGGAACGTCTGACGCACCTGCTCAATATGGTCAGGATCGCACATGAACTGATCACCAGTACAGATCAGACCGATACGGCTCTGTAATTCCGGCAGCTGATGCATCACCTGGGTTGCCACTTCAATCAGCTTGCTATCAGAGATGAATGCCGCCGGTTGTTGCGGTAACTGACCTGGCTCATAACCGAATGCGGTGACATTCACATCGTGGTGACGCACTTCATCCGAAATAACCACGTCACCGACACGCAGTTCCGGATCAAAACCACCGGCAGAACCGGTATTGATAACACAATCCGGCGCGTAACGATCCAGCAGGATGGTCGTTGCGATGCTGGCTGCTACCTTGCCGATTCCGGAACGGGTCAGGATCACGTCATGTCCGGCCAGTTCGCCACGATAAAACTCGCAACCAGCAATACTCAGGGTTTCCATGTTGCTGATTTGTTCACGTAAAATGGCAACTTCCGGCTCCATTGCGCCGATGATTCCTATTTTCATCACTACCTCGAAGAGTTCGCCATTCGGTCTGGCAAAGAAATATTAAGTATGATCATAGCAATATCCATGCTTGGTGACGAGTCGCAGCGATGCGGCTGCCCGGCATTTCCTTTACAATGGCGCCGCTTAATTTCGGGAGCCGTCATGCAAATACATCTTTTAGTGAATACCTTCGGTCAGGATCTGTTACATCGCTATGGCGAGAAGATCCATAAACTGACCTTGCACGGCTCTTTTACCTGTCCGAATCGTGACGGTACGCTGGGGAAGGGGGGATGTACCTTCTGCAATGTGGCGTCTTTTGCTGATGAAGGTACTCAGCAATTATCGATTGGGGAGCAACTGGCCGCCCGTAAAGATGAGATCACCCGGGCCCGGCGTTATCTGGCCTATTTTCAGGCGTATACCAGTACCTATGCCGAAGTGGCTTATCTGCAAAAAATGTATGAAGAAGCATTGCAGGTGGCCGACATGGTTGGTTTATGCGTGGGTACCCGTCCGGATTGCGTGCCGGATGCGGTGCTCGATCTGCTGAGCAGTTATCAGCAGCAGGGGCTGGAGATCTGGCTGGAACTGGGCTTGCAGAGTGCGCACGCTGCTACCCTGAAACGCATCAACCGCGGGCACGATTACAGCGCCTATGCCGATGCGGTTGAGCGGGCCAGAGCAAGAAATCTGAAGATCTGTACCCACCTCATTGTCGGATTACCGGAAGAAGGGAACGATGAGTGTCTGTCTACCCTGCAGCAGGTGGTCGCAACCGGTACGGATGGTATTAAGCTGCATCCGCTGCATGTGGTTGAAGGCAGTACCATGGCCAAAGCCTGGCGGGCCGGACGGTTACAGACCTTATCGCAGAAAGAATATGCCGAAATCGCGGCGAACATGATCCGGCATACGCCACCGGAGGTGGTTTATCACCGGGTGACAGCGACCGCCCGCCGGCCGACATTGCTGGCACCGGAATGGTGTGAACGTCGCTGGGGTGTCATGCTCGATATTTATCGTCATTTGGAACAACTTGGTCCGCAGGGCAGTGCATTAGGTCAACCCTTTCAGTTTCCGGGCTAGGAAGCACCCCGATTACCCGTTATGCTGATCCTGCTTGGTTTTTTCGCCACAGGATAAGGCAATGCGTCAAATCAAAACCTGGGTACAGCTGTATGTAGACTGGATCACCCGTATCGGTATCATCCGGTTCAGTCTGCTGCTGGCCTTCTGCATTATTTCCATCGCGGTCGTCATTCAGGGCACCATTACGCTGTTGTTACGCGGGGTTGTCGATGTCGTCGATCTGGTGCGTTCCGTTTTCTTTGGTTTACTGGTGACCCCCTGGGCGGCCTATTTCCTGACGGCGGTGATTGATGAGCTGGAGGATTCCCGGCGTCGTCTGACAGACATGGTGCATAAGCTGCAGGTGATGCGGGAGCGTGATCAGGCGTTGAACCTGCGTCTGCGGAGCAATATCAGTCAGTTAAATAATCAGATTGAAGAAACCCGGCGGGCGGAAGCGGCCAGGCTGCGCGTGCTGAGCGAGCTGGAAGCGGAAGCTATTCAGCGCGAAAAAGCGCAGAAAGAACTGGAAGAGCAGAGCGTGCTGCTACGTTCATTCCTCGACAGTTCACCCGATCTGGTGTTTTACCGCAATGAACGGGAAGAGTTTTTAAGCTGCAACAAGGCACTGGAAACCATGCTTGGGCGGGGACGCAATGAAATCATTGGCCGTACCCCTTATGGTCTTTATGAACCGCAAATGGCGGAGCAAATCATCAGCCGTGATCGTGACGTATTCGAAACGAACCAGCCTGTGACTTATGAGTTATGGTTTCCCTATCCGGATGGTCGCCGTGCGTGTTTTGAAATGCGTCAGGTTCCGTTTTTCGCCGCCAATGGCGAACGGCTCGGTCTGGTCGGATTTGGCCGTGATATCACCGAACATAAGCGCTATCAGGATGAGCTGGAAAAAGCCAGTCAGGATAAAACGACCTTCATTTCCACCATCAGCCACGAACTGCGCACACCACTGAATGGTGTGGTTGGTTTAAGTCATATTCTGCTGGATACCCCACTGAATGATCTGCAGCGTCAGTATCTGAATACCATTCACTTAAGTGCGGTCACGCTGGGTAATATTTTTAACGATATTATCGATCTGGATAAGATTGAACGTCGCCGGCTGAAAATTGCCAACAGTAAAATCGATCTGCGGTTGTTGCTCTCCGACCTGCAGACGCTGAGCACGTTAATGGTGGAAGCCAAAGGACTGTATCTGCATTTTGATATTGATGGCGATGTTCCGCACTGGATTGTGGCGGACGGTACCCGCCTGCGGCAAATCCTGTGGAACGTACTGAGCAATGCGGTCAAATTCACGGCTGAAGGCGGGATCACTT
Organism: Tolumonas auensis DSM 9187; assembly: GCF_000023065.1. NCBI lineage: Bacteria > Pseudomonadati > Pseudomonadota > Gammaproteobacteria > Aeromonadales > Aeromonadaceae > Tolumonas > Tolumonas auensis. The sequence goes on from NC_012691.1 coordinate 695,860, forward strand.
TTGGCGTACAGGTCTCTCCGTCAGCAGAAAATAAAGTGCATCTGCGCTTTGATATTGAAGATACCGGTATCGGCATTCCCGAGCATGAGCAGGAAAATATCTTTGCGATGTACTATCAGGTTCCCGGGACCAGACGGGCTGTCGGCACCGGCATCGGTCTGGCAATCACCAAGCAGCTGGTGGACGCGATGGACGGTATGATCCATGTGGATAGTGAGCTGGGGCATGGTTCCTGTTTCACGATTGAACTGGATGTGGCTGTTTTACCGGATGACCAGATTGATGAAACAGAAGAGTTACTGGCGCAGGAACTGCCGGTCTTACGAATTCTTCTGGTTGAAGATATTGCCCTGAACGTCACCGTAGCAACGGCTATGCTCAATAAACTGGGGCATCAGGTTGATGTTGCGATGTGCGGCGCCGAGGCTTTGGATAAATTCATGCCTGATCGTTACGATCTGGTCTTGCTGGATATCCAACTGCCGGATATGACTGGGTTTGATATTGCGGATGAACTGCACCGGCGTTATCCGGAACAGCTACCACCACTGGTCGCTCTGACCGCTAATCTGGTCAATGATCCGCGGCAGTATCGGCAACATGGAATGCAGTCCGTGATTGGCAAACCACTGGCTCTGGGCAATCTGCGTAAAACCCTGAATGAACTGTTTGTTGGTTGCGCGTTACCAATCGCGCCGGTTGTGGATACGCAGGAAAAGCATTTGCTGGATATAACCTTTCTGCAGGATTTCACCAGCGTCGTGGGTTGTGATGTGATGGCCTCCGCGATTGATCTGTTTGAACAATCCATGCCGGAATATCTGAATATACTCAGCAGCGCGCTGATGGCCAAAGATAAACAGGGCATTGTGGAAGAAGCGCATAAAATCAAAAGTGCTGCCGGGGCCGTTGGTCTGAAACGTATTTATCAGCTGGCGCAACAGGCGCAATCGCCTGATTTGCCGGCATGGCAGGAAAATATTCACGACTGGGTGGATAGTATCAGTGCAGAGTATCAGGGGGATCTGGAACGTCTGCGTGAATGGTTGCAATTGCAACGCTCTCAGGTGGATGGTCTGCAGGGATAACCGCCATTACTGAAGGAACCGGTTTATGTTGCATTATCAGCATTTGCTTCAGCCTGAACGTTTCTATCCGGCAGAGCCGCAATCATTACTGGCGGCCACCGAGGTGGACCGGACCCGGATCGTACAGAGTGCCCCGGTCCGGCGTCTGCAGCAGAAAACGCAGGTTTTTCCGCTGGATGTAAAAGCCTCGGTCCGTAGCCGGCTGACACATTCGCTGGAAGTGCAGCAAGCCGGCCGGCAGATCATCTTCGCTATCCGGCAGATGAAACCTTCGGACTGGCCGGAACAGGTTGTCATCAATCTGATCGAGATGTCCTGCCTGCTGCACGATGTGGGTAATCCGCCCTTTGGTCATTTTGGCGAAGCGGTACTGCGTGAATGGTTGCATGATGAACTGGACAGTTTGTATATAGCCTCGCTGGCTACATCCGCCAGTGAGCAATGGCAAAAAATACTGGCACCGGATCTCTGCAGCTTTGATGGCAATGCACAGAGTCTGCGGCTGGTACACTCGCTGCAGAAGCTCAACCTGACTTTAAGCCAGTTAGCCTGCATCATTAAATATCCGCGGGTGATTGATGAATCGGTCATCGCCACTGACAGCAAAATCGGCGTGTTTATCAGTGAGCGTCACCTGATCGCGCGTATCCGGGATGTATTACAACTCCCTGCCGGAGTCCGCCACCCGCTGGTGTTTATCATGGAAGCGGCGGACGATATTTCTTACTGTATTGCTGATGTCGATGATGCGGTGGATCGGCATCTGCTGACGGTAGATGAAGTGATCCGGTTTCTGACGCAGCAGGTTGATGATGATACCCGCGCATATTTGCAGCCCTTGCTGGATGCCGCGTTGCTGGATGAGCAGGGATTTTTCCCACATTTACGCTATCTGCTGACCAATGACTGGGTGCAACTGGCGGCAGAATCATACTTGCAGCATAAAAAAGATATTCTGGCAGGGCATTTCGTCGGACATCTGCTTGAACGGGAACATCCGGCGCTCAATGTGCTTAATGCGCTGAAACGACTGGCCCGCCAGTCGATATTCGGCCAGCGCGAAGTCGAAAGTCTGGAGCTCTCCGGCTATGCTGCCGTGCGGGGCGTGTTGTTAACGTACAGTGTATTGCTGGCGCTGCCGGCAGCGATTTTCCGTCAATTACTGAGCGGGGAAGGTCATCACCGGTATCAGCATGCTCTGCGTCTCTGTCACCGCTTATCGCGCCGACATGTGGTTGCCTACCAGAAAGCAACGGAAACCCCGGATCCTTTCTTTCAGCGTCCGGCTGAACAGGAGTGGTATTACCGCGTCAGATTATTACTCGATTTTATCAGCGGCATGACAGATACCTATGTACTGGAAGAATATCGTTTACTGAATGGCTGGGTATGATGTGTTGCACCGCATTGTCAGCGCAACACATACAAGGGACGGGGGCTAACCGGTAATGCAACGGAAGCTTTTGTTATCAAAGCTGCTGCAGATGTCCTGATTCAGTATGGACAGCAGCAGAAAAGCGCGCTGATTGCCATCCGGTTCCTGATAGATCGCCTGCAACCCCTCAAATGGTCCTTCATTAAAAATCACCATCTGGCCTGTTTTTGGTAAGCGGCTGACAACGTCTCTTGATTCATCACTGTCTTCATTGCGCATGAGTTGATAGACAAGTTCTGCCGGTACTTTATCCCAGGTCGATCCATGTCCCACGATGTGGTGGATCCCGCGGGTAGAACGAACCTTGAGCGGTGAAAATTCCTCTATATCCATATGCACGAACAGATAGCGGGGAAACATCGGTTCAATTTTTTCCATCGCTTTACCGCGTATGATTTTACGCGTCAGTACCAGCGGATAATAACTATCCACCCCCTGATTGCGCAGGTGCAACTTCGCCCGTTCTTCTTCTTTCGGACGACAGTAAGCCAGATACCAGTGCTTCATGCTGGCTCCTATTTTTATTGTGCTCTCAGGTGAACCACAGTACAGCAATCGGTCCGGAAACCAATCTTCTAATCCTATAAACCTGCTCAATCTAGCGTGCAGAAAATAAAAAGGCCAACACAGGTTGGCCTTTTTAGCTGTTAGCTTAACAAAAATTAACTAAGCGTTGGTTTCTTGCTCTAAATCGGCACAGAAACGATACCCTTCACCATGGATAGTGGTGATCAGTTCCGGGGTGTCCGGATAATCCTCAAAATGTTTACGAATACGGCGAATGGTGACATCCACAGTACGATCATGAGGCTTCAGTTCACGACCAGTCATTTTCAGCAGCAGATCAGCTCGAGTCTGGATCTGTCCCGGATTCTCACAGAAGTGCAGCAATGCACGGAATTCAGAACGCGGCAGGCGGTAGGCAACATTGGATGGATTGATCAGCGAACGGCTGTTGATATCCAGTGTCCAGCCATTGAAACGATAAGCTGATACGTTACCGGCAACGGGCTCTTCTACCGGATCACCGCGGCGGGTGCGTCCCAGCAGGTTACGGGCACGGATAGTCAGCTCACGTGGATTGAATGGCTTGGTGATGTAGTCATCAGCGCCGATTTCCAGGCCCAGAATACGATCAACATCATTATCGCGGCCAGTCAGGAAGATCAGACCCATTTCGCCTTTTTCACGAATTTCACGTGCCAGCAGCAGGCCGTTTTTACCTGGAAGGTTAATATCCATGATCACCAGATCGACGCGCTGGTTCGCCAGGGTATGGTGCATCTCATCACCATTATTAGCCTCCAGTACATGATAGCCTTCTGCTTCAAAGATACTTTTCAGCGTATTCCGTGTAACAAGCTCGTCCTCAACGATCAAGATCTGTGGTGTTTGCATGGAAATTCTCTGTGGTAAATGAAATTGCACTGATTTTAACATATTCGCTGCATTCATATGACAGTAGATCTGTTTTTTCAATGTTATTAACAATACATGCCGATATGCATAAATGAGGTTCCGGATCCGCTGTGTGAACAACGCGAAAGCAGGGGTTGTGACAGAATTTTGTTGACAGCCATGTGCCTTATCCGGTATTGCTATGTCACTTTTTATTCGAAGTCCGATTATGCTGTCTATTATTGCTACCCGCACAATTATTATCATTACCGGCACCACAATTGGTGGTACTGGCGCGGGCTGATGCACGAATAACAGAAAAAATTCATGAAGCCCGTCCCCTAACCAGGTACGGGCTTTTTCGTTACAGGGAGATGTATATGCGTGTTCTTAAGTTTGGTGGTTCTTCACTCGCTGATGCGGAAAGATTCCTGCGGGTTTCTGACATCGTTGTGAACAATCAGCAACAGGTTCAGGTGGCATTGGTGTTGTCCGCACCAGCCAAAGTAACTAACCTGCTGGTGGCGCTGGTTGCTCAGACCAGCAAAGGTGAAGATGCCAGTGCAACATTGGCTGAAATTGAAAGTATTTTCACTCGTCTGATCACCGGACTGAAAGCACGTTATGCCAATTTTGCTGATGAATTGCTGATGCAGCGTTTGCAGCAGGAATTGGGTACCATCCGTAGCAAAATGCAGGGTATTCAATTACTGAATCAGTGCCCTGACAGCGTTCAGGCGTTGATCTTAAGCCGTGGTGAAGCGCTATCTATCGCTTGCATGGAACAATTGCTGCTGTCACGTGGTGAAAAGGTCACCATGATCAATCCGGTGGAAATGCTGCTGGCGGAAGGTAATTTCCTGGAGTCGCATGTCGATATCGATGCCTCCCGTGCCCGCTTTGCCGCAAAACCTGTTAATGAAGGCCACATTTACCTGATGGCTGGTTTTACCGGCGGTAACGCGAAAGGCGAACTGGTTCTGCTGGGTCGTAACGGTTCCGATTATTCAGCGGCGGTATTGGCTGCCTGCGTGAATGCTGACTGCTGTGAGATCTGGACTGACGTAGATGGTGTTTACAGTTGCGATCCACGTCTGGTGCCGGATGCCGTACTGCTGAAGCGCATGTCCTATAAAGAAGCGATGGAACTGTCTTACTTTGGTGCCAAAGTGCTGCACCCGCGTACCATCGCGCCGATTGCCCGCTTCCATATTCCTTGCCTGATCAAAAACACCTTCAATCCTCAGGGTGAAGGCACCTTGATCAGTGCCGATCACGGTGATGATCAATACCCGGTCAAAGGGATCTCCGATCTGTCCGGTATCTCCATGATCAACGTCAGTGGTCCGGGCATGAAAGGCATGGTTGGTATGGCTGGCCGTATGTTTACTGCTGTATCCCGTGCTGGTGTGTCCGTGGTGTTGATCACTCAGGCTTCTTCTGAATACAGCATCAGTTTCTGTATCCATACTTATGATGCAGAAAAAGCACTGAAAGTGCTGAATCAGGAATTTGAGCTGGAATTACAGGCTAACCTGCTGGAAGAAATTGAGATCCGTCATGATCTGGCGATCCTGTCGCTGGTCGGTGATGGCATGCGTACCATGAAAGGTATCGCGGCCCGTTTCTTCACATCACTGGCTCAGGCTGCGATCAATATCGTTGCGATTTCTCAGGGTTCCAGCGAACGCTCTATCTCTGCGGTGGTTGGCAACAAAAAAGTGACCGAAGCGATCAAAGCGTGTCACCAGAACCTGTTTGGTACCCAGCAATTCATCGATATCATCCTGGTTGGTCTGGGCGGCGTTGGTGGTGCATTGCTGCAGCAAATCCGCCGTCAGCAGGCAGTACTGAGCAAGCAGGGTATCGGTCTGCGTGTAGTTGGCCTGGCTAACTCCCGTAAAATGGCCCTGTCTAAAGACGGGCTGGATCTGAACAACTGGCAAGAAGCGTTAGAAAAAGCCACTGAGCGTTTCAATCTGCAGGCCATCAAACAGCTGGTGGATGACAGCCATCTGATCAACCCGGTCATTGTCGATTGTACTTCTGATGAAACCATCTCTGGTCAGTATGCTGACTTCCTGGCTGCTGGTTTCCATGTGGTTACCCCGAATAAGAAAGCCAATACCAGTTCTATTCAGTACTACCGTGAACTGCGCCGTACTGCACAGGCAACCCGTCGTAAGTTCCTGTACGAAACTAACGTAGGTGCTGGCCTGCCGGTTATCGAAAACCTGCAGAATCTGATCAAAGCCGGTGATAAACTACAGGCCTTTAACGGTATTCTGTCTGGTTCATTGTCATTCATCTTTGGTAAGTTGGATGAAGGCTGCAGCTTCTCTGAAGCGACTTTGACTGCCAAAGGCAACGGTTTTACCGAGCCGGATCCGCGTGATGACTTAAGCGGTATGGACGTAGCGCGTAAGCTGCTGATCCTCGCACGTGAAGCCGGTATGCCACTGGAACTGAGCGATGTGATTGTGGAACAGGCTCTGCCACCAGGATTTGATGCCACCGGTTCTACTGACGAGTTCATCAAACGTCTGCCAGAAGCTGATGCCTGGTTCAGTGAGCGCGTTGCAGCTGCGAAAGCAGAAGGCAAAGTGCTCCGTTACGTCGGCAGCATCGAAAATGGTCAGTGCAAAGTGGCCATCAAAGAAGTGGACGAGAACGATCCGTTATACAAAGTAAAAGATGGTGAAAACGCATTGGCGTTCTTCTCTACTTACTATCAACCGATTCCTTTGGTCTTGCGCGGTTACGGTGCGGGTACTGAAGTAACAGCGGCAGGGGTCTTCGCTGATCTGCTGCGCACCCTGAACTGGAAGCAAGAGGTATAATTCATGACCGTAGTAGCATACGCTCCGGCCTCGATTGGTAATGTCAGTGTTGGTTTTGACGTATTAGGTGCCGCACTGGCACCTATTGATGGCGCTTTACTGGGTGACCGTGTTGAAGTAGCTGATCACGATGCACCGTTCGCTCTGAGTTGTCAGGGCCGTTTTGCCCATAAATTACCGGCGGAAGCAGAAAAGAACATCGTTTATGACTGCTATCTGGGTTATGCCGCAGCACTGAAAAAACGTGGATTAAGCATTAAACCTCTGCGCATGGTGCTGGAAAAAAACCTGCCGATTGGTTCCGGTCTGGGTTCCAGTGCTTCCAGTATTGTTGCCGCTTTGGCCGCATTGAACGCATTCCATGATTATGCGCTGGATCAGACCGAAGCATTATTGCTGATGGGCGAACTGGAAGGTCAGATCTCCGGTTCAGTTCACTATGATAACGTGGCGCCATGTTATCTGGGCGGTCTGCAGCTGATGATCGAAGAAGAAGGCGTCATCAGTCAGTCAATCCCGACTTTTGATAGCTGGTACTGGGTTTCCTGCTATCCGGGGATCAGCATCTCCACAGCGGAAGCACGCGCCATTCTGCCGGCACAATATCGTCGCAGTGACTGCCTGACTTATGGTCGTCGTCTGGCAGCCTTTGTGCATGCCAGCCATACCGGTCAGGAAAAGCTGGCCTCAGCCATGCTGAAAGATGTCATTGCTGAACCATATCGTCAGGCACTGATTCCGAAATTTAACGAAGTACGTCAGCATGCTGCTATGTCTGGTGCACTGGCAACCGGCATCTCCGGTTCAGGCCCGACCGTATTTGTTGCTATGACTGATAAGCAACAGGCATTACGTATGAAAGATTGGCTGGAAGCTAACTTCATCCAGAATGAAGACGGTTTCTGCCATGTCTGCAAAATTGATCGTCAGGGAACACAAATTACAGGACAAGGACTATGAAGCTTTACAACATCAAAGATCATTCAGAACAGGTCAGCTTTGCTCAGGCCGTGAAACAGGGGCTGGGTCGCGGTCAGGGTCTGTTCTTCCCGGAACAGATCGCACCGTTAGCCGATGTGGATGCGCTGCTGGACAAGCCTTTGGTTGCGCGTTCAGTTGCCATTCTGAAGCATTTGATCGGTGATGAACTGTCGCAGGAACAATTGCAGCAGATGGTTGGGACTGCTTTCTCTTTCCCGGCTCCGCTGGCGAAAGTAGCGGACAACTGCTATGCACTGGAACTGTTCCATGGTCCGACACTGGCATTCAAGGATTTTGGCGGCCGTTTCATGGCGCAATGTCTGACTGCGTTCAGTACGGGCGAGAAGATCACTATCCTGACAGCCACTTCCGGTGATACCGGTGCCGCTGTAGCGCATGCTTTCTATGGTCTGCCAAATATTGAAGTTGTGATCCTCTATCCGGAAGGCAAGATCAGCCCGCTGCAGGAAAAGCTGTTCTGCACACTGGGTGGTAATATCCGTACTATCGCTATCAAAGGCACCTTTGATGATTGTCAGGCGATGGTAAAAAATGCATTTGATGATGAAGAGCTGAAAAAAGCGATTGGTCTGAATTCTGCAAACTCCATTAATATCAGCCGTCTGGTTGCGCAGGTCTGCTACTACTTTGAAGCGATTGCCCAGTTGCCAAAAGCACAGCGTGAACAGGCAGTGATTGCAGTTCCGTCCGGTAACTTCGGTAACCTGACCGCCGGTCTGATCGCTAAAGCTCTGGGTTTACCAGTGAAGCGTTTTATTGTTGCAACCAACGCTAACGATACCGTGCCACGTTATCTGGCAGAAGGTACCTGGGATCCTAAAGAAACAGTGCCAACGCTGTCGAATGCGATGGATGTCAGCCGCCCGAACAACTGGCCTCGTGTTGAAGAGCTGTTCAAGGTAAAAGGCTGGGATCTGAAAGAGCTGGGTTACGCTGCACGTACGGATGAAGAAACCCGTGCCAGTCTGAAGAAACTGAATGCTGAAGGCTATCTGTGCGAACCACACGGTGTTATCGCGTGGGATGTATTGCAATCGCAGCTGGCTGCTGATGAGACGGGTATTTTCCTGTGTACCGCTCATCCGGCGAAATTCAAAGAAAGCGTGGAAGATATTCTTCAGATCGAACTGCCGCTGCCAAAAGCACTGGCTGATCGCGCCGATCTTCCATTGTTGTCAACCTTCATGCCGGCAGATTTCGCCAAGCTGCGTGAATACCTGATGGCTTAAGCTTTATTGTTGATTGTTATCCAAAACCCTCTCCGGAGGGTTTTTTTGTATCTGCACTCTCTGCGAAAACTGTAAACAAACACTGTAAACAGCGGGCAGGGGATATAAACAAGCGGGAATTGCGCGAATAAAAAAGCCGGCTTCTAAAAGCCGGCTTTTCAGCAACCTGAAAGGTTATTATTTCTTGATGCGCAGTACTGGAGTTTCACCCAGAGTCACAGGACCAGACATTTTGGTCAGTGATTTCACGTCATCCATGTTAGAAATAACAACTGGAGTCAGAGTTGATTTTGCATTGCTCTGCAGGAATGCCAGGTCGAACTCAATAATGGTATCGCCTTTCTTAACCTGCTGGCCTTCCTGCGCGATGCGGGTAAAGCCCTGGCCTTTCAGTTCTACAGTATCAATACCGAAGTGAACAAACAGTTCGATACCTGTATCTGATTCCAGAGAGAATGCGTGGTTAGTTTCGAAGATCTTGCCAATCACGCCATCGCATGGAGCAACCATCTTGTTGCCGGTTGGCTTGATAGCAATACCGTCACCGACGATTTTCTCTGCGAAAACCACGTCCGGTACATCTTCAATCGGTACAATCTCACCAGACAACGGTGCAAAAATTTCGATACCAGCGGTATCAGTTGCACTGTTGTCAGAAGAGACCATCTTCTTCAAAAAATCAAAAAAGCCCATGGTTTAGCTCCTGAATTATAATGTTGATCAATACGATTCTATCAGACGGCTTAGTTCTTCACAAAATACTCGTCTACAATCGCTTCAACTTCAGCAGCTGTTGCCGCTGCCAGTGCGCGATCTGCCAGTGCTTTCGCATCAGCAAAGCTGGTATTGCGAACCAGTTGTTTCACGCGTGGGATTGAAATGGCGCTCATAGAGAACTCATCCAGACCCATACCCAGCAACAGAACGGTAGCACGGTCATCACCGGCTAACTCACCACACATGCCGGTCCATTTACCTTCAGCATGAGAAGCGTCGATAACCTGTTTGATCAGGTTCAGAACCGCTGGTGACAGTGGGTTATACAGACGGGAGATCATCTCGTTACCACGGTCAACGGCCAGAGTGTACTGAGTCAGGTCGTTAGTACCGATACTGAAGAAGTCGGCTTCTTTCGCCAGATGACGAGCCATTACAGCTGCAGCTGGAGTTTCAACCATGATACCCACTTCGATATTTTCATCGAATGGAATACCTTCAGCACGCAGATCTGCTTTCAGCTCTTCCAGTTCAGCTTTCAGTGAACGGAACTCTTCAACTGAGATGATCATTGGGAACATGATACGCAGCTTACCGAAAACGGAAGCACGCAGAATCGCGCGTAACTGGGTGTGCATGATGTCTTTGCGATCGAAGAAGATACGCACTGCACGCCAGCCCAGGAACGGGTTCATTTCTTTAGGGAACTTCATGTAAGGCAGTTCTTTGTCGCCACCGATATCCATGGTGCGGACAATGATTGGCTTGTCAGGCATGGCTTCAGCCACTTCTTTATAAGCCTGGAACTGTTCCTGCTCGGTAGGCAGAGCATCACGATCCATGAAGAGGAATTCGGTACGGTACAGACCAACACCTTCAGCACCATTACGGTGTGCACCATCCATATCTTTCACGGTGCCGATGTTAGAGCAGACTTCTACCTGATGACCATCGGTAGTAGTCGCAGGCAATTCACGCAGTTTAGCCAGTTCAGCTTTCTCTGCCAGGAATTTAGCCTGTGCATTTTTGGTTTTGGTAATAACTTCGTCAGTCGGGTTGATATGAACCTGATTGTGGATAGCATCCAGGATCAGGAAATCACCGCTCTGTACTTGTTTGGTAATATCGTTAGTACCCACAATCGCTGGCAGTTCCAGTGAACGCGCCATGATGGAGGTATGAGAGGTACGGCCGCCGATATCTGTTACGAAACCACGCACGTAGTTCAGGTTAATCTGAGCTGTCTCTGATGGTGTCAGGTCATTAGCAACCAGGATCACTTCTTCATCGATAGTGCTCAGGTTAATAATTTCCATACCCAGAACGTTTTTAATCAGACGATTACCGATATCACGGAAATCGGTAGCACGTTCACGCAGGTATGGGTCATCCAGTTCAGCCATCATAGAAGCATATTGCTCGATAGCCTGGTGGATAGCACGATCTGCACTAAACAGTTCATCACGGATCAGGGTAAGAATATCCTGTTCGAGTTCTTCGTCCTCGAGCAGCATAATATGGCCTTCGAAAATAGCCTCTTTCTCTTCACCGAAAGTCTTGCCAGCCATTTCTTTGATGGCTTCTAATTGTTGTGCAGACTTGGTGCGAGCGTCGTAAAAACGAGCTACTTCGCTATCAATCTGAGAAGTGTAAATCGGAGCCTGATTGATAACAATGTGTTGTTCTTTCAGCACCAGGGCCTTGGCAAATGCAACGCCAGGCGATGCCAGGATACCAGAGATCATAGCCGTACCTATGTTGTGTTAATAGGGATAAAAAAAGTGCAAAAACAGAAAGAGCCGGATTATTCCAGCTCTGCCATCAGCGCAACCAGTTTATCTACAGCTTGCTGTTCATCACTGCCTTCAGCGCGGATAGTGATGGAAGTACCTTTGGTCAGACCCAGAGTTTGCAGTTTGAACAAGCTCTTGGCGCTGGCAGTTTTGCCACCGCTGATCACGGTTACTTCGCTTTGAAATTCTTTAGCTTCTTTAACGAACTGAGCAGCAGGACGTGTGTGCAGGCCGTTTTCAGCAGTAATCAGTACAGACTTCTCGTACATTTGTTCACCCCAAATTAAATAAATCCATATTGTCGAGCCAGCTAAGGATACCATCGACCTGCAGCGGAGATAAACGATTTTGCATATTAAAACGTGACTTTTTATGGATTGTTACCGAGTTGTTATTGATAAAATAAAGAGTTGTAGTATGACAACGACTGCTTCGTTAACGTAAAAGTTACTATTTCAGGCCTGTGGCGGCAGTAATATGCTGCTATGGGCAAAAGTGAGGTCGAACGGAATGAAAAAAGCACGCCGGAGCGTGCTTTTAATGTGAATCAGATTATGTCTGAACTCAGGATTGCAGTTCTTGTTCGGTGAACAGTCCCTGGAACAGCGCTGTCGATAAATATCGTTCGCCGGAGCTTGGCAAAATAACAACAATCGTCTTATCGGCAAATTCAGGTAACTCCGCCAGACGGTTTGCCGCAACAACTGCAGCACCAGAACTGATACCGGCAAGGATACCTTCTTCTTCCATCAGACGGCGCGCCATGGCAATCGCATCATCACTGGTCACTTTTTCTACGCGATCCAGCAGTGACAGATCGAGGTTGCCCGGAATGAAGCCTGCGCCGATACCCTGAATTTTATGCGGGCCAGGCTTGATCTCTTCGCCGGCCAGTTTCTGGCTGATTACCGGTGATTCAGCAGGTTCTACAGCCACGCTGGTGATCTGTTTACCCTGTGTTTTCTTGATATACCGGGAGATACCAGTAATCGTACCGCCAGTACCCACACCGGCCACAACCACATCAACCTGACCGTCAGTGTCATTCCAGATTTCAGGGCCTGTCGTTTTTTCGTGAATTTCCGGGTTGGCCGGGTTTTCAAACTGTTGCAGCAGAACGTATTTTTCCGGATCGGAATTAACCAGTTCTTCTGCTTTGGCAATTGCGCCCTTCATGCCCAGCGGGCCTTCAGTCAGCACCAGATTTGCACCCAGCGCTTTCAGCAGTTTGCGACGCTCAATACTCATGGTTGCAGGCATAGTCAAAGTAATGCCATAACCGCGGGAAGCAGCTACAAATGCCAGCGCAATACCGGTGTTACCGCTGGTTGGTTCGATAATTTCTTTACCTGGTTTCAGAATGCCTTTTTTCTCGGCATCCCAAATCAAATTTGCGCCGATACGGCATTTTACGCTGAAGCTGGGATTACGGCTTTCAACTTTAGCTAATACGTTGCCTTTACTTACGCGGTTCAGGCGAACCAGAGGGGTGTTACCAATGGTCAGTGAGTTATCTGCATAGATTTTGCTCATGTTCGCTCCTGCGGGGTAGGTCTTTGTTGGATGTAGGTTAATCTTAAATGTCAGGATAGGAAATGCCGTTTTGTTATAACCATATGTAATAACAAGATATAGCCCATTTAGTGATAAATGAGATTTATCTACTGTTAAAAATAATCCGAACATGCCGAATGGTTTTAGGCATAATTAACGTAATCAGAACAATAAGATTATTACTTACCCTTGTAATTTTGCAGATGTGAATGCAGGGATGGGGAGGAAGTAGATGCGTGGCAAATTTATGCCGACAGCTGTAATGCTTCTGCTGGCATGGAACAGTAATTGTTTCGCCGTCAATACCGGGCACAGCGCTATATCATCAGCATCGGGTTATGACGTGAAAACTGTATTGCCGTTACCATCTGTCACCGTACGGTCGGAATTGACCCAGCAACTGATGGAAATCGCAATGACAGGTATCCATCCGGTTTTTGCTGATACCTGGCTGCAACTGAGTAACGAACCGGAGCTGGCTCAGGATCCGGAAACTTACTACCGGATTTATAGCTTATTACAGCAGTTCCGCCGTGAATGGCATGCTCTGGACTGGGACTCGCGTGAGCGTTTTCATCTGAAAAGTTTCAACCCTTCCACGTCTGCAACAGGCCGTCATGCTTATGATGAACTGTTACAGCGCACTGATCCTGATAGCGCGATCAATAAATTACGTCCGCAGACAGAAAACTATCTGACGAATCGCCGCGTGTTGCTTTCTCTGCTCAGCGAGTCCAGAAAGGCACCATGGCCTGCATTACCGGCATTAAAAGTCAGGCCTGGGGATAGTCATGACGCGTTGCCGGTCATCCGTAATATTTTATTGCGTAGCGGCGATTTACAAGCGAATACACTGACTCCGCAGCAGATGCAGTTGACAACGTATGATGTGCAAACAGTTCAGGCTGTTGAACATTTTCAGCAGCGGCACGGACTTGATGCAGACGGTGTTATTGGGCGCCGGACCTTGAACTGGCTGCGTCTGCCGCCTCAGGTGCGGGCTGTGATTCTCGCTCGTAGTATTTTGCGCAGTGATCTGCCACAGAATATGTCTTCCCGACGTTACGTACTGGTCAATATTCCTGAGTTTCGTCTGCGGGTGCTGGATAAAAAGCAGGAGATTTTCTCCAGCCGGGTCATAGTCGGGCAGATAAAACGTCAGACACCCATTTTATCCAGTGAAATATCGAGCATCGTTGTTAATCCTGCCTGGCATGTACCAGCCAGTATCCTGCAGAAGGATTTGGTGCCTAAACTGGCGAAAGACAAACACTTTCTGGATAAAGGACAGTTTGAACTGGTGGATTCACAAGGCATAACTGTTGATCCGGCTGCCATGGTGTGGGACGGAACGGAAGAGAATTTTCCTTATCAGCTGCGTCAGAAACCGGGTGATCACAATGCTCTGGGCCGGTATAAGTTTTATTTGCCGAATAACGATGCCATTTATTTACACTCAACCTCATCGCCAGGCTATTTTAAACGTGATTTAAGAGCGCTGAGTTCAGGCTGCGTACGGGTCGAGGAGGCGGATGATTTTGCCCGTCTGCTGTTAAAAGATTCAAAATGGAACATTAATAAGCTGGATCAGATGCTTAAAGAGGATACAACCAAATGGCTGTCAATGACGGATCCTGTACCGGTATATACCGTCTATTGGCGCAGTTGGGTGGATAAACAGGGCCAGCTACAGTTCCGTGATGACATCTATCAGTTTGAGGATGATGCCAGAATGGCAAACACGGCTGTGATAAACAGTCTGGTTGGTCACAGTTAAAGATTGTCCGATACAATAAAAACGGGGGACCAGATGTCCCCCGTTTTTATTGTGTCTTCCGTATTTATTGTGCTTTTTGATCGTCAACCCACATGGCGGTACTGGCACAAATAGCCATTGGCATCAGGAATAAATTCAGCAGCGGAATAGAACCCAGCAACATGACCAGTCCTCCGAACGAGAGATGCCGCCAGCGGTGCCGGGTGAGTTGCCGGCGCATATCAGGAAAGGCAACCTGATGGTTATCGTATGGGTAGTCGCAGTACTGAATGGCCATCATCCAGGCTGAAAACAGCAGCCATATCCACGGCGCCAAAAACTGACCGGCAACCGGAATAAAAAACAGAATGGCACAAAGCAGCATGCGGGGAAGCCAGTATTTGAGTTTCTGCCATTCCCGGCGAAATGCATGATGAATCTCTTGCCACAAGGGGCGTTCATCAACCCGGTGGAGATCAGAGACCAGATACTGTTCTACGCGGGAGGCCAGCATGCCGTTAAAAGGGGCCGCTAGCCAGTTAGTCACCATGCCGAATATAAAGCTGAACGTGAATAAAATAATTAATACTGCAAGTGGCCAGAGCAGAAATGTAAGCCAGTCTAGCCAGTCAGGCAGCCAGGCGGTTAAGGCATTCATTGCGATATCAAAACGCTGAAATAACAGATAAAAGCCGATAGAAAAAAGTAATATATTGATTAATAAAGGAAACCATACATAACGTCGTATTCCGGGCTGGGTCATCAGGTGCAATCCCCGAAGCAGATACCCGAAAGCACTAAGAGGTTGAATATTTACCATTATTATTTTCCCTGCGGTGATACTGATTGCGACTATTACAGATAGCCTGTTACTTTGGTAGAGTCAGAGATAACAGATTTTATTGAAATACGCGATTATCTGTGAATAAGCGTTGTCAGCCAGCATCGCAAAACGGATAATGTGAATCAGGAACAAGTACTTATCGTTTATGACAACTGGGTTATAATTGAACAGGTCGGAGAAAGCAGCTCAATCTGTCTTAGATCGATTTTTCAGGATTGATTGACATGGTTTCTTATCAGTGTGTTTGACACCATGGTGCGTTTACCGGGCTGCGGGACATTGCAGTTGCGGGCACCGGCACTGATAAAGGGAAGTTCGACAACCAATTACATAATAGAGCAACGACAAATGCAGGATTTGCGAATAGTACTGGTTATTGTGGGTGCACTGGCAATTGCGGCACTGGTGCTTCATGGCTTGTGGACAAATCAACGTAACAAACGGGCGCAACAAAAAAATACAGCCCCGAAAGCAGTAGCAGCAAAACGGAGCTCTGAATCCCGGGATGTCGATGGATTTGATGCTGATGGCATCGGCAAGGTCCGGGTTGTACCCCGTAATGGTTCTCCGGTGCGGGATAATGATCCCGTTATATCTTCTGTACCGCAATTCTCTGCCGGTGATGAAGATGACGTATTGCCGGGACAAGATGCGATATCAGCCGAATCACAGCAGGAACCATTTGAAGAAGCACAGCAGGAATCATTCAGAGGGGATTGGAAAGATGTGTATGTCATCAATATCTCTGCCCGTGAAGGTTCCTATATTTATGGCCGTGATTTAAAACACGCGTTGCGTATTCTGGGTTTCCGTTTTGGTGAGATGGATATTTATCACCGTCATCTGGAAATGGATGGGCAGGGCGAAGTGTTGTTCAGTCTGATCAATATGGTTAAACCCGGCACGTTTGAGCCAAGCCAAATGGATCGGATGATGACGCCGGGTGTTTCTCTGTTTATGCAATTACCTGGCATCGGCCGTGGTCTGGCGCATTTTGATCTGATGCTGAAAGCGGCTGATAAGCTAGCCAGTGAAGTTGACGGCATTCTGCTGGATACTTCTCATCAGCCACTGAGCGAATATTATCTGACACAGTGCCGTGATGAGCTGAAAGCTTACGATCATCAATAAGATAACTACCTGATTTATATCTGAGTGCGGCTTTGGCCGCATTTTTTTTCTGTGAATTTAAGTTGTCTGCAAATTTGAGACGAACCAGTATGAATGAAATCCAGTCACGTATGCATGCGCTGCAACAGTTACTTGAGCGCTATAACACCGAGTATTACCTGCATGATGAGCCTTCTGTACCGGATGCGGAATATGATCGGCTGATGAATGAGCTGCGGGAGCTCGAAGCAGCTAATCCGCAGTGGCTGGATGTAAATTCACCCACGCAGAGAGTGGGTGGTGTTGCTCTGACTTCATTCGGATCAGTTCAGCATGAGCAACCGATGCTATCACTGGATAACGTATTCAATGCGGAAGACCTGGCCGCTTTTGGCCGGCGGGTGCAGGAGCGGTTATTAAGCAATGACGCGATTACATTCTGTTGTGAACCGAAACTGGACGGTTTAGCGGTCAGTATTCTGTATGAACAGGGTGAACTGGTACGCGCTGCAACGCGGGGTGATGGGGTCACCGGCGAAGATATTACCCGGAATGTCCGTACTATCCGGGTTATTCCATTGCGACTGAGCGGGGATAATATTCCGGCACGGATTGAAGTCCGTGGCGAGGTATTTATGCCGAAGGCGGGTTTTGAACGCTGGAATGAGCAGGCACTGGTACGGGGTGATAAAGTGTTTGCTAATCCGCGTAACGCCGCGGCAGGTAGCCTGCGTCAGCTGGATCCTGCGATCACCGCGCAGCGTCCGTTGGCTTTTTATGCCTATGCTATTGGTGTGGTAGATGAGGCGACGGAACTTCCTGATTCGCACTATGCCCGTATGCAATATCTGAAACAATTCGGTCTGCCGGTGTGTGATGAAATTCGTCAGGTAGTGGGTGTGGAAGGTTGCCAGATTTATCACGATGACATATTGGCTAAACGGGATGCTTTGCCATTTGAAATTGATGGTGTGGTATTCAAGGTTGATACCATTGCACAACAACAGATGCTGGGTTTTGTTTCCCGCGCGCCCCGGTGGGCGGTCGCACATAAATTCCCGGCTCAGGAAGAGCTGACCCGCCTGAATGATGTTGAGTTTCAGGTTGGCCGTACCGGCGCGATCACTCCTGTGGCGCGGTTAGAACCGGTGCAGGTCGGTGGTGTGACAGTATCCAACGCAACTTTGCATAACGCGGATGAAATTACGCGGCTGGGCGTGAAAATTGGTGACTGGGTTGTCGTGCGTCGTGCCGGGGATGTTATTCCGCAAATCGTTAATGTGGTGCTGGATCGACGTGATGCATCCTGCCGGGATATTGATTTTCCTGAGCGCTGTCCGGTATGTGATTCGCAGGTAGAGCGTCTGCCCGGGGAAGCGGTAGCCCGTTGTTCCGGCGGCTTATATTGTGCGGCGCAACGTAAAGAAGCGCTGAAGCATTTCGTTTCCCGCCGGGCAATGGATATTGACGGCATTGGCGATAAGCTGATTGAACAATTGGTCGATCATGAACTGGTGCACACGCCTGCAGATCTGTTTGCTCTGACTAAGGCTCAGTTACTGGGTCTGGAGCGGATGGGGGAGAAGTCGGCTGATAAGTTGCTGAACGCATTACAGAGTGCACGTGAAACCACATTTGCCCGTTTTCTGTTTGCTCTGGGGATCCGTGAAATCGGTGAAACCACCGCTCAGACTTTGGCGCAGCATTTTTCTGATCTTCCTGCGCTGCAGGATGCATCTGTTGAAACTTTGCTGAAGGTCTCGGATGTCGGTGAAGTCATGGCAAAACACATCTATTACTTCTTCCGGCAGGAACATAATCTGGAAGTGATCCAGCGATTACTGGCGCCGATCAGTGAAGGTGGGGCAGGGATCAGCTGGCAGCCTGTAGCCAGAGTGGCTGTGGATGCATTACCGCTTAATGGTAAAACGCTGGTATTAACCGGTACGTTGTCACAATTAAACCGTGATGCAGCTAAACAGGCCTTGCAGGCGCTGGGAGCTAAAGTAGCGGGTTCTGTATCGGCAAAAACCGATTTGGTCATCGCCGGCGAAGCTGCGGGTTCCAAACTGGAAAAAGCACAGCAACTGGGTGTACCAGTCTGGGGCGAAGATGAACTGGTTGCTTTATTGCAGGATCCGACGGGGATTGTATTGCCAGTTAAACCTTGATTGAGAGAGCGGATATGCCGTTTGTTCTAACGACAAACGGCGTTTGCTGAATTCAAACTTGTTCGCAGATCAGAAAGAACGAACGGTGGCGGTGTAATGTCTTCCGGTGCCGGGCAATACGGGCTACGAGACGTCTAACGCCGCTGTGCAGTCTTGGAGTTTTACGTAAACGAATTCTTCGTCTGGTTAACATAGGGCTTCCCCCTCTTTCATTGTTGTCTTGTTGTTATTTGATTAGTGATAACACATCCAATATGTGAATGAAAAGAGAAAAGCGCAGCTTGTTACATCGTTTAAGTGGCGATCTGACATTTAATCGTGTTGTTCCGTGACAGAACGCTGCTTTTCGGTCGACAGAAACCCACCCGCCTTCCTATAATACGCCAACTGCAATTTCCCCCCTCTATTACTTAGTGAGAGAACTGGCAACATGGAAATCTTACGAGGTGCGCCTGCGCTATCCGAGTTTCGTATCAGCAAATTGAAGGATGCATTTGCTGAAAAATCCTTACCTGTGCATGATGTTTATGCTGAATATATGCACTTTGCCGATGTCTCGGCCCCCCTTGCGGAGGCGGAACGGGTAATACTGGAAAAATTGTTAACGTATGGTCCGACCATCGCGGAACACACACCAACAGGTTTGTTAGTTCTGGTTACTCCCCGCCCTGGCACCATCTCCCCCTGGTCATCCAAAGCAACAAACATTGCGCATAACTGCGGTCTGAAGCAAATCAACCGTCTGGAACGTGGTATCGCCTACTATGTTACTGCGGATGCATTGACTGCAGAACAGCAAAAAACTATCGCTGCGCTGTTGCATGACCGGATGATGGAAACTGTGTTTGCCGAGCTGGATGCGGCAACTGCACTGTTTGCACATCATGAACCTCGTCAGCTGACTACGGTTGATGTACTGACTGGTGGCCGTGATGCGTTGGTGAAAGCCAACATTGAGCTGGGTCTGGCACTGGCAGAAGATGAAATTGACTATCTGCTGGAAAGCTTCAAAAAACTTGGTCGTAACCCGAACGATATCGAGTTGTATATGTTCGCGCAGGCTAACTCTGAGCACTGCCGTCATAAGATTTTTAATGCCGACTGGACCATCGACGGTGAGAAGCAAAATAAATCACTGTTCAAGATGATCAAAAATACCTTCGAACAACATGGCGATTACGTGCTGTCTGCTTATAAAGACAACGCGGCTGTGATGGAAGGTAGCGAAGCGGGTCGTTTCTTCCCGAGCCCGGAAACCGGCGAATATCAATATCATCAGGAACCGATCCACATCCTGATGAAAGTGGAAACGCATAACCATCCAACCGCGATTTCTCCGTTCCCGGGTGCTGCTACCGGTTCCGGTGGTGAAATCCGTGATGAAGGCGCAACCGGTCGTGGTTCCAAGCCAAAAGCAGGTCTGAGTGGTTTCACTGTTTCTAACCTGCAGATCCCGGGTCATCATCAGCCGTGGGAAACGGATTTCGGCAAGCCAAGCCGTATCGTCAGCGCACTGGACATCATGCTTGATGGTCCACTGGGCAGTGCCGCTTTCAATAACGAATTCGGTCGTCCGAATATTCTGGGTTACTTCCGTACCTATGAAGAAAAAGTGCCAAGCCATAACGGAGAAGAGATCCGTGGCTATCACAAGCCAATCATGCTGGCGGGTGGTTTAGGCAACATTCGTGGCGAGCACGTGCAGAAAGGCGAAATTTCTGTTGGTGCGAAACTGGTAGTACTGGGCGGCCCGGCGATGAACATCGGTCTGGGTGGCGGTGCTGCGTCCTCGATGACTTCCGGTCAATCTGCTGAAGATCTGGATTTTGCTTCTGTACAACGTGAAAACCCTGAAATGGAACGCCGTTGTCAGGAAGTGATCGATCGTTGCTGGCAGATGGGTGAACACAACCCAATCCTGTTTATCCACGACGTGGGTGCAGGTGGTCTGTCGAATGCGATGCCTGAACTGGTGAATGACGGTGGCCGTGGCGGTAACTTCTCGCTGCGCGCGATCCCGAATGATGAACCGGGCATGACGCCACTGGAGATCTGGTGTAACGAATCGCAGGAACGTTATGTTCTGGCTGTGGCTGCTGATCAGCTGCCGCTGTTTGAAGAGTTGTGCCGTCGTGAACGTGCTCAGTATGCCGTGATTGGTGAAGCAACCGAAGCACCGCATCTGACGTTGCATGACAGCCATTTCGACAACAATCCGATTGATATGCCACTGGATGTATTGCTGGGTAAAGCACCTAAAATGCATCGTGATGTGACGACTCAGCAGGCACAGGGTAAAGCGCTGGATCTTTCCGGCGTGACGGTACAGGATGCGGCTGAACGTATTCTGCGCCTGCCGACAGTGGCGGAAAAAACTTTCCTGATCACCATTGGTGACCGTACCGTAACCGGTCTGGTAACCCGTGATCAGATGGTTGGCCCTTGGCAGATCCCGGTAGCGGATTGTGCGGTGACTGCCGCTTCTTACGACACCTATGCCGGTGAAGCGATGTCAATGGGTGAACGTTCTCCGCTGGCGTTGCTGGACCATGCCGCTTCTGGCCGTATGGCGGTTGCTGAGTCACTGACCAACATTGCCTCTGCACAAATTGGTGAACTGAAACGCGTCAAGCTGTCCGCTAACTGGATGGCTGCAGCAGGTCACCCAGGTGAAGATGCCGGTTTGTATGCCGCCGTGAAAGCGGTGGGCGAAGAACTGTGTCCTGAGCTGGAGCTGACTGTACCGGTCGGTAAAGACTCTATGTCGATGAAGACCCGCTGGCAGCAGGGTAATGAGCAGAGAGAGGTCATTGCACCGCTGTCGCTGATCATTACTGCCTTTGCCCGTGTGGATGACGTACGTAATACCGTGACCCCACAGCTGCGCACTGACAAAGGTGAAACCGACCTGATCTTTATCGATCTGGGTAACGGTAAGAACCGTCTGGGTGCTTCCTGTCTGGCTCAGGTTTACAAGCAACTGGGTGACAAAGCGCCGGATGTGGATTGTCCTGCTCAGCTGAAAGGCTTCTTCAATGCGATGCAGGCACTGGTTGCTGAACGCAAGCTGCTGGCTTACCACGACCGTTCTGACGGTGGTCTGTTTGTGACTCTGGCTGAAATGGCGTTTACCGGTAAAACCGGTATCAGCGTACAACTGGATCAGTTGGCTTCTGATGATTTGGCTGTGCTGTTTAACGAAGAGCTGGGTGCTGTCATTCAGGTTACCCGTGCAGACAAAGAAGCCGTGCTGAATACGCTGGCGGGTCATGGTCTGGCGGCAAACTCTTTCGTGATCGGTACGCTGAACCAGAAAGACACACTGTGCTTTGTCCGTAATGATCACATCGTGATGTCTGAACCGCGTGTTCACTTCCGTAAGATCTGGGCGGAAACCACGCATCTGATGCAACGTATGCGTGATAACCCAGCCTGTGCTGACACTGAACATCAGGCGAAACTGGATGTGAATGATCCGGGTCTGAACGTGAAACTGACTTTCGATCTGAATCAGGATGTGGCTGCACCGTTTATCGCGAAACGTGCTTATCCGAAAGTAGCTATTCTGCGTGAGCAGGGTGTGAACTCGCAAAGCGAAATGGCGGCGGCATTTGACCGTGCCGGTTTCAGTGCGATTGACGTGCACATGAGTGACATTCTGGAAGGTCGTCTTGATCTGGCTGAATTCCAGGGTCTGGCTGCCTGTGGTGGTTTCTCTTACGGTGACGTACTGGGTGCTGGTGAAGGCTGGGCGAAGTCTGTCCTGTTCAACAGCCGTGCACGTGATGCGTTCCAGAGCTTCTTCCATCGCAATGACACCTTTGCACTGGGGATCTGTAACGGTTGCCAGATGATGTCTAACCTGCATGATCTGATCCCGGGCGCTGAGCTGTGGCCTCGTTTTGTACGTAACGAATCCGAACGTTTTGAAGCGCGTTTCAGTCTGGTGGAAGTTCAGCCTTCACCTTCGGTATTCTTCCAGGGTATGGCCGGTTCACGTATGCCGATCGCGGTTTCTCATGGCGAAGGCCGTGTTGAACTGCGCGATGCGGATCACCTGTCTGCATTGCAGAACAGTGGTACTGTTGCGGTGAAGTTTGTCGATCACTACGGTGTGCCGACTGAACGTTATCCGCTGAACCCGAACGGTTCACCTGCGGGTATTACTGGTCTGACCACGACAGATGGCCGCGTGACGATCATGATGCCGCATCCGGAGCGTGTAATGCGTACCGTTGCGAACTCATGGCATCCAGACGAATGGGGTGAAAACAGCCCATGGTTACGTATGTTCCGTAACGCACGTGTGTTTATCGGGTAATCCGTATATCCACGCCAGGAAAAAGCCGCTCTTTTGGAGCGGCTTTTTTTTCGTTTGAAAATCACCGCCTGAGAAGGGAGGCAGTGATCGTTTTTATCACTACTGAGCCAGGCGGCGGGCCTGCCAGTAATAGCGTTGCCAGTACGGCTGGTTCAGATCGGAAATCATCACCCCTTTGCTGGTTGATGCATGCAGGAATTTATTTTTTTCCACCATTACCCCGACATGACGGGTTCGTTTCCCGATATGAAAAAAGACCAGATCACCGGGGCGCAACTGACGGGTGGAAATGGAACGTCCGAGCTGTGCCTGACTGCCGGTATCCCGCGGCAGCTGCATGGCGAACTGTTCACGAAAAGTGAGCTGAACAAAACCAGAACAATCAACCCCCCAACGACTTTCCCCGCCATCCCGGTAGGGAACACCTTTCCATTCCTGATATTGCTCATACAGTGCTGAGCGTGCATAGGCCGGGTCGCTCAGTCCGGATGAGTAAGGTTCGGATATCTGACTCTGACAACCTGCCAGCAGCAACGCGGACAACATCAGCCAGAGCAGCAGAAACGGTGCCGGAGGGTGGTGCGGTGGATTCATTCAACTGATCCTGCGTTATCGGTGTGGAGTCGTAATTTGCCCGGCAGAAGTTCAAACCGGGTGACATGCTGTTTCAGCCAGAGCTGTTCCTTATCCTGAGTATTAAGCTGATAGGCTGGCTGTTGTTCTAACCGGCTTTGTAATCCCTGCACCAGATAGCCAACCAGGGGGGCAAACTGTTGCTGAACTTCTGCTGGTTTAATTTCATAGCTGGTCAGTGTGAAATTGTCGAGATAGATAGCACCATTTTGTAAATGATATCGTGGCTTTGCCTCAAAATCGGCACGTATCGTTCCATCTACTGCCGGTTTACCGGGTAAACTAAGAGTAAAGCGGCCATTACCCTGCACCTGGGCCATCCCGGCTTTTTGCCGGCCAAGACGAACTTGCATGGTGTCGATATTGACATCGACATCAAACAGGCCAGGCAGGCCATATTGCTGTTCATATTTGGCTTTTTGATTTACATACCGGGTAAGTTCTTGTTCTGTAATATCGATAGGGCCGCCGGTCTGGCTGCTGAGGGACAGAGTCAAAAGAAGAGCATGCAACATGATATCGCCTTATAAAATAACTTAAGTGCGGGCTCATCATAGCATTCGTTGCACGTCATACCAGAGCGGGAAATATAAGGATAATTAAATGCGGCCACAGATGACCTTGCTGGATGTGTTGTATAACTTATTCGGTTTTCTGGTGTTTGGTTTTTATGCCTTGCTGGTCGTTGGTGTCGTGCTCCGGGTTATCATGAAACGACGTCCGATCGGTGTCTCGCTGGCCTGGCTGGCACTCATTCTGGCGATACCGGTCGTGGGGGTCTCCGCCTACCTGATCCTGGGAGAGATACGCTTAGGCCGGCGCAGGGCTAAGCTGGCTCAGGCTATGTACCGCCCTTATATCAGCTGGCTGCAGAATCTGGTCGCTGGTTTCCCGCATCAGCCGGTCATTCCGTCACCTAAAGCGAATCCTCTGGTTGCGTTGATTCAGTCCCGGCTTGGGATGCCACTGCTGGGCGGCAATCGTGTCACCTTACTTTCAGAGCCGGAAACGATACTGGATCAGCTGATAGCGGATATTCAGCAGGCAACGATCTCCTGTTATCTGGAATTCTATATCTGGCAGGAAGGCGGACGTGCTGATGCGGTGGCAGAGGCACTGATCCAGGCTGTACGGCGCGGGGTAGATTGCCGGATTTTGCTGGATTCAGTCGGGAGTGCCGAATTTTTCGATACCGGCTGGCCGCGACGTTTGCGTGATGCCGGTGTCAGGATTGTGGAAGTGTTACCAGTAAAAACATGGCGGATGCCGCTGCATCGCCAGGATCTGCGTATGCACCGCAAGCTGGTGATTATTGATGAGCAGATTGCTTATACCGGTTCAATGAATCTGGTGGATCCGGAACTGTTTAAACAGTCCAGCGGTGTCGGGCAATGGATCGATGTCATGGTCCGTGTGATGGGGCCTGTCGTCTCGGTTATGTGGTCTCTGTTTGTGCGTGACTGGGAAATGGAAACGGGTGAACGGTTGCTGGATGCCCGGCCGCATGAGCCTGAATACTGGGTTGAGAAAGGGCATCATGTGCAACTGATACCGTCGGGCCCTTTTGTCGGCGGGGATTGTATCCAGCAGATCCTGCTGCAGGCGATCTATCAGGCTGAACACAGTCTGGTTCTGACCACGCCTTATTTTGTGCCGGATGATCCGCTGGTGGCTGCATTGCAGTCTGCTGCGGCCCGCGGAGTTTTAGTGCAGCTGATTATTCCTGAGCGTAATGATTCCCGTATGGTCAGTTTTGCCTGTAATGCATTTCTGGAGGAATTACTCGCCGCGGGTGTCGAAATATACCGTTTTCGTAAAGGGTTATTGCATACCAAAAGTGTGCTGGTAGATGATGAGATCGCTCTGATTGGCACCGTAAATCTTGATCGTCGTAGCCTGTGGCTTAATTTTGAATCAACTTTATTGATAGATGATTACTCATTTGCAACTATGCTAAAAGGGCTGCAACAGGATTATATTCAACAAGGAAAACGGCTGCGTCTGACGGAGTGGCGTGAGCGGTCATGGATACAACGTATGCTGGAAAATGTTTTCTATTTATTTAGTCCGCTGCTGTGATATTTGCGGGGCTGTGAGAGAGACTGGGATCGTGGAAAAAATAAAAAGAGGGATCACTTCATGAGTTCAAAAATTATACTTACCGTTGTGGGGGTGGCTGTCGCCGGATGCGTAGCGGCGGCGGCATCCAGCTGGTATACCGCTCAGAAACTGGATGAATATGTTCAGGCCGGTGTTGAGCACATCAACCGCAGTCATGTGATGCGTGCCAGCTGGTATCCGAAATCATCGCTGCCGTTTTCCCGTGGTGGCGTCTTGCATCTGGTCGTCCTCAATGAGCAAATGCAGGAAAATCTGAAAGCCGGACCGGTGGATAGTGGTGATCCTGAATCGTTGCAGCGAGTGCAGGAACAGATGGCCGAGCCACTGCCAGAAGAAAAACAGAAACCGCTGGATCTGTTCATTAATGTTTCCAACAGCATGTTTCCGTTCATTGTCAAAGGTGAAGCCACGCTGGATATGTCCCGTGGTACCGCAAGTGAATTAGTGCAACGGAAGGCGGTTCCGGTTTCATTACCTATTTCGATGACCTGGATATACAAAGCCTATAATCAGGATTTTAATCTGCAGCTTAGTATGGATCGCTGGTCTGTCACACAGCCGGAACAGAACGTAAATGTGGGGGCTGCCGAAGTATCGCTGGATGGCGACATGCGTGAAGAGCTGGAGCTCAATTATGCCTGGGAGGGGGTAACCGCCACCAGTAAACAGCCGGGACAGAGTGAGCTGGAGATCATGCCGCTGGATGGCATTGCATTGTTACGTAATTTTTCCGGCATCTGGATTTCGCCGGAGGGGCATATGCAGCTGAATGGCATACGTTCTTCTGGTGCCGATGGTAAAGTAGAAATGGGACAGTTACGGTTTGATACCGTTATGGATGAATCACCTTCCGAAACTGGCATCACGCTGAACATGAAGCAACGGATTTCGCTGTCCAAGCTTTATCTTGATACGCAGCAGGAACGCTTCAATATTGATGATTTTTCGCTGGGACTGAATTTTTCCGGATTGAACAAGCAGGGGATGGAAGAACTTGCTCAGCTGGCTCAGGCCGAAACCCCGGATTTTATTAAAATGATGGCGAGTCTCAATAAGATCACGACCAAAACGATGCGGCTTGAACTTGCCCCGAGCAGTATGAAGCTCAATAACGGGATGGTCACCGCCAGCGGTAAACTGGAGTCACTGCCGTTTGAAGTCGAACAGCTGATGCGGGCCAGTGCAGCGGATACGCCCAATCCGCTCAGATATATGCTGCAGGGTGATTTGACTATTGCGGCTGAGTCGAAGGCCGTACTTGCCTTGCCGGCAGAGATGCGCCAGCAGTTGGCCACATACCAGCAGCAGGGATTTATCAGCACAGCCAGTACCGGCCTGAGCAGTAATATGCAGTTACGCGGCGGGGAACTGACGGCTAACGGTCAGGTTATCCCGTTGCAAGACCTCCGGACTCAGAGTGAATAACTTTCAGACTTTAGTCTCAATGTCATAGCTTTGTAATATCACTCCTTTATGGTGCTGCCGGGCAAGAGTTGTCTGGCTCTGCATCATAAAGGAAGTGCACATGCATAAATACCTCAAATGGATGTTTCTGCCGGTTGGCGGCGCTCTGTTATTCCTGCTGGCAATGACCTGGTTTACGGGCTATCAGGTTGATCGCCGGTTAGCTGATTGGTTGGTGAGTGCCGGTAAAACGCCAGGCATTGCGACCAGCTGGTTTGATCAGGAAAAGAGTCTTTTCACACGCAAGGCGGAGCTGCATCTGCTGATTGCCGAACCCGCGCAGTTACTCACTATTTCCCCCTCTCTGAACGGCGATAATCAGCTCCGGAACTGGTTACAACAACAGGGTACTCTGGAGTTGTATATCGAATTGCAGCATTCGATTTTCCCTGGTTTTATTCAGGGGAAAGCCCGTATCAATATGCAACGCGGCTCGTTTGCTAATCTTCCTGAAAAACTGAATATTCCTCATGATATCTATTGGAAAATTAACAGCTATACCGGTGATATCGTTGCCGGCCTGAATATGGAG
The DNA here is from genome assembly GCF_000023065.1 of Tolumonas auensis DSM 9187. Lineage (NCBI taxonomy): Bacteria > Pseudomonadati > Pseudomonadota > Gammaproteobacteria > Aeromonadales > Aeromonadaceae > Tolumonas > Tolumonas auensis. The sequence continues at coordinate 723,868 of NC_012691.1, forward strand.
CAGTGGAACTGGTTGCGTGATGAACAGACTTGGCTGGTTTCTCCGCTGAATATACAGGCAAAGCTCTCCGGCACAGAACAGATCGATCTTGCTGTGGTATGGCAGGGCATGGAATGGCGCGACGACAGAAACAGCGAGCAAGGCAAGCTGTCGAATCTGACACTGGAAAGCAAACTGACGGTCAATGATGGCCTGTGGCTGATGCCGCAGGCAAAACTGGATCTGGAACAGCTGGAGTTACGTCAGCCCGATCGTCAGTTGCAGCTGAAACAGTGGCACTGGCTGGCGGATATCCGGGAAAATCGTGATGGCCTGCTGAGTGTGGTTGATGTGAATAGTCACTCGGATATTCAAAGCCTGTCTTATAGCAGCCCGCAGAATGATTATCAGCTCAGTGAGCTTAAAACCGGGTTTGCCCTGGGGGGCGTTAACCGCGAGGGGGTTGAAGCTTTACTGATGAATTCAGGGCTGGATGCAGACAATATCGCGAAGTGGAAAGCCGGACTTAATCTGATTACCCGCAGTGGTGTTCATTTTCGGTTAGACCCCTTTAATCTGCAACTGAATCGCCAGCCGGTTAAAATTCATGGCGAATTGACGACCCGGCCATTTGATATTTCGCAGGTGCATGAGGTGGCGTCGATGCGCTCGCTGCTGCAGGGTGATCTATCGGTAGAAATAGCGCAGACACTGGCGCAGCAGTTTACTTCCGTTGCCGGTACATTGCCGGATTTACTCTCTGACGGGTATCTGGAACAGGATATGGCAGGGCATATCTCAACGAAGATCCGCATGGTAAACGGTAAGCTGTCAGCGAATGGGGTAGCAGTGCCTTATTGATCGGGAGCTGCAGAAACAAAACGGCGGAGCTTGAACTCCGCCGTTGTTTTTTATTTGAAGACGACAGTCCGGTTACCGTAAACAAAGACACGTTCTTCGGATACGGATGTTAATGCCTGATTCAGCACGGAACGTTCACCATCACGACCGGCTTTCGCCATATCTTCAGCGGAGAAGTTGTGGTCAACCCGGATCACGCCTTGTTCAATGATCGGACCTTCATCCAGATCATTCGTTACAAAGTGGGCGGTTGCCCCGATGATTTTCACACCCCGATCAAATGCCTGCTGGTAAGGACGGGCACCGATAAAGGCTGGCAGGAATGAGTGATGGATGTTGATGATACGGTATGGGTATGACGCCACAAAACCGGGTGTCAGTACGCGCATATATTTAGCCAGCACGACATATTCCGGTGCATATTCGTCAATAATGACGCGCATTTTGGCTTCATGTTCTTCACGGCTCAGACCTTCGTGGCCGACGTGATGGAACGGAATATTGAATTTGCCGGTCAGGTCGGCCAGCACATTGTAGTTACCAATGACTGCAACCACATCAAGGTTCAGCGCGCCTTCGTAACATTTCATCAGAATGTCACCCAGGCAATGAGCCTCTTTGGTCACCATGATCACGACACGTTTTTTACCGGCCGGAACTAAACGGCGTTTGGAACCCGGTGGCAGAGCATCGTCCAGATCTCCCAGCAACGTTTCGTCATTAAAACGTCCTTCGAGCTCTGTACGCATGAAGAAACGTCCTTCCACATGATCCACGAACTCGTCGTTTTTAATGATGTTCAGCTGGTGCTTGTAGCAGATATAAGTAATTTTTGCGATCAGACCCTGAGCATCAGGGCAGTCAGTCAGAAGGATCTTACGTTTCATCCCCGGGTATTCCTTGGAAAAGGGTCGCGACCAATAATGGCGCAATACTATGCCATAAAACGATCGGCATATCAGCGAAAAATCCCGTAATCATCCGGAATTCATCGGGCGCATGTGCCGGTAGGTGAAGTAAACAAGATACGTTATTATTTAGATGGGTTCTTATAGTTGGATGAGAGGCTATTATGTCTGCTGAAATGAATACGGATTTACGGTTTAAGCGCACTATCGCCGCCTTTGATCAGGCCAATGCGCATGATCCGCGTCAGGAATCAGACGAAAACGGTCAGACCGTTGCTTACGAAGTCTTATATGCCAGCCGTATGAGCCGGATGTTGCAGGCGTTTTGTCCGCAGGCATCAGAAGCATTACAGCTGGCAGCCCGCAGTCAGCATATCGAACGCTGGAGCTTGCCCCGTGATCACTATTCGCTCGATCGCAAAGGGTATCTGCAATGGCGCAGCGATCTGAAATTACGCCATGCTGCCCGGGCAACCGAAATCATGCTGGCGGAAGGGTATGACTCCGCGATGTGTGAACGGGTGGCGGCATTACTGAAAAAAGAGAAGATGAAAAGCGATGAGGAGAGCCAGACACTGGAAGATGTGATTTGTCTGGTTTTCCTGCAGTATTATTTCGCTGAATTTACCAAGGCGCATGATGAAGCCAAACTGATTGATATTCTGCAGAAAACCTGGCGTAAAATGTCAGATGCAGGTCACGAGGCAGCGCTGAGTTTGCCGTTGCCGGATGAGCAGAAAGCGCTGGTCGCAAAAGCACTGGCATGACGGGTGTGACAGTCAGGCCGGGATGTTGTAAACAAAAAAACAAAGTTGTAATAACAGGAGTAGTGGTATGTTGAAGTGGTGCCGATATGTGCTGGCCGGAGTAGCGTTAACGCTTGCGGGCTGTGCCGCATTGCAGCCGAAACTGGAAACGCCGACCGTGGCAGTGAATTCAGTGAAGGTACTGCCGGGGCAGGGGCTGAATATGCGTTTTCTGATTGGTCTGCATGTACAGAACCCGAATGCGATCCCACTGCCGATCCGTGGTGTGAATTACACCGTGGCCTTGTCTGGTCAGCAGGTGGTATCCGGTAACAGCCAGAATCAGCCGACTATTCCGGCTCATGGCGAGCAGGATGTGGAAATCGAAGCAGTGGCTGATCTGATGAATGGACTGTCGCTGGCCAATGCTCTGCTGAGCAATCCGCTGCAGCAGGAAGTGCCGTATGCGGTGAAAGCATCGGTCGATGTTGGCGCTTTCCTGCCAAACATTCCTGTGTGGAAGAATGGTACGGTTAACCTGGCCACCGGTGCTATTCGTTAATTTCTGCTTAATTTGCTGCCCGGACAAGAACACGTCCGGGCAGCGTCTTAGCCATTAATCAACATGGCTATCGGCAGAATATCAGCAGTATTCGCCTTCAATCAGAAACTCATCAATAGTATCGGCAAATTCAGGCCATAACTCTTCCGGCACCGCCGCTTCAGGATCATCTTCGTTATCACCGTAGTCGTTCCAGAAATAGCTGCGCAGTGCGTTGGCAAACTCGTCATCGATTTCTGCCAGTTGTGCCAGTGTGCCGAACCAGACAATGCGACGCAGGCTGTCGGTGAGATCGTTTAACTGTTCTGCCAGAACGGTGTCATCGTGACTTTGTTCTATCAGCAGCTCAAAGCGTTCCCGGGCACTTTCAGCCTGCTCTTCATCCAGTTCACCGGCATCTGCCAGCAGATAGATATATTCATTCAGTAAATATTCGATCAGGTCATCGCGGCTATGAAACCAATGCCACTGGCTACCTCTGTTACCCAGCAATGAAGCGTCAAATGAGCTGTCAACGTGGCAAATTGCCCATTGATTTTCCATCTTGTTTTCTCCGGTAAATAGGGTCGGGGGGATTGGTGCAATCAGACTACGGTGGAATATAAAGTATTTTCACCGTGGTCTCTATGCTGTTGTCCTGCTGGATCAGTATCCGCGGTGGCGATCGACTTTGCCTGCCACCGGATTTCCGCTGGCCAGTGCCTGCATATTGGCGGCAATTTGTGCCACCGCTTCTCCGGGGATGGTATCCGCGGCGACATGGGGTGTGATCAGTACGGACGGATGCTGCCAGAATGGATGCGCTGCCGGTAACGGCTCTTCCGCAAACACATCCAGCAGCACAAAGCGCAGATGCTGCTGATTCAGTAAATCAAGCAGGGCATCCTGATCGATCAGTGTACCGCGTCCGGCATTGATCAGCGCGGCATCTTTGGGCAGTAAGGCCAGACGCTGTGCATTCAGCAGGTGCTGTGTTTCAGTGGTGGAAGGCAAGACACTGAACAGGACATCGGTTTCCTGCAGCAAAGCATCCAGCGCGGCACAACCATGCACACAACGGACATTGTCGATCGTTCTTGGTTGCCGGCTCCAGCCGCTGACCGGATAACCCAGTTGCGCCAGATTCTGCGCGACCTGCATACCCAGCTGACCCAGCCCCAGAATGGTGACCCGGGTGTCTTTCGCCAGACGGGTGGGTTGTGGCTGCCAGACTCCGGCCTGCTGCTGCCGGCGATAAATATCCATCTGCCGCTGATAGTGCAGCAAACCATAGAGCGCATATTCGGTCATCTGCTGTGCCATACCGGCATCGGTCAGCCGGATAATAGTGACATGTTCCGGGATGTCATCCCGTTGCAGAAATTTATCTACTCCTGCACCCAGCGTAAAAATAACCTGCAGATTAGGAAAGCGACGGAAGAAATTGACCGGTGGTTTCCAGGCAACGACATGTGTCACCGCTTCGGCATTGATCTCTTGTGGCCAGCAGGCAATTGACCAATCAGGCAGCGCTTCTTGCAGCAGATGGTGATAATGATCCTGTTGCTCAGGAGAGTAGAGATAGAGCATGGACTGATCCTCATGATCGGGTAATCAATTGAATTATAAAAACATAACCATCACGACAGTTTCATTCATGATTTTACATATTTAATGTATTCCTAATGACCTTTATTGATATATTTAATGGTTTCTTAAATCTATCTTTTATATTAGGTGAAAATGAAGTTGTTTCTGCTGGGACGTCAGACGTCAAATCCTATTCTGAATCGCTTGCCGGCTATGTCTCATCTCTCTTCATTACCTGATGCAGTTGATGAGCCATCTTGCTTCATCCTCAATCTGGATGATCCGGCGCAGCAGGATCAGTTATTAGTACAGATCAGGAAGCACCCCCGCTGGTTTGCTTTTCCGGTTTTCACCGTTCAGCCAAGTCAGCTGTCTGCGTATTTATCGGATGGCAATATCCCGGATGATCTCCAGATCAGGATAGAACAATTTGCACAGCGATATCAGATATTAAAGGTTGATCCGGAAAAGGGGATCACCGAACGTTTACTGACCTATCTCTGGCTATGGCAGGGGCGTTCGCTGAGTGCCAAACCACACCCTGAGAGTGCCCGGCTATATGATTATCCGCTGGCCGCGCTCTGGGTTGATCAGGATAACGAACTGTTCCCCTGGCTCCATTCGCTGGAACGTGAAGGACTCATCGAAGGAGCGACGCTGGTTGATCGGGTTCGTTATTGTTCTGTTTGTCACAGCGGCCATCTGAATTATGTCGAATCCTGCCCGGAGTGCGGGAGTATTGATGTGGCGGCTGAATCGGCCTTGCATTGTTTTGCTTGCGGGCATGTTGCTACTCAGGCTGATTTTTTACACGCCGGGCATCTTTCCTGTCCTAATTGCCTGAGTCAGTTGCGGCATATTGGTGTGGATTATGATCGTCCGCTGGAAAACTATCGCTGCCATAGTTGTGATGCGTTATTTACAGATGGTGTCGTGAAGGTCCGCTGTCTGGAAGGCGGGCATGAGCAAACACCTGAACAGTTGATTATGCGTGCCATCCGGCATTACAAGCTGACAGACAGTGGTGTGATGTATATGCGTAATGGTGCGCTGCGGAATCTGATCCCGGAATGGGTTGGCGGTCACGTCGCAGAAGAACATTTTTACTGGTTATTGCTATGGCAAAACAAACTTGCGTTACGTCATCGGAACTCGCATCTGGTCGCAGCACTTCGTTTTACGGAGTTAGGTGCTGTGATTTATCAACTTGGCGAGGCAGAAGCCATCACCCGTATTGATGCACTGACTCAGCGTTTGCAGTCGGTAATGCGGCACACGGATGTTTGTTGTCACTACCGGGATGATGTGTTGCTGTTCTTTTTACCCAATACACCGGCGGATCACGAGAGTGTGATTACAAATAAACTCAAATCATTAGGTGAAGAGCAGATAACGCATAATCTGCAGCTTGATTTCAGACTGCGTGCTTTGCCTGATCCACAGTTAGATGATGATGCGGCAATCTGGATCCAGCAGTTACTCGGGGAATTTACTTCGTGAGTGATCAGCTGCTGATCATCAGTTATTTTTTTCTGCAGTTTAAACATACGTTATTATCGGATCTTTCGGCTGTTGCGTTATTTCTGCCGATGTTTCTGATATTTGATGTGCCGCTGAGTCTGATGGTGCTATTGGGCATAGGCCGCTGGTTCTGGCGTAAACATCATGAGCAGGAAAAACCGTATTACAGTCCGCTGGTTACCTGTGGCGTCACCTGTTACAGCGAAGGTGAAGATATAAAAAAGACCATTCTGACCCTGTGCGAACAGGTATACAGTGGTCATATTGAAATTATTGTTGTGATTGATGGCGCCAGCATTAATAAATCCACCTATCAGGCCGCTTTAGAATGCCGGGAGATCGTGGCGCGTTATGCTCGCCGGAAGTTAATCATTTTACCGAAATGGCAGCGTGGGGGACGGGTTTCGTCGTCGAATGCGGCGTTGAATATTGCGAAAGGCGAGTTGTTTTTCGCTTTAGATGCGGACACTTCATTTGATAATGATACGGTCAGTCAGATAGTACAGGAATTTACCGATCCTAATGTTCCTGCTGTTGGCGGTTCATTACGGGTCAGAAATGACAACGTAAGTCTGGTTTCCCGTATGCAGGCTCTGGAATATATGATTTCACTGCAGGGAGCCAAAACCGGGCTGGCGGAATGGAATGTAATCAATAGTATTTCAGGTGCTTTTGGTGCATTTCGTACGAAATTTGTTCGGCAAATCGGTGGATGGGATACGCATTCGGGCGAAGATTTGGATATTACGTTACGTATCAAGCAGTATATGGCCAGACACCCCGATTTAAGAATTCCTTTTGCAGCGCATGCCATGGGCTATACGGATGTGCCAACTACGGTTAAGTCTTTGTTTATGCAGAGAATTCGCTGGGATGGCGATCTCTATTTTCTTTATCTCCGAAAACATAAGCAGGGGCTTTCTCCCCGGTTATTAGGTTGGAGAAATTATATCTCGACTGTGTTATATGGTGTTGTTCAGAATATTCTTCTGCCATATCTGGTCGTTTTTTATACCATATGGGTTTTCTTTAATTATCCTGCACAGGTCGTGTGTGCCGGATTTGCCATTCAGTATTTATGTTATTTGTTTTTTACTGTATTACATTTTATGGTTTTTTTGATCGCTGTTTCCAAGCACCCGACAAAAGATATCCATTATTTTAAATGGTTACCATTTTATCCGATATACGGTTTTATTATGCGCATAGTGAATGCTATTGCTGTATTAAATGAACAAATTCGACGTAGTCATGAAGAAAGTAACATGGCACCGTGGTGGGTGTTGAAAAGAGGAAAACGTTTCTGATATGAAAATTAAATTTCATCTCGATAAGCAAAAAAATCCTGCACAGCATGGCGGTGTAAAAATCAATTATGGTGCGGGAAAACGAATAGCATTTCGTTTGCGCTGGTATCTGATTTTGTTCTTAATTATAAGTCCGGTGCTTATTTTTGTCTGGTATATCACCAAAGACAAAGTAATTGTGGAGTCACCTGGTTTGCTGACCACTGAACCACTAAAAATTCAGGCGAGTCAGGATGCTGTTATTTCGGCGGTAAATATCAAACAAGGCCAACCGGCGAAACAGGGTAATATCCTTATTGCTTTGGATAAACCCGTTCTGCAGGCAGAAATAAAGCAACTGGAAAATAATATTTCGTTATTGGAAAAAACATTAACCGGGGACTGGGTAAAACAGGAAACGTTGTTGAAACAGAAAATTGATATTGCTGCTGCGGATCTGAAAGAAAAAAGTACTTTGTATCAAAAATACATGAGTTTTAATCAGAACGGATTGTTGCAGTTAGAACAATGGGCCAATGTTAGTCAGCTGAAGATGAATGCCGAATTGTTATTGCTGGAAAGTAACCGCAATCTGTACGCCCTGAATCAGGATAAGATCAGCGGTAGTGCGGCGCAGTATCTGAATGAGCTCAAATTACGTTTACAACTTCTGAAAGCCAGACAATCGGAGTTGCAGGTTGTAGCCCCGATGGATGGAGAGGTAAAAGATGTACTGGTACAGCGGGGGATGACGGTCCGTAGCGGTGAACCGTTAATGTTGTATGCCATTCGTTCTCAACCTGTAGTGGTCGCCTATTTAACCCCCTCTGACGGGCAATTTTCCGGTATCGGACAACAGGCCACAGTGACATTGCCCGGCGGTGAAACGATAGCGGCGACGGTGAGTGAACCCACTAAAATTACCGAGCGGGTACCGGCACAACTGGCTGGCCCGTTTGATAACAACAAAGCAGCATTAAAAGTAGTGTTAAAACTGGAGCACATGCCGGTACAGGTTATTGAAGGCTTATCGGTATCGGTTCGTTTTCATTACACCAGAAACAATGTCTGGTCGCATATCCGCAATATATTCTGATGAGATGGCCGGATAATTTCATATTTCACGACAATGCACGGAGGCAATAAGAATGCTGATAGAAAAAAAATACCGATGGTTAGGGCTGTTTGCCGGGTTGTGTTGTTCGGCGGGGAACGTAGTTGCGAAAACACTGACGTTTGCCGGTGAGCAATGGGAGGTAAAAAACGGCATTGCGGCACCGGGCCCGAATAACTGGAGTGAAGATAACGCGTGGGTTGATGAACTCGGCCAGTTACATTTAAAGATCTCTTATCTGAACGGCACCTGGTACAGCGCGGAAGTGTATCAGCTGACCAATAAAGGCTTTGGTAATTATGAATGGCGTGTCAGCGGTCAGCTTGATCAGCTGGATGCCAATGTAGTACTGGGGCTGTTTCATTATGCAGGGCCGGATGGTCAGAATGAAATCGATATTGAAATGTCCAGATGGGGTGATGCTGCGGCACCACTCGGCAATTTTACGGTCTATCCTGCGTCGTCAACGCTGCCATTAAATACGCAGAGCTTTGCTGTGCTGCCAACCGGAACAGACACGATCCAGCGTTACAGCTGGCGTAGTAATGCGGTTTGCTTCCAGATGTTCAATGATAACGGCAGTGATGAACCTGCACTCAGTGACAACATTGCCAGCTGGCAATTCGCACCCAAAAACTACAGGAAAGCGATCCCGCAGATAACGATGCCGCTGCATATCAACTTATGGTTACGACAGGGTCTGGCACCGACGGATGGTCAGGAAGTAGAAGTGGTCATTAAGCGCTTTAACTTTACAGCGAGTCAGAATATACCTACTGACACAGCATCATGGTGCCAGTAGGTTATCGGTTTTAAGCCAGCGCTTTCAGTGCTGCATCGTAATTGGGTTCATGGGTGATTTCATCAACCAGCTCGGCGTGCAGCACTTTATCTGCTTCATCCAGCACCACTACTGCACGGGCCGTCAGGCCGGCCAGAACGCCGTCAGCGATATCCACACCATAAGCCTGTTTGAATTCTGCGCCACGCAGGGTAGACAGCGTGATTACATTATCCAGACCTTCCGCACCGCAAAAACGCGCCAGAGCAAATGGCAGATCAGCAGAAATACACAGCACTACGGTGTTTTCCAGCTTGCCGGCAGCTTCATTGAAGTGGCGCACAGATGCCGCACACACGGAGGTGTCCACGCTTGGGAAGATGTTCAGCACTTTACGTTTGCCAGCGAAAGAGGCCAGGGTGACATCAGCCAGTTCTTTGTTGACCAGTGAAAAAGGCTTGGCGGTTGTACCGGCTTTCGGGAAGTCGCCGTTAACAGTTACCGGGTTACCAGCCAGAGTTACAGTTGCCATGTCACTATCTCCTTGCATGTAGGGATTATTGATTGTGCGCAATATAATTGCTAACAACTAAATGTAACCGATTTAACAGATATTCAACAAGTATATTTGGTTTTAAATGAAACGCCGGAAATTCAGGAGCAGAAAAAATGACGGCCACAGTAGGGCCGTCATCGGTTGGACAACAAAGATCAATGAGCCGGCGTGCCGCCCCACACCACCATTACCTTATCTTGCTGGTACTGACGGCTAAAGGCGTAATAACCGCTGGCTGGCAGCGTAGTTTGCTGACCGGCACCGATTGCCGGATGACGGGCGCGGAACTGACTGATTTTCTGCCAGTGGGTGAGCAATGCAGCTTTGTCATCTTTCAGCTCATTCCAGTTCATATCTGAACGGGTGCCTTGTATCGGATCAGAACCGGTCGCACCAAACTGGCGGCCACTTTCATCACCGTAGTAGATCTGCACGGCTCCGGGCGCCAGCAATAACAGGCTGCCAGCCAGTTTCTGTTTTGCTATGTCGTTTTTCGCATCGTCATGGAAGAACAGTCGGGTATCGTGTGACGAGAGATAACTCAGCACATTCATGTCTTGTAGCTTTTCTGCCATCTGACGATAAGTGCCATCAATGTTGGCGTAGCATTCCAACGACTGTTTTGCCTGATCCTGAAAATCAAAATTGATCATGCTGTCAAAACCATGCTGAAAATAATCGCTCTTCATGACGCCATGTCCCCACGATTCGCCGGTCATCCAGAATGGCGCGTTATCCAGTGCTTCCTGCGGGTGCGCTTTTTTCCATTCCGCTAATGCCTGGGTGGCTTGGGTCTTTAACTGATCCCAGGCTGGTTTTTCGACATGTTTGGCAGTGTCAACGCGAAAACCATCGATGCCATAGTCGCGCACCCACTGACTCAGCCAATGCGTGATGTAATCCCGTGGCGCGTAGCCGGCAATTTCTTTGGCGTTGGTATCCTTTTTATAACGATAGAAATTAGGTAACCCGCTGGCCTGGGTGGCTTCGGTTTTCACATCAGGCAGGAAGGCAAGTGACATGGTCAGATCGTCATAACCGGGGTTATCGTAATTCCCGATGCCGGAGCGGATCCATTTTTTGCCCCACCAGTTTTCCCAGGCAGTACCCTCACTGAAATTGATGAAGTTGTTGAAGCTGTGCCAGTTTTCGCCTTTGCCGGGTTGCCAGTTGGTCCAGCGTTCACCGAGCAGTTGCTTTTGTTCATCGGCTTTCAGATGCAGTGCGCCGAACTGAAATTCCTGCATGTCAGCCAATGTCGCATACCCCACATGATTCATTACCACATCAAACAATATACGGATGCCGCGTTTGTGCGCCTGTTCTACCAGCGTATGCAGCTCTTGCTCGGTGCCCATGTTGGCATCGAGTTTGGTCCAGTCCAGCGCGTAGTAACCATGATAAGCATAATGCGGGAAATCACCGTTGGTGCCACCACCGATCCAGCCGTGAATTTGTTCCAGTGGTGAGCTGATCCACAGGGCATTGACGCCGAGTTGTTGCAGATAATCGAGTTTGCCGGTGAGGCCGGCCAGATCGCCGCCATGAAAAGTGGCGATTTCCTGCTGACCATCATTTTTACGGTCATAGCTGTGATCATTCGCCGGGTTGCCATTGGCGAAGCGGTCGGTCAGTGCGAAATAAACGGTGGCGTTGTGCCAGTTGAAAGGGGCTTTCTCTGTAGTGCTTACCGGCTCAAGCAGAAGCAGGCCGCTGCTTTCTCTGGATGGTTGCAGGGTAATTTTGCCTTGCTGCACGGTGGCGGTCTGGCCGCTGTAATAATCCCGGAGCGTTTCTCCATCCTTAAACGTTTTACTGACATCGACAGTGAGCGGCTTGCCATCTGACTGCGGACAAGTCTGTGTCAGGTTTGTACTGTTACTGACAGCGGGTACTTTTACACTGAGTAATACCGTCGGCGTGCCGCTGCGGGTGTCGATTTTTATCTGATATTCACCATCGCGATACAAGCGCCAATCGATAGCGGATTGTGAGCCACAGGGTTGCAGCGACAACATCTGGTTCAGTTTCGGTGCGCTTGCCGGCTGCCAGCATTGATTGTCAGTTTCAAAACGCAGTGGATAAGCACCTTTTTTCAGTGTTGCGACGCTGGTGAAGATGCCGTCCGGGTTCTCTTTAAAGACCGGAACACCGGGGAGCGTCCACTGCGCTGATGCAGCAGGCGATAGCAGGAATAACAACGGCAAAGCGAGACGTTTCATTATGTGTCCTCAGGCAAAGAAACAGATTGGGGTCAATCCAGTCTGCCTGTGGTTATTAAATCAGCCTCATCCCTGATGAGTTTTTAGCCGGAGGAGCAGTGAGGTGGAGAGAAAAGAGAATGTTGCGCTGGATCGCGTTATGGCTTTGAGGTTGGCCCATAAGTTTGAGCCACTTCACAAAGCTGACATTCCCTTGTCCATTTCCATACAAAACGTCCGTGTTTGTATCGATCGTTTCTGCGACATAAATCACTATTTTAAAAATAATCGTTATATTTCAATGTGTTGAATTGTTTGGCCTGATTGGTATGTGACGTGCATATATATATACGTCAACGTCATTCAGAGGAGAAACGACATGGCCTTACGTCAATGTGCAATCTACGGTAAAGGTGGTATCGGTAAATCTACTACCACTCAGAACCTGGTTTCTGCATTAGCAGAAATGGGTAAAAAAGTGATGATCATCGGTTGTGACCCGAAAGCGGATTCTACTCGTTTGATCCTGCACGCAAAAGCCCAGAATACCATCATGGAAATGGCAGCAGAAGTTGGTTCTGTTGAAGATCTGGAACTGGAAGACGTATTACAGATCGGTTACGGCGGAGTTCGTTGTGCTGAGTCTGGTGGCCCAGAGCCAGGAGTTGGTTGTGCAGGTCGTGGTGTTATCACTGCTATCAACTTCCTGGAAGAAGAAGGCGCGTACGAAGAAGATTTAGACTTCGTATTCTACGACGTACTGGGTGACGTAGTGTGTGGCGGTTTCGCTATGCCAATCCGTGAAAACAAAGCTCAGGAAATCTACATCGTTTGCTCCGGCGAAATGATGGCAATGTACGCTGCGAACAACATCTCCAAAGGTATCGTGAAATACGCGAAATCTGGTTCTGTTCGTCTGGCTGGTCTGATCTGTAACTCACGTCAAACTGACCGTGAAGATGAATTGATCATCGCACTGGCTGACAAACTGGGCACTCAGATGATCCACTTTGTACCACGTGACAACATCGTTCAGCGCGCAGAAATCCGTCGTATGACTGTAATCGAATACGACCCAACCTGTAAGCAAGCGAACGAATACCGCACGCTGGCGAACAAAGTCGTTAACAACAAACTGTTCGTTGTTCCAACACCAGTAACCATGGATGAGTTGGAAGAGCTGTTGATGGAATTCGGCATCATGGATGTTGAAGACGAAACCATCATCGGTAAGACCGCAGCAGAAGAAGCTGCAGCTACAGCTTAAGGTCTTAACCCGGCGGCTGGCAGGGATGCTGCCAGCCCGGATTGTCCGCCCATTCAAGGAATTACTGCTATGACTAACAGAACTCGTGAAGAGAATCTGGCGTTAATTCAGGAAGTGCTCGAAGCCTATCCAGAAAAAGCGCGTAAGGATCGTGCCAAGCACTTAACTGTGAACGACCCAACGCTGGAAAAAGCCAGCAAATGTATTACTTCTAACCGTAAGTCTCTGCCGGGCGTTATGACCATCCGTGGTTGTGCTTACGCCGGTTCTAAAGGGGTAGTATTCGGCCCAATCAAAGACATGATCCATTTGTCACATGGTCCTGTTGGTTGTGGTCAATATTCCCGTGCTGGTCGTCGTAACTACTACACTGGTCTGACTGGTGTAAACAGCTTCGGCACCATGAACTTTACGTCTGATTTCCAGGAAAAAGACATCGTATTCGGCGGCGACAAAAAGCTGACCAAAATCATCGATGAAATGGAAATGCTGTTCCCGCTGTCTAAAGGCATCACTATCCAGTCCGAATGTCCTGTTGGTCTGATCGGTGACGATATTGAAGCTGTCGCCAAACAGGCGAAAGTGTCAACCGGTAAGACAGTCGTACCAGTACGTTGTGAAGGCTTCCGCGGTGTGTCTCAGTCTCTTGGTCACCATATTGCGAACGACGTAGTTCGTGACTGGATCCTGGGTAACCGTGATGAAGTTGAATTCGCTGGTACACCATACGATGTCGCTATCATCGGTGACTATAACATCGGTGGTGATGCATGGTCCTCCCGTATCCTGCTGGAAGAGATCGGTCTGCGTGTGGTAGCTCAGTGGTCTGGTGACGGTACCCTGGCTGAAATGGAAAACACACCGAAAGTTAAATTGAACCTGGTGCACTGCTACCGTTCAATGAACTACATCTCTCGTCATATGGAAGAGAAGTACGACATCCCATGGATGGAATACAACTTCTTCGGTCCGACCAAAATTGCTGAATCACTGCGCAAAATCGCGGCTCAGTTTGACGAAACTATCCAGAAAAAAGCGGAAGAAGTTATCGCCAAATACGAAGCGCAGACTGCTGCAGTTATCGCCAAGTACAAACCACGTCTGCAAGGCAAAAAAGTCATGCTGTACGTCGGTGGTCTGCGTCCACGTCACGTGATCGGTGCTTATGAAGATCTGGGCATGGAAATCGTCGGTGCCGGTTATGAATTCGCGCATAACGATGACTACGACCGTACTCTGCAAGAATTACCTGAAGCAACACTGTTGTTTGATGACGTGACTGGTTATGAATTTGAAGAGTTCGTGAAGGCAGTTAAACCTGACCTGATCGGTTCTGGTATCAAAGAAAAATTCATCTTCCAGAAAATGGGTATCCCATTCCGTCAGATGCACTCCTGGGATTACTCAGGCCCGTACCACGGTTTTGACGGCTTCGCCATCTTCGCCCGTGATATGGATATGACCCTGAACAATCCGTGCTGGTCAAAACAGACTGCGCCATGGAAAAAAAGCGCGTAATGGCCCCGGTATTTGATTCCATTACCCCGTTAGTTCACAGATGAGTGGCGCGGGAAGGAGAGTTGTATGAGTCAAAATATAGAGAACATCAAATCCTGTTATCCGCTGTTTGAACAGGATGAATATCAGAATCTGTTCGCTGATAAACACGCTAAATATGAAGAAGCGCATGGCGATGAGAAAGTTCGTGAAGTGTTCGAGTGGACTACCACTCAGGAATACAAAGATCTGAACTTCAGCCGTGAAGCATTAACCATTGACCCGGCAAAAGCTTGTCAGCCATTGGGCGCAGTTCTGTGTTCACTGGGTTTCGAGAAAACATTGCCTTACGTGCATGGTTCACAAGGTTGTGTGGCTTACTTCCGTACTTACTTCAACCGTCATTTCCGTGAGCCAGTAGCTTGCGTATCTGACTCCATGACTGAAGATGCGGCTGTATTCGGTGGCCACGCCAACATGAACGACGGTCTGCAGAACGCCCTGGCGCTCTACAAACCAGAAATGATCGCGGTTTCTACCACCTGTATGGCAGAAGTTATCGGTGACGACCTGCAGGCCTTCACTAACAACGCCAAGAAAGATGGTTTTGTACCGAAAGATTTCCCGGTGCCTTATGCACATACCCCAAGTTTCGTGGGCAGCCACATTACTGGTTGGGACAACATGTTCGAAGGTTTCTGCAACACCTTCACTGCTGACAAAGCTGACTACAAAGTAGGCAGTAACGGCAAACTGAACATCGTTACCGGCTTTGAAACTTATCTGGGTAACTACCGCGTTATCAAACGCATGCTGACCGAAATGGGTGTGCCATTCGCTATGCTGTCTGACCCGTCAGAAGTATTAGACACCCCATCTGATGGTCAATACCGCATGTATGCCGGTGGCACGACTCAGGACGAAATGAAAGATGCGCCTAACGCCATCGACACCCTGATGCTGCAACCTTGGCACTTAGTGAAAACTAAGAAAATGGTCAAAGAAACTTGGGGCCAGCCAGCGACTGATCTGAGCATCCCGATGGGTCTGGAATGGACAGATGACTTCCTGATGAAAGTCTCTGCACTGACTGGTAAAGCGATCCCTGCTTCACTGGAACTGGAACGTGGCCGTCTGGTTGACATGATCACCGACTCCCACACCTGGCTGCACGGCAAGAAATTCGGTGTCTACGGTGACCCTGATTTCGTCGAAGGTCTGGTTAAATTCCTGCTCGAACTGGGCTGTGAACCAAACGTGATCCTGTGTAATAACGGCAGCAAGAAATGGAAAAAATCCATGGAGAAAATGCTGGCTGATTCACCATACGGTCAGGGCAGCGAAGTGTACGTGGGTCACGATCTGTGGCACTTCCGTTCACTGATGTTCACGAACAAACCAGATTTCATGATTGGTAACTCATACGGCAAATTCATTCAGCGCGACACCCTGGCTAAAGGCAAAGCGTTTGAAGTTCCATTGATCCGTCTGGGCTTCCCGATTTTCGACCGTCATCACCTGCATCGCATGACTACCCTCGGTTACGAAGGTGCCATGTACATGCTGACCACACTGGTTAACGCCGTGATGGAAAAAATTGACAGCGAAACCATGGAACTGGGCAAAACAGATTACAACTTCGATTTGGTTCGTTAATCGATACTGTAATCAGGGGCAGCTGGTCTGCCCCTTCATAAGCCCGGAACCGTACTTGCTGCAGTTCCGGGCTTATTTGTTTCAATCATAAGAAATTCAATCGATTGCAAAGGGAAGGGTTGTCACATGCCTAACATTATGTTCCGTCAGCACGACGATGGTTTGTACTGCTACATCGCCAAACGTGACTTGGAAGCCAAAGTGGCTCAACTGCAATTCGAGCAGGATGACAACTGGGGTGGCCGGGTTGATCTCGACAATGGCGAAGCTTATTTCCTGGAACCGCAGGTAAAACCTTCATTGCCAATCACACTGCGTCTGAAGCGCGCAGGCGAATAACTCAGTCAGGTTACGGGAGGCTGTGATGAAAACTCTGTTAGAAAGTCAGGTTTACTGGCGTCTCATCGCCTTAGCACAGGCAGTGCCGGAAGTCGGACAATCCGTGTTGTTCGACTGGGTGAGTGGGGCGTTGCAAGGCCCGCTGAGCATTGCTCAGATGGAAAAACTCACGCTGGAAGCACTGAAAGCGTCAGCGCCGGCGGAATTGGCCGGTTTAAGTAATGCCCGCTGGCAGGTGTTGCTGGAATGTCTGCAAGGGCAGTTACCGGTACATCTCGATCCGAAACCGGCGGTTGCAGAAGCGGATGCACTGCGCGTGGCGTTTTCTTCCAATGATGGATTAACCGTGAATGGTCATTTCGGTAACTGTCATCTGTTCTTCATTTACCAGGTGACAGAGAAAGGCTCACAGCTGATTGATATCCGCCATTTTGTACCTGATGACACCCAGGAAGATAACGAAACCCGCGCCCGTTTACTGCACAGCTGTCATTTGCTGTTCTGTGAGGCGATTGGTGGCCCGGCAGCAGCGCGCATCATCCGTCATGGTATTCATCCGGTAAAAATCAAGAAAGATAACCGCATCAGCACCCAGCTGGATGCTCTGCAGGAACTGATGCAGGGGCAGTTACCGCCATGGCTGGCGAAGGCGCTGGGACGCAAAGATGATCTGGGCAAACGTTTCAGTGATGAATTGTCCGAGCTGGAATAATTCATCCGCGGGCTGGCAATAAGCATCAGGTATCAAAGCTATCACCCTTGCTGATTTGGCTGGGGGGTGAAATCAGCAGGGGTGATAGCGTCCTGTTCTGTCGTGTTTGTTGCGATCACGACAATTACAAAACCATTTAAATCAATAGGTTACAACTGGACTGCTCCTTGCACCACTCAAAAATGAGAGCTCGCGCACATTTCAGGAGGGAGCGATGAAAGGCAACGAAATAGCGGCATTGATGGATGAACCCGCCTGTGGCCATAACAGTAAAGCCAAATCCGGCTGCAGTGCCCCGAAACCGGGTGCTACCGCAGGTGGTTGCGCTTTTGATGGTGCACAAATCACGCTGTTACCCATCGCAGATGTTGCGCATCTGGTGCATGGTCCAATCGGTTGTACCGGCAGTTCATGGGACAACCGGGGCGCCCGCAGTTCAGGTCCGGCACTTTACCGGATGGGGTTTACCACTGATTTAAATGAACAGGATGTGATCATGGGGCGCGGTGAACGCCGTCTCTATCACGCGGTAAAACATATTGTGGAACGTTACCATCCCGCGGCGGTGTTTGTGTACAACACCTGTGTGCCGGCGATGGAAGGCGACGACATTATTGCGATTTGTAAAGCAGCAGAAATCAAAGTCGGTGTACCGGTGATCCCGGTGGATGCGGCTGGTTTCTACGGCAGTAAAAATCTGGGTAACCGTATCGCCGGTGAGGTGATGGTTGATAAGGTGGTGGGTACGGCGGAACCGGCACCGTGGCCTGCGGATTATTCTGTTCCGGCAGAACAGGGCCATGATATTTCCCTGATTGGTGAATTCAACATTGCCGGGGAATTCTGGAACGTTCAGCCACTGTTTGATGAACTCGGTGTGCGTATTCTCTGCACACTGTCAGGGGACGCCCGTTTCCATGAAGTACAGACCATCCACCGCGCTGAACTCAATATGCTGGTTTGCTCCCGCGCATTGATCAACGTGGCGCGCAAACTGGAAACCAAATACGGCACGCCATGGTTTGAAGGCAGTTTCTATGGTGTGAGCGATACCTCGAAATCCCTGTTAACGGTTGCAGAGATGCTGGGCGATCCCGATCTGATCACCCGCACCAAAGCGCTGATTGCCCGCAAAGAAGCCGAAACCGAAGCCCAGCTGGCGCCGTTCCGGGCCCGTCTGAAAGGCAAACGGGTGCTGCTGTATACCGGTGGCGTGAAATCCTGGTCGGTGGTGGCGGCGTTGCAGGATCTGGGCATGGAAGTGGTGGCCAGCGGCACGCGTAAATCGACCGAAGAAGACAAAGCCCGTATCCGTGAGCTGATGGGGGATAACGCCCTGATGCTGGAAGACGGCAACGCCCGCAATCTGCTGGACGTGGCTTACCAGTATCGTGCCGACCTGATGATCGCCGGTGGCCGTAACATGTTTACCGCTTACAAGGCCCGTCTGCCATTCCTCGATATCAATCAGGAACGTGAACATGCGTATGCCGGTTATGACGGCATGGTCGAGCTGGCGCGTCAGATCTGCCGCTCACTGGAAAGTCCAATCTGGACGCAGGTAAAACAACGCGCCCCGTGGCAGTAACGCAGGAGACCCCCCTATGGCTCAGATTATCAAAACACATAAACCACTGGCGACCCAACCCATTAAGAGCGGACAACCGCTGGGTGCAATTCTGGCGAGCCTTGGTATTGATCGCTGCATTCCGTTGATCCACGGTGCTCAGGGTTGCAGTGCGTTCGCAAAAATATTCTTTATTCAGCATTTCAGTGAGCCGATCCCGCTGCAATCGACCGCGATGGATCCGATCACCACGGTGATGGGATCGGATGAGAATATCATCCAGGCGCTGGCGCATCTGTGCGAGAAAAGTAATCCGCGGCTGGTGGTGTTGCTGAGTTCCGGCTTGTCGGAAGCGCAAGGCACAGACATGAACCGCGCGCTGAAAGAGTTTCGCCGGCAATATCCGAAATTTGAGCGTAATGAGATCGTCACGGTGAATACACCGGATTTCTACGGTTCGCTGGAAAATGGTTACAGCGCACTGGTGGAAAGTCTGATTTCGCAACTGGTGCCGGAACAGAAGATCCGCAGTATCCGTAAAAAACGTATCAATCTGCTGCTGAGTCACATGCTGACACCGGGCGATATCGAGCTGATCCGTCAGTATGCCGAAGCGTTTGGTCTGCAGCCGATCCTGGTGCCGGATCTGTCCCGCTCCATGGATGGTCATCTGGTAAAACAGGATTATCTCTCGGTCAGCCAAGGTGGGACGGACGTCAATATGCTGCGCCAGTTAGGTCAGAGCAGTCTGACACTGGTAGTGGGTCCTTCCATGCAACGTGCCGGACAATTGTTAAGTTCCCGCAGCGGGGTGGAGAGTGTTTATTTCCCGCATCTGATGACCCTGGCGGAGATGGATCGTTTTATCCAGACCCTGCAGCAGGTTTCAGATCGTCAGGTACCGGAGTGGATCGACCGGCAGCGCGGGCAGGTGACCGACACCATGATCGATACGCATACCTGGGTAAACGATACCCGTGTGGCGATTGGTGCCGAGGCCGATCTGCTGGTGGCCTGGCTGGCGTTTGCCGAAAGTGTGGGCATGCAGCCGGTATCGGTCGTGGCGCCGGTCAATCAGCCCTGTCTGGCTGCGTTGTCAGTCGACAAAGTATTGATAGGTGATCTGGAAGATCTGCAACAACAGGCGGAAGAGCGGGGCTGTGATCTGCTGCTGGCAAATTCCCATGGCGCGGTAATGGCTGAGCAACTGAAACTGCCGCTGATGCGGATTGGTTTCCCGATCTTCGATTGTTTTGGTGAGTTCCGCCGGGTACGTCAGGGTTACGCCGGTATCCGCGATAATCTGTTCGAGATCGCCAACTATCAGCAACAGGCCTGCCATGGCCGGCCGGTGTATCACTCGCCGCTGAAACAACCTTTTGCACAGGCACCACTGGGTGCTGAGGAGGCATTTGCATGATCCATTTGCAAAGACACTTACGTGTCAGTGATGAACATATGTCCCATCTGAAAGTGGCGTTTGCCAGTTCCGATATGAAGACCGTGAATCAGCATTTTGGCTCCTGTGAAAGTCTGCTGGTGTATGGCGTAGAACCGGATGGTTATGAATTGCTGCAGGCGGCCGAGTTTCAGGTCATCGAAGGGCATCTGCCGGCGAAAGTGACCAGCCGGATTGATGTGATTGATGGCTGTTTTGCGGTGTATTGCAATGCGGTGGGAGAAGCGGTGTTCCGTCAGTTAATGGCGCACGGGATCAGAGCTATCCGTGTTGAAGCGGGCACCACTATTACCAGCCTGATCCAGGCCTTACAGGAACAGTGGCCGCAGCGGATCCCGCAAAAACAGCAGAAGAAAACCACATCCGCCGACAGTCTGGCTAACCAGCTGGAAGAAGCAGGCTGGGACGAGTAATTATCGATAGCAACACAAAAAAACTTAGCTCAGAGGAGAGATATATGAGTGGATTTATTACCGGTATTACTCGTGGCGGCGCTGCCTGGACACCGGAATTTGTTACCGCGGTAGACGCACACACCTGTATCGGCTGTGGCCGTTGCTACAAAGTGTGTTCCCGTGATGTGTTCAATCTGGTCGACCGAGCCGATGTGCTGGATGACGATCTGGATGATGAAGAAGATGATGCCATGATGGTGATGACAGTGGCGAATGCGGACGATTGTATCGGCTGCGGCGCCTGCTCACGGGTTTGCCCGAAAAACTGTCATTCTCATGCTTCGATGTCTGCGTAATTAAAAGAGTCCTTTGCAATCTTGGGTGGCAACACCCGAATGCGTTTTGCCCGGGGTGACCCGGGCTTTTTTATTTTCTCGTTACGCTTGTGCATTCAGCCACTGCAGAATGCCGTGACCGGCGGTAAAGCCGCTGGCAAAGCAGCCGGTCAGCAGATAACCCCCGGTCGGCGCTTCCCAGTCCAGCATCTCTCCGGCACAGAACACGCCCGGCAAAGTCTGCAGCATCAGTTGCTCATTTAAGGCAGAAAAACAGACGCCACCGGCGGTGCTGATGGCTTCATCCATCGGCGTTGTGCGCAAAACCTGCAGCGGAAACTGTTTAATCGCCTGTGCCAGTAAGCGCTCACTGGTGAAGGTTTCTTTCGACAGACATTCCCGCAGCAGACCGGCTTTGACGCCATCAATGCCGATTTTACTTTTCAGCTGTGTAGAGAGTGATTTTGCGCCGCGGGAACGCAGTTCCTGCTCAATGCGCTCTGCGGTTTTATGCGGCAGCAGATCCAGCGTCAGCGTGCTTTTGCCAGCTTGTTCCAGCTGATCCCGCAATTCAGCGGCGAACACATAAATCAGACTGCCTTCAATACCGCGTTCGGTGATAACAAACTCGCCCTGTCGCTCTGTCCGGTTGCCATCACTGTCAGTCAGACTGGCAACCACGTTTTTTACCGGAGACCCGGCAAAACGGCTGCGGAAATCCGCCGACCAGTCACACTCAAAACCACAATTCGCCGCTTTCAGCGGAGCCACTGCAATGCCCTTTTGTTGTAGCTGCGGTACCCAGGCACCATCCGAGCCGAGGCGTGACCAACTGCCGCCACCTAATGCCAGTAAGACAGCATCCGCTTTGACTGTGGTTTCACCTTCCGGGGTAGCGAACACTAACTGCTGTTGCTGATCCCAGCCGATCCAGCGATGACGGACATGAAACTTTACCCCGGCTTCGCGTAAACGCTGTAACCAGGTCCGCAGCAGAGGCGCGGCGCGCATATCGGTCGGAAACACCCGGCCGGAACTGCCGACAAAGGTGTCAAAACCGAGATCGTGAGCCCATTGACGAAGCTGGTCGGCCCCAAAGGCTTGCAGCAGCGGCAACATCTCTTGCTGACGATGCCGATAGCGATTTACAAAATCAGGAAATGCCTCGGAATGGGTCAGGTTCATGCCGCCTTTGCCGGCCTGCAGAAACTTGCGTCCCACCGAGGGCATCGCATCAAACAGATCGACCCGGATATTGTGCTGGCTTAATACTTCTGCCGCGATGAGTCCGGCCGGACCGCCACCGATGATCGCTACCTGTTTTGTTGCTGATGCCGCCACCATGTTCTCCGTTTGTCAGTCATACCGGGCAAGAAGCTGAATTGTAACATTCAATCCGATATGTCGTCTGTTCTGTCCGGATCAGACATCCTGTCTCAACTGCGACAAAAGCCGACAAAGCCTGCTGCGTTGTCAGACAAAACAGTGCTGTCTTGCACCCATCTAATTGAAAAATAATGATTTTGTATGTGGCACTTCATTTGCAGCTTTGTGATCACGGTCACAGGGAGAAATGCCATGATTCAAATCGAAGAAAGCGCACTGACGCAACTACAACGTCTGCAGCAACAACTGGTGCAGGAATGTATCGGTTTGCGTCTGATTGCCAAAGGTGATCCCTGCTCCGGGATCAAAGTAGATATGGGCTGGACTGCCACGCAACAGCCTGACGACGTCTTGTATCGTCAGAGTGGTCTGGTTTTTCTGGCCGATCGCCGTCAGTGGCCCTTATTAAAAGATTGTCAGATCTCACTGGCAGAACGTCAGGGGCAACCCGGATTCAACATTCAGCCGCAGCCTGCTAATTGCGGCAGTTGCAGTCCGGCAGCAAAATCAACCAATTGCCCATCAACCGCCAGTGTGAATTAAAAATACGCGCAAAGGAGACGAGTCATGTGGAACTATTCAGAAAAGGTTAAGGATCACTTCTTTAATCCACGCAATGCCAAAGTAATTGCCGATGCGAACGCTGTCGGTGACGTTGGCTCTATCAGCTGCGGTGATGCGTTACGTCTGATGTTGCAAGTCAACGCAGAGAGCGAAATTATCGAAGATGCCGGTTTCCAGACCTTCGGCTGTGGCAGCGCAATTGCGTCTTCTTCTGCCCTGACCGAGATGGTGATCGGCAAAACGCTGGATGATGCCCTGAAGATCAGCAACATGGATATCGCCGATTATCTGGATGGTCTGCCACCGGAAAAAATGCACTGTTCGGTGATGGGGCAGGAAGCCTTGCAAGCCGCGATTGCCAATTTCCGTGGCGAAGAATGGCATGACGACCATGAAGAAGGCGCGCTGATCTGTAAATGCTTTGCCGTGGATGAAGTCAAAATCATCAAGGCAGTGAAAGAGAACGGTCTGACCTCGATTGCCGATGTCATCAACTACACCAAAGCCGGCGGCGGTTGCGGCGCCTGTCATGAGAAGATTGAACAGGCGTTACAGAAAGTACTGGCAACCCAGCCTTGTAACGAAGCGCGTATCGCAACAACCAGCATGGAACGCAGCAAAGTTGCGCCGCATGTCGATCTGGCGAAGAAAGATGAAAACTGGCGTACTGTGGCTGCCGTGCTGGAAGAGATGCGTCCGCGTCTGCAGGCCGATGGTGGTGATGTCACCCTGATCAGTGTGACTGAAAGCAAAGTGGAAGTGGCGCTGTCAGGCAGCTGCTTAGGCTGCATGATGACCGACATGACGATTGCCTGGATCCAGCAGACCCTGATGGAAAAAATGGGTCGTTATATTCAGGTGGTCAGTATCACTCAGGCTGAAACCGCGCTGGTTTAAGGAGACGGAACATGAAAGCGATCTATCTGGATAATAATGCCACCACCCGTCTCGATCCGATGGTGCTGGAAGCGATGATGCCGTTTATGACCGAAAACTACGGTAATCCATCATCAATTCATGGTTTCGGCGAACCGGTGCGCAAAGGTATTGAGCGCGCCCGTGAACAGGTGGCCGGTTTATTAGGCGCCGCGCACGACAGCGAAATCATTTTTACCTCCTGCGCTACCGAAGCCAACAGCACCGCCATTCTGTCGGCAGTGGAAGCGTTGCCGGAACGCAAAGAGATCATTACTTCTGTAGTGGAACATCCGGCGATTCTGGAAGTGTGCGAACATCTGGAACGTCGTGGTTACACTATTCATCGTCTGCCGGTTGATACCCAGGGACGTCTGGATCTGGATCACTACCAGTCACTGCTCAGCGACAATGTGGCGCTGGTGAGCGTGATGTGGGCGAATAACGAAACCGGCACCGTTTTCCCGGTACAAACCATGGCCACCATGGCAAAAGAGAAGGGCATTCTGTTCCACACCGATGGTGTGCAGGCAGTCGGCAAATTCCCGATCAATCTGGCGAGCAGCGATATCGATATGCTCTCTTTTTCCGGCCACAAAATTCATGCACCGAAAGGGGTGGGCGCGCTGTATGTCAAACGCGGTACCCGTTTTCGTCCGCTGCTGCGCGGTGGTCATCAGGAACGCGGTCGTCGTGCCGGTACTGAAAACGCCGCCGGGATTGTCGGTTTGGGCATGGCGTGTGAACTGGCGGAAGTGCATATGCCGATGATGTCGCATCTGGCAGAACTGCGTGATGAACTGCAGGCCGGTTTACTGGAAAAAGTACCGTGTTCTATCGTCACCGGCGATGTGGATAGCCGTACACCGAATACGCTGAATATCGCGTTTGAATTTATCGAAGGTGAAGCGATCCTGCTGATGCTGAATCAGCTGGGCATTGCCGCCTCCAGCGGTAGCGCCTGTACCTCCGGCTCGCTGGAACCATCACATGTGATGCGCGCGATGAGCATCCCTTATACTGCCGCGCATGGCAGCGTGCGCTTCTCGCTGTCGCGTTATACCCGCCAGAAAGAGATCGACTACGTGCTGGAAAAACTGCCGCCGGTGATTGAACGTCTGCGTTCACTGTCACCGTACTGGGTGCAGAATAAACCCGATCTGGAGAAGATGGGCGAGTTTGCCCCGGCGTATGCCTGATCCGTTGTTCCTTTGACTTAAAGCCTGCATTTGTTCTGCAGGCTTTTTTATTTGTCCGTTCTATGCTTCCCGCTTTTTACCCATTTCCGTCTGCTTATCTTAGAAATGGCTGACGTGACTGCTATCGGCGGAATGACTAAGGGTGATTGTGGGATTGTCTGAAGATCAGCTGTCGGAGAATGATCGGACTTTTAAAAATCCGGATCATTCACTGAACTCACTCAGGTCTTCGTCCGTTGCCTGTTCGATGAGCGCCTGTCCATGTAATGCAATGGCTTTCAATTGCTCTGCTGTCGGGCGAAATTTTGCGGTGAATTGCTGATTGGCTTGCTGTTTCTCTAACAGATCTATCATCGCTTCAAACAAGCTGGCACTAAGCATATACCCGGCAGGTTTATTGTTCGATAAAACTGCGATGGGTTCATCGGTGAAATACTGCGCCGGATTTTTGCGCAGCTCAGTCATACTTACCGTGTGTTCCGCTAAGATTCTGTGCATTTTCAGGCTCATTTTTCTGTGCAAAATGAATAGGAGGATAGTGTTCGACAAATTTGCTGATTAGTCAAAATTTGAACAACTTTGTATAAGGCATTTGTCAGCGCCGTAGCCAATAAATTGGCATGACTGATCGATTGGGTTTGTAATGGGGTTCATTTGAAGTGGAAGGTGTCAGGCCGAAGAAGATACAAAATCAGTTACCGGTGGGCCATAAGGCAACTTCACCTTCTGCAATAAGATCCGTTTGATGGCTGATTGCCGGGATCGACCGGCAACGCTGAAACCACCTTTTCCGTCGATGGATTGTCATACAGAGCAACTTCAAATTCCGCATTTTTGATCTGAATCACCAAACGCTACTCTGGGCGCTCAACTAGTTGACGATAGACTCATTAGATAATCGATACTCGAATGGAAATCTTGTGAGGCGGCAATAGTCGGGTTTCAAGATCACCCTCATCCGTGATCACGCCTGTGCTAGCATAATTGGCTAGCTCTGCCTCTAGCATCATCACCTGATCCTGATCCTGATCCTGAAAGCCAATTCGGTAGGCAACAGACCGCTCTTCACCATCAGGTGCAGTATAGAAATCCCGACCACCATTTCTCAAGGCAAACTGCCAACACTCATGCGCTGGCAGATCGTAGATGTGAGGTCCCCAGTCATTATTACGCATTTTTTGAAATGTGGTAATTACTGCCCTATTCAGTTCTTGTGCCAGTGGTGTTCCATGCGCTGCCTGAGCCTGGTATAAATCATTAATCGCAACGGCTAGTCGGATGTTCCATGGCTTGTTGTGATATGGCATACCTGGCTCATCCAATTGCATGGCCATCTCTTTAGCCTTATCCATTTGGTTGATAACGATATTGTTATACTCTTTTTCAGGGATACCCATCTCAAGGGCCATCGTGCGGATTTCACTTCCATTGCTGGCGTTCTGCTCCGTCTGAGTAGCCTTGGCTGTCATTTTTGACTTGAGTAGCAGCCAAATAACCCAACCTATAAAAGCAAACAATAAAAATTCCATAAGTAATCTCCTTACCAGTGCTGCACACTACAAAGTTGTTGTTCGTTTTTTCGAATTACTGAGCCACCCACTTCAACCAAGTTATCAGCCAAACTTTTGGGTGATTCATTACCAGCTAACAGCTTATTAGACTGCAACTCAAATACGCTATCTTTCTTCGTAGTTCGTCCATGTTTTTCCAAATTCGGCAAGAGTACTTGCGCACGAAACAACCGTTAGATAACTACCCTTTTCATGTCGTTTCAGCCGAGTCAGGCCTGTATAAATCAGTGCGCAGGCTTGATTATCAATATTTTCCCCCACGAATAGAACAATCGCGCGGGATTCCCAACCTTTGAAGCTATGAAGCGTTGTTGCCTTGACTCTGGCGTCCCCCATATAGAACCCCATCTTCCGCCGACGCGATTCCTTTTTGTCGGAGCTATACGTATGGACTGCGTTGACACCTTTGGACTCGAGAGCGTTAACGACAGCTGCCCCCATCCTTTGGTTGCCCGTCAGGAATGTAATATCTGTAATTGCCAGTATGTCATCACTAGCTCTAGGGGCCATTTGTAGAATTTCCTCCGCACAGACTTGCGTGCCTTTTTCAGCGGATATTTGTACCCACCGCAAGTGGCAAGGATAGAGATCAAGCTCTCCCTGAGGGCTGTTGGGTAAATCCACTGTATCACTGGGTAAATACTGACTCGCAAAATTCCGTGCGGTTTCCAAAGCCGATGGCGGAAGCCGGTAGCATGTCTGAAGCTCCGCCCACCTACCACCAGGAAATCCCGCACCGGTCATAGCTTCGTCTGTCCAAGATCGGGCAGTTCCGTAAACATCCTGTGTCGCATCAGCGACGAGTAACATTTCGCCATCCTTGCGACATATTTTTCGCAACACATTCCACCAAGTTGGAAGAAAATCCTGACCCTCGTCAACGAGCACGGCGTCGTATCGCTGTATGACTTCGTCAACGTCTCCTTCTATACAACTTGCGACAACTGCTGGAAGCCGTGTACTTAAGACTTGATGTTCAGAACCTTGCTGATCTTCGCTACCTCGCCAAAGGTCGAGATACTCTTGTTCGTGATCCGAGTCTACGCAGACCCGCTTACACCAAGCATGAAAGTTAAGCCAAGTGATTCCTTGCCTTGTCCGGCCGTGAGCATTGGGCCATCTTACGGCCACATCCATCAGATAGTGAAGCAAGGTGATATTGAAAGTCACAACGAGGACTTCTTTCCCTTCGCCAAGTAGTTGCGCCGCCCGAGCTGCAAGAATTAGAGACTTTCCAGAGCCCGCTGGTCCTTTTATTCGTCTATAACCCGATTGAGTACGCGAGGTTACATAAGATCTTTGCGTTGAATCCAACTCAATAGGTTTCCGCTGAACAGTGGCGTAATCCGGCTCAATAAGCCAGTTCCTCATGTCGTCAGCCTGCTCATTACTCATAAATTTTGACGCGGCTCGACGACTTTCAGGAAACACCAAATCAACTCTGTTTTCTGCTATCGCCTCAGCGCCAGAAATTGGATTGTATTGAGGCCAATCTAGCATTCCTCTATAGGCCAAGCAGGGCTTTAGCATAGCGTTGATTTCTGTCTGCTTGGCGAACGGAAAAATCACGCCAGCAGTGATAGTTGCAAAGCCAGCCTTTCCATCCAATCTTGGACAATAAAGATCATGTATTTCCTGCTTGTATCTATATATTTTCTCTACTGGGTTTTGGTTTTGAATTGAAAACGATTTTATCCCATCACTCGCACAAAGCTTGGGTACCTTTCCAGGTCTTTCCTCAACCGAGTACCGCATCGCCTGGAGATTCCAGTCCTTTACCTCGAACACCGCGATACCAACATTCGGATTAAGCAGGACAAAATCTGGCCGTAAACCATTCAGATGTGGCTGAATGTAAATTTCCCAGTCAGGCGCTAGGGTCTCGTTGAAAAAATTGAATACCAGCCGCTCACCAGCCGTAAGGGGCTGGCGAAGACTCTCTAAGTGCTCAATTGACGGTGATACGAATCGTTCCATGCTCCCACTAATCCTAATCTTGCGGTCTAACGCCTCAATAACCGGCGCAGCTTTGCTGCGTCTGGCGCCGTAGGCGCGAAGTTGATTGATTTGTTAGGCATTGGGTAGTTTAAAGGGAATAACAGTTTTGCACCTGTGGCATTGAATCTGGCTATATTTAGCAAGTTCTCGTTTATCCACCTGTAGTAGCTCGTTGCAAATTGGACAGTTTCCGGAAACGAGATTAGGGTTGCCGCCAAAAGTGATTGAACCGCCAGCGCCAAAGCCTATCCCACTGCCTTGTACTGAGATTGGCCCTTGTGTTGTTATTCCTTTCATTGATACCGCGCCACTAGCACCCTGAAACGTAGTGCCATCGACGAAGTTCTTACTGTTATCAGTTGCATGCAAATGTGTTCTCTCTGAGTTCACGGTGGAACCTTGGATTACATTTGTGCTCCCAGATTTTGCGATGAAGGCCGAGATATCTGCATGAATTATACTGTTGCGTAACTCTTGATAGCTTTGGTTTTCAGTTAAGACAGAGAACTCTTGTTGGCTTGTACTGAGTGAAGCAATAAATTGGTTGGCTTTGTTTTCTAGACTTGGTGATGCTTCAATTGTTTTAGCAATTTCTTGAATCGCTTCTTCGAGTGTTGCGACTTTACTGACGAGCTCATTCGCTGCTGAGATTTCAGACCAAAGCTCCTCTAGCTTAGCTTCAAAAGCTTTATCGCCAAGATGACGATCCAATGCTGCGCCAGCCTGCTGAATGCCGGGAATTGGAAGCATACTAAGGCAGAAACCTAAAAACCTCATTGGCTCTTTGATTCCGTGCGTTTCCCACATTCTACGGATTGTATTCGAAGCTACTTCAATCGATTGATTATTACTCAACTCTCAGATTCCTCTTGATGCCTAACAGCTTATTAAGTTGAACAATTCCGCATAGTAAGCTTTGTACGGCGTTTTTACGGAAAGACTAGATTCAATCTACTACTATGATTGGTGTTTAACAACGAGACGGGTAGAAACAAAACCTAGATATATCCAAGAAACCCTTTTCTTTATCAACACATACTCAAGTCATGTTGATGTGATAAACATGTTTCTTGGTTATGTAGATAAAAGGTGATTCTATCAACACGTTGTCATGGCACAAAATCTTCCCCGCTTTGCCCGTCATTCTCCATTTGCTTGCCAGAGCAATCTAAGTAATAGTTAGATTAAATGGCTGAATGTATGGCACTGTTTGGCCCCTGATAACTTGAGGATCTGGCAAGGCTGATAGCTCAAACTCGCTATACAGATTTAACGGTGTATCACAAAACACAAAAATGAATGATTTTATTTAATAAAAATATAATATTTATCATATAGTTATATGTAGTTAGTCATTTAGTGTGTTGTCACTGACATGAATTTGTCATCCGGTGCATCAGGCCAAAGGAGGCTGCCTATGGATAGCGATGAACGTAAGTTATTCATCCTTGATACCAACGTGCTGTTACATGAACCTCTCTCCATCTACTCCTTTCAGGAACACGATATCGTCATCCCGATGACGGTGCTCGAAGAACTCGACAACATCAAAGATCGTCAGAAAGATGTCAGCCGTGAAGCGCGGGTGGCTATCCGTACGCTGGAAGATCTGTTTCGTGATGCGACACCAGAACAAATTACCAGTGGCATCTGTCTGAAAGACACTTCCGGTGGTGGTTGCAGCGGGCTGATTTCCATTGTCGCTGATCATCATCTGCCCGGTGGTGAAGAAGTCTTTACCAACAAAGAAGCGGATAACCGCATCATCAATCTGGCGCTTTATCTGCAGAGTTTCCGTAAAGATCGTCTGGTTGTGCTGGTGACCAAAGACATCAACATGCGCCTGAAAGCCAAAGGGGCCGGGCTGTCGAAGGTTGAAGATTACCGTACCGACCAGCTGATTGATGATATCCGTCTGCTGGCCAAAGGCTTCCAGAAAATCGAAGGCGCATTCTGGGATAAAGTCGGGCAGTGCGAAACCGAATCGCACGGCCGTGATGTGTTTCATCGTATGGATGAATCCGTGCTGCAGGGGACGCATATCAACCAGTATCTGATCGATGAGGCGGCAAGCTTTGCCGGCCGGGTGCAGAAGCGGGAACAGGGCTCGTTGTTCATCAAGGATATTGGCTATGAACGCATGATGAACCGCCACGCCTGGGGTGTGCATCCGAAGAATATCTATCAGGCGATGGCACTGGATGCACTGCTTGATCCCACGCTGGATCTGGTCATTCTGACCGGCCCGGCGGGTTGCGGTAAAACCTTGCTGGCGGTGGCAGCAGCGCTGGAGCTGGTGATTGAGCGGGGGATTTATGAGCGCATCATCGTGACCCGCAATACGCCTGAAATTGCCGAAAGCATCGGCTTTTTGCCCGGCACCGAAGAGGAAAAAATGCTGCCGTGGCTGGCTGCGGTAACGGACACGCTGGAAGTGTTACACAAACATGATGAAAGCCGGGAAACTTCGCTGCAATACATCATGGAACAGGCCAACATCCAGTTTAAATCGGTGAACTTTATGCGTGGCCGCAGTTTCCAGAATACCCTTGTCCTGCTGGATGAGTGTCAGAACCTGACCGCCTCCCAGCTGAAAACCATCATTACCCGCTGCGGCGAAGGCACCAAAATTGTCTGCTCCGGTAACCTGGCGCAGATTGATTCGAACTATCTGACCCCGGTGACATCCGGTCTGACCTATATCGTGGAACGTTTCAAAGACTTCGAAGGCAGCGCCAATATTTTCCTGAATGGCGTGGTCCGCAGTCGACTGGCCTCGTTTGCCGAAGAGAATTTGTAAGATTAAGCCGCTCAGCCCCCGGTCTTATCCGGGGGTTGTCGGTAGCGCAAATGTTTAATTACATCCCCAGATAAGCGGCAAATTCCTCGCTTGGCGGTTGTGTCAGCGCGCTCATCGGTGCGGTGAATGTCAACCGGCCATCCTCAACAAAGCCCAGCCAGTCAGCCTGATCTTTCGCCTCCTGCGGCTGATGTGAAACCAGCAGCACGCCGATGTTATGTTCGGTCGCCAGTTGCCGCACTTCCTGCATCATCTCCTGACGCAGTGCCGGATCAAGCGCGGAGAAGGGTTCATCCAGCAGCAGATAGGGTTTACGGCGTACCAGACAACGCGCCAGGGCGACGCGTTGTTGTTGTCCGCCGGACAGCGAGGTTGGCAGCCGGTCGAGCAGCTCACTGATCTGTAACCGCTCTGCGGCCTGCAACAATGCCTGTTGCTCCGGTTTCGAAAGCTTAAGATTGGGCTGCAGGCCAAGGCCGATATTCTGGCGTACGGTCAGATGCTCAAACAGGTTATTTTGCTGAAACAGCATGGTAAACGGACGCTGTGCCGGAGGCTGCGCCGCAATATTCTGCCCATCCGCTAACAGCGTCCCGCCACTGATGGGCAGGAATCCGGCCAGCATTTCCAGCAGGGTAGATTTGCCGCTGCCGGAGCGCCCCAGCAACAAGCCGATTTCACCCGGCTGCAACTGCAGGGAAAACTCAAATAACCGCCCCTGACGACGGGTTTGCAACTTCTCAGCCAATAGCATTGTTATTCCAGTAGTGAAGGCGGTTCGCGATGTTCATTCCGGCTTGCCAGCCATTCTATCAGCCAGAGCAGGGTGATGCAGATCAGCAGTAACACCAGCGCAGTTGCTGATGCGGCATCCATCTGATAATGGCCGAGTTGCTGATACAGCAGCCAGGGCAGGGTTTGTAATTCATCACTGCCAAACATGGCAATGGCCGCCAGATCGCCGAGTGAAAAGATCATACCCAGTGCCAGCGCCCGGCCTGCAGGGCGACAGAGTAATGGCCACTCCAGCCAGCGCAGGCGCGACAATCCATACAGCCCCAGGCTGTCGGCCAGACGGTCATAGCGGACCAGCAGATCCTGCATTGGTTCCTGCAACGCGCGCAGTGTATAGGGCAGCGCCGCCAGCGCATTCAGCAGCACGACCAGCCAGAAGCCATGCGCAAACAGATCGACCTTTTCCTGCAGCAGAATAAACAGGCCGGTGCTGAGTACCGAGGTCGGGAG
The DNA here is from genome assembly GCF_000023065.1 of Tolumonas auensis DSM 9187. Lineage (NCBI taxonomy): Bacteria > Pseudomonadati > Pseudomonadota > Gammaproteobacteria > Aeromonadales > Aeromonadaceae > Tolumonas > Tolumonas auensis. The sequence continues at coordinate 756,857 of NC_012691.1, forward strand.
CAGCAGGATCAGCGAGCCGGTGCCGGAGAGCAATTGCCCGGCACGCGGCGCATGACAACGGATGCTCAGATGGCGGCTGCTCAGCAGTAAACCGACACTCAGACCTAACGACAGCATGCCGGCACTGGTGGCAATTTGTAATGACTGCAGTGTGGTATGTAACAGCATCGACTGTTGCCATGCCAGATTGAACAATGCCTGCAGGCCATACCAGACAATCGCCAGCAGCGGCGGCAGAAACAGAGCTAAGCCGGGTAACAACGCGAGCAGATCAGGAAGCAGCGCACGTGGCTGATAACGCGGGCTGGCTTGTCCGCTGGCAGATGATAAAGAAGCGGCAGCCGGTTTCAGCCAGCCGTAACTGGCAACGATCAGCGTACCGAGCAGTAATTGCCAGCAGGCCAGTTGTCCTGCGGAGGCCAGATCAAAATCAAAGCGCAGCGCCTGATAAATTGCGACTTCCAGTGTGGTTGCCTGCGGTCCGCCACCCAGCGCCATCACAATCGTAAAGCTGGTAAAACAGAGCATGAATATCAGACTGGCCAGTCCCGGCAACAACCGGCGCATAGCCGGCCATTCCAGTAAACAGAAGCGGCTCCACTCCGGCATGTCCAGTTGTGCCGCTTGTCGCCAGTGATTTGGCGGAATTTGTTCCAGTGCCTGCACCAGCCAGCGGGTCGCGAGTGGCATGTTAAAAAACACATGCGCCAGCAGAATACCGGACAGACCAAACAGATAATCCGGTAATGTGATCCCGGCGAGTCGGGTTAATTGCGTCAGCCAGCCCTGTGCGCCATGCACGGCGACCAGCCCGAACAGGGCGATAATGACGGGTAGCACCTGCGACAGGCCGAACAGATGCAGTAACAGTGTCTTGCCGGGAAACTGCCGGTGAAACAGCGCCCGCGCCAGCGGCACCGCCAGCAATAAACTGAACAGCGTGGAGAGTGCCGCCTGTTTGAGACTGAACCAGGCAACATGCGTCAGATAACTATCCTGCCAGAGCAGTACCGTGGTTGTGCCGGGTTGGCTTAACAATGCCGCCAGCGGACCGAGTGTGGCCGATAAAATCAGGGCGGCCACCAGACCGCCCGAACACCACCAGAAACGACGCTGCATCAGTGGCTGACTGCCTGTAACCACTCTTTCACCCAGACTTTACGCTGAGTCGCGATCTGTTGCGTGTCAACCTGCAGTGTCTGTGCCGGGGTTTCATTCTGATTAAAACCTTCGGGCAATTTCACGCTGGTGACCGGATACATCCAGTTCCCTTCCGGGATCTGATTCTGAAAGTGCTCATATACTATGAATTGCATAAAGCGCTGTGCCAGCTCCGGGTGTGGTGCATTCTTCAGTTGTGCCGCGACTTCCACCTGACGCAGATGGCCTTCACTGAACATGGCGGCACGGTATTGCTGTTTGTCCTCGGCCAGACGGTGATAGGCGGGGGATGTGGTGTATGAGAGCACCAGATCAGACTGACCTTTCAGGAACATGCCATAGGCTTCGCTCCAGCCTTTGGTTACGGTGACGGTTTTTTTCGCCAGCTGTTCCCATGCGGCAGGGGCTTTATCGCCGTACACCTGTTTCACCCACAGCAGCAAACCCTGGCCGGGCGTGCTGGTACGGGGATCTTCATAAATGATTTTCAGATCGTTGCGTTCCACCAGTTCTTTCAGACTTTGCGGGGGCTGTTTCAGCTTGCTGCTGTCATAGACAAAAGCGAAATAGCCGTAGTCAAACGGCAGGAAGGTATTGTCCTGCCAGCCGCCGGGCAGGGTTAAACTTTGCAGATCGACGTTATGCGGCACAAACAGGTTGCTGTCATGTGCCGCCGCCAGCATGACTTCATCCATGCCGAGCGCGACATCCGCTTTGCTGTGTGCGCCTTCCAGTTTCAGCCGGTTCAGAATGGCCACGCCATCTTCCAGTGCCACCCATTTCAGTTCGCAATCACATACCGCTTCAAACGCGAGTTTGATTTTGGCACCCGGTCCCCATTCACCGGCGAACGAGTCATAGGTATAGACGGTTAATACCGGTTTCTGTGTCGCAGCCTGCGTGAATGCAGATACGGCCAGTAAAGCGGCTGCCAGAGAAAATGACCAGGAATGACGCATGCTGAACTCCATAAAGGGTCTGAATGGTTCTGCTGAACCGGATTGAATCAACAGTATGATCTCAGCCGACGCCCGTACCTCGTTTGAGAAACATTGTTATTTTAGTTACGAAATTGTAGTAAAACCAGTGACGTCACCGCTGAGTGATGTTAGGTTTGAACGGTATCCGGTTGAGTTTATATAAGTTGTTACCTTATTTTTCAACAATGTCTAGGAGAACTCCATGCTGACTACCACCCGGGAACGACGCACTTTCATGCGTATGGTGATCGATGCGCCTGTTACTCTGGTCCGCGGTTCCGAACATATGATCGCTACCTGCCGTGAGCTTGCTGCCAATGGCATGGCGATTGAAGTTGAAAGCAGCAGTCACTTTGTTGTGGGTGAAAAACTGAAAATCAGTTTGTCTACGAACAGCAATGCGTTACCGCCGTTTGTTGCCGACGCAAAAGTGGTCCGTGTAGAAAAGAACAATAACCTGGGTCAGTTAGGTGTGGAGTTTATCTCTGCCAGCTGAAGCAGATCATATTGATATTGGTTATTACGGATAGATAACCGGCTTTTTTCCCCTGTGACGCCGGGCGGGATTTCCGCCGGTCCGGCAACTTCCAGTGGCAGAAAAGCTTTTCCGTTTATGCGGATCATTTCCTCATTACCTGTCTGCCGGGGTAAAGCGACAGCCAGCAAGGCATGATCCGGCACATAGACAATCGCTTGCGGTAAATCAGGATAGAGTGCCGTCAGCAATGTCATCATCAGCACACTCTTGCTGTCACAGTCCCCGCGGTTTTGTACCAGTACCTGTTCCGGCATCAGGAAGGTAATGCCACGTTGTCCATCTGCAGATACCAACGGATCATACGGGATCGACTGCACAAAATTTAATAACCCGGCTACGACCAGTAACCGTTCATCATTCTGATAACGCTGCTTCTGCTCCGCTGATGCGGAAGAAACAATGACGCGCTGTAATGTCCGGGCGAGCTCCAGCAGTTCGGCACTGCTATCGGCGGCTATGCGGACATGATCCGGCCGGATCAGATGACTGTTGTCATCACCATGCCGTTTGTAATAGTGCTGCTCCAGATAGGTATTAAATAATGCCTTTTGTTGCTGTGCCAGCCAGCTGCCTGCCTGTTGTAAACGTTGCTGATCCGCTGCCTGATAATCAATGGTGGTGCCATCCGCGGTTTTACGGACGCGGAAGCTGACTTCCGGAAACTGTTCCTGGGCGTTCCGGATGAGTTGCTGGAAGACAGCGCTTTCTGCCTGCGCGGAGTGCCAGGCAGTCCACACCGGTAATGCCGTTTGGGCGGGCAGGATCAGGGTGAACGCCTGGGTGGATGCCGTATCGTGCTTCCAGACATAATGCAGTTGCTGCTCTTCGCCGCGGGCGAAAGCTTGCTGCTGCGCACTGGCAGTACCGGACAGTACTACCAGTGCGAAACCAAACAGCGGGATCAGGCGAACTGCCATTGCCCGTTTTCCTGCCATAACAGCTTCTTCTCATGGAACGGATGCAGGGTGCTGCGATGACCGACACTGACCATGATGGTCTGCGGCAATTCTGCGCGCAGTAACCGGTACAGCTGGGCTTCACTCTGTTCATCCAGCGCGGAAGTGGCTTCATCTAAAAACAGCACATCCGGTTTCACCAGCAGGATGCGGGCGAAAGCGACCCGTTGCTGCTCACCCAGGCTCAGCATCTGTCCCCACAATTCCACGTCATCCAGTCTTGGTGCCAGTTTCTCCAGACCCACCGCCTGCAATGCTTTAATTGCTTCCGCATTACTGACTTCCGGTAACGGATAGCTCATGGCCTGACGCAGACTGCCGAGTGGCAGATAAGGTTTCTGCGACAGGAACAGCGATTGGCTGTCTGCCGGATAAGTCACCTTACCGCTGGCAAAAGGCCATAAGCCGGCCAGCGTACGCAACAGTGTCGATTTGCCACAACCTGACGGCCCCTGGATCAGGAGCGAGTCACCGGCAGTCAGCTGCCAGTTGGCATCGTTCATCAGGCTGAAACCATCCGGATGCGAGATGCTGACCTGCTGCAACTGCAGCGCAACACCGGCTTTCTCGGGTTCCAGCCGTGGTAGTTGTTCGGCGTGTTGTAAACCCTGCTCAAAGGTAGCCAGACGATCCACCACCGATTTCCAGCGGGCCAGATCGGTATAGCTGTCAACCAGAATTGACATCGAACCCTGCACAATGCCGAAGGCGGAGAGCGTCTGCATCAGATCGCCCAGCGTGATCTGTTTGGCGAAATAGAGCGGGGCGCCTAACACAACCGGGAAGATAACGGCGGTCTGGTTAAAGCCCAGCGTAAAGAAGCCCAGCATTTTCTGTCGTTTCATCAGCGCATAGAAGTTATCGACCACCTGCAGGAACCGGCTGCGCAGATAGCCGCCTTCTTCCTGTGCCCCCTGATACAGGGCGATGGATTCGGCGTTTTCCCGCATCCGCACCAGCGAGAAACGGAAATCGGCTTCATAACGCTGCTGATTGAAGTTGAGCCGTACCAGCGGGCGACCAATCCAGAAGGTCAGTATCGTACCGAAAATGGCATAAGCCAGCGCCGCCCAGACCATGTAGCCCTGTGCCAGCTGAAAGGTGGTGTTACCGATAGTCAGCTCGGAGGGTTTGGAGAGTGTCCATAACACACCGAGAAACGTGAACAGAGTAGCGAGCTCACGCAGATAGCCAATCGAGAGGCTCAGGGTTGAACCGACAAACTCGTTGATATCTTCCGCGATACGCTGATCGGGGTTATCGGTTTGCCGGTCAGTCAGCTGCAGCCGGTAGAAGTTGTTATTTTCCAGCCAGTGCACGATCCGGTTCTGGGTCAGCCAGCGGCGCCAGACAATCTGCAGCATCTGATTGAAGTAAGTCCGGTGGACACCGACCAGCACCCAAATCGCCGCCAGCCAGCAGAACGTCAGCAGCAGGCTTTTGAATTCAGGAAAATCATAACTCTGGATCGAGTTGTAGAACTGGTTATGCCAGTTGTTCAGTACTTTCTGCAGATAGACCGAACCTGCCGTCAGTGCCAGAACAACAACCAACAGTAACAGGCCCTTGGTCTTACCTTCTTTGGATGCCCAGAATGGCTTTAACAGCATCCAGAAGTTGCGCCACAGGTGTCTGACCGGTGGGGTAGGTGTCATTAGTATTACTCCCGCTACAACATCATATTGCGCCTCATGTTGCCAGAGTGAGCAGGGAAATCAATCAGATGTCATGTATCGGTTTGTAATGACCGGAGGGCTTATGTATTTGCGGGCATTCCGTAATACAGACAGATGCGCTGCCCATCGATCTCGCGGATGGAAAACGGGATCTCATAGATCTCACTCAGAATCGTTGCATCAATCACGTCTGCAACCTTGCCGCTCTTTATCACTGCCCCTTTTTTCATTGCGATAATGTTGTCGGAATAGCAGGATGCAAAATTGATATCGTGCACCACCGTGACCACGGCTTTATGCGTTTCATGCGCCAGCATGCGTAACGTCGACATGATGTCGACCGAGTGCCGGATATCCAGATTATTCAGCGGCTCATCAAGAAACACGTAATCGGTATCCTGCGCGACGACCATGGCGATAAAGGCCATCTGCCGCTGTCCGCCACTGAGCTGATCGAGATAGCGATCCTGAATCGGCGTGATATCCAGATAACCCAGCGCCTGATCAATGATCTGCTGATCTTCTCCGGTTAAACGTCCCTGTGAATAGGGGAAGCGGCCAAATGCGACGAGTTCCCGCACGGTAAACCGCATGTTGATATTGTTCGACTGACGTAATACTGCCAGACGGGTCGCCAGTTCCTGCGTACCCCATTGTGCCAGCGGTTTTCCGGCAATCAGGATCTCACCGGCATCGGTGTTGGTTAAACGGCTGGCCATCGACAGTAACGTACTTTTCCCGGCGCCGTTCGGCCCGATGATCGAGGTTACTTCACCGCGGGGAAACAGCGCACTGGCATTCTGTACCACATACGTATTGCCATATTTTTTCGATAATCCGGTTAATTTAATCATGACGGTTACTGCACTTTATTACGCATCAGCAGCAGGAGGAAATAGCTGCCGCCGATGAAGTTGATAATCACACTGATGGTGGTTTCCAGATCCAGCATGCTTTCAATAAACCACTGACCGCCGGTCAGTAGCACGACGGATAACAGCGTGGACGCCAGCATCAGAAAACGGTGGTGATAACTGCGGAAGAGCTGCCGGGTCAGGCTGACCACGATCAGACCCAGAAACAGGACCGGCCCGACCAGTGCCGTGGCGACCGAAATCAAAACACTGATCAGCAGCATCACCTGCATCATCACTTTACGGGTATCTATGCCGAGACTTCGGGCGTTATCGATCCCCAGCCACAGCACATCCAGTCTTGCCGCCAGACGCCAGAGATAACCGACGGCCAGTAGCAGTGGGATCAGCGACCAGTAGACCAGCTCGCCGTTGACATTATTAAAGCTGGCAAACATCGCCCGCTGTACGGTGCTGAACTCGGCGGGGTCCACGATCAGGGTGAAGAAGTTCGTCATGCTGCTGAATAAACTGCCGCAGACAATCCCGATCAGCAGCAGGGAAAACAGATTGGTGTTTTTACGCTGAAAATAGAGCAGGAATAACCCCATCGATAAGCTCACCATAATGGCGGTGGCGACGCTGAAGTTCAGCAGCGGGTTAATGAGCAGATAACTGCTACTGCCGAAAATGATCAGAATGATGGACTGAATCATCACGTACAGCGCATCGAATCCGAGAATCGACGGTGTCAGGATCTGGTTATTGGTGATGGTCTGAAAAACCAGCGATGACGTCGCGATAGCCACCGAGGCAATCATGATCGCCAGTACTTTCGGAATGCGGTTCGCCAGAAAAAACGAATAGTTATCCGCCGTCAGACCTTTTCCCAGAAAATAGGCGGTAAAGGCGATACCTGCGAACAGTAAGAGCCACATTTTGACGGAATCACGCATTCGATTTATCCCTGAGTACCAGTGCAATGAAAACCATACCGCCCAGAACACTGATGATCATCGAAATGGGGATTTCATACGGGAAGATAATCAGGCGGCCCAACACATCACAGGACAACACCAGCACCGTGCCCCAGTACGCGGTCCAGGGTAGATTGCGTCTGATATTGTCACCCATAAAGATGGCGACCAGATTCGGCACAATCAGGCCCAGAAACGGGATCACGCCGACAATCATCACCACGGCAGAGGAGAGAACGGCCACCAGAATGACGCCAAACAGAACGATTTTCTGATAATCCAGCCCGATGTTGCGGGCAAAGCTCTCACCGATACTGGCGGCACTGAACTGGCTGGCATAGTAATAAGCCAGTGCCGAGGCCGGAATGGCCAGATACAGGAACTCGTAATTGCCCTGTAAGACGGAAGCAAAATTCGCGATCCGCCACGATGACATGGTCTGAACCAGATCGTATTTATAGGCAATAAACGTGGTTAACGACGAGACGACGTTGCCGTACATGATGCCGATCAGCGGCACCAGAGCCGTATTTTTAAACTTCAGCCGTTGCAGGAAACGGATAAACAGCAGCGTTCCGGCCACCGAGAAGAAAAAAATCACGCTGAGATGCGCCCATTCACTCAGCTCTGAAAAAGCCACCAGACTGACAATGTAACCCAGCAGGGCACAATCAATCGTGCCGGTAGTGGAGGGTGCGGCAAAGCGGTTCTGTACGATCTGCTGCATGATCAGGCCGGCAATGCTTAAACCGGCCCCCGCCAGACAGATGGCCAGCAGGCGGGGGATACGGCTGGTGAGCAGCACGGACATCGCCTGCGGATCGGCGGACAGCAGCCTGTCTGCGCTGATATCCGCCACACCGATCAGCAAGGAGGCTCCGGCCATTATCAGCAGCACGGCGACAGACAGGATAACCCGGACATGTTGCATGATCTTAGTTCAGTGCCTGATTGACATCATCCAGCATGATCCGGGTGGCGGTGACACCACCGGCTGTCAGATACCAGGCGGCTGAATTGATAAAGATCAGACGCTTGTTTTTGAATGCCGGGGTGGATGCCACCAGCGGATTACTGAACAGTGTCTGAGCCCGGCCTGTGCTGCGGCCAATGGCCTGTTCCCGATCCAGGACAAACAGCACATCGGGCTGCGCATCGGCGATATATTCAAAAGAGATTAGGTTGCCGTGTTTACCGGCTTTGGCTTTGATATTGCGGGCCACTGACGGTTTCAGACCGAATTCATGGTAGATATGCGAGAACCGGCTGTCAGCACCAAAACTGGCCAGATTACTACCGTTATTCATCACGGTCAGCGCAAACTGGCCGCTCTTTTCTGCCTTGGCATGCACCGTCGCAATCTGTTTATCCAGCTCGGCGATCAGTGGCTTGGTCACCTCGTTTTTATTGAAGATCTTGCCGAGATTCAGCCAGTTCTGCTGAGTATCCTGCCAGTACTGGCCATTTTCGATGTAAAACATATAAGTCGGGGCGATAGCCGCCAGTTTGTCGTAGACCGGCATGACCCGCGACTCGGCAATAATCAGATCCGGTTTCAGCATATAAATCGCTTCAAAATCCGGCTCCAGATTGGAGCCTGCCGCCTGGTATTTCTCATCCTGATATTTCTTCAGGTAATCAGGCAGCAGTGTTTTCACCACACCCACCGGCTCAATACCCAGCTTATCCAGTAAATCCAGACTGGCGTGACCCAGCACCACGACCCGCTTCGGGGTTTCAGCCAGGGTCATTTCCCCCATGTGATGTTTGACGGTGACGGGGGCCGCGAACACGGTTGATGCCGCGGTTAACAGCCACGCAAAACTCCATGCCGCGATGAAGGCTTTAAACTTGTTTTTCCGGAACATAATGGATACTCACTAAACGGTAAGAACAGGCCCCCGGATTGCTCCGGGGGGTATTGTTTAGAAACGCATGGAGGCCGTCAGGCGGAAGTCGCGACCTGCTTCCGGCACACCCGCCCACATGTTGTAACGGGAGGTGTAGCCATAGCTGGCCTGATCCAGAAACTGTTTATCAAACAGGTTAATGACCGCGAATTTCAGGTCAAAATCGGTGTTTGCCATTGGGCGCCAGCTGACATAAGCATCATGCACGGCATAACCCGGTTTCTCTTTTGAACCGGACGGCACTTCGGTCAGACGCTCAGTCACCCGGCCAGTCCAGCCGATATCAACGCGTTGTTCGGTAAAGTGATAATCGAGTCCGGTTGTCCAGGTGCGGCCGGTCGAGGTGCCCAGCGACATGTTGCTGTCACTCAGCGGCTCATTGTTCAGCGTCGGACGGCTTAACGTCACACCGACACGGCTATCCAGCTGCCCCCAGCGATAACCGGCATCCGCAGAATAACCCCAGACCCGGACCGTACCTTCGTTGTCACGGGTGCCGGTTGAGTTAGGGATGAAGTTTTCAATCCGCTGGCTGAAGCCCTGGACTTTGGCATGCAGGTTACCGTGTTCGTATTCGGTGCCGAACTCCGTGGTATGAGCACGTTCCGGATCAATATCGCTGTCATTGGTGGTGCGAGCCATGACATACACTTCTTTCGTCCCGACGCCACGCAATGCCCGGGAGTGGCGGGCAAACAGATTCACCTCATCGGTGACAAACCAGGTCAGACCCACATTCGGGCTGAGCCCTTCACTGCTGAAGTTCTGACCGATGTTGTCGTTGTAGTCGTAGTGATCAAAGCGGGCACCCGCGGATAACATCCAGTCGGGTGCAAAACGGTAATCACTCTGCAGATAAAGTCCCAGCACGGTCAGATCTTCATCCCCGGCTGTACCAGCGCCAGTCTGGTAAGCGCGGTCATGACGGTAGTCGGTACCGAAGGTGATATCGGCTTTGTCCAGATCCATGGTATTGCGCAGATCGCTGCCCCACGTCTCAACACCGGCACCACTCTGGGAACCATCGTTGGTAATGTCCAGGCTGGCATCGGTGTGATACACCGTGGTTTTGGTATTAAACAGCGGGTTACCGGATTTATATTTATGGTTGAACGTGGTGGTCGAGCGGGCGTTTTTCTGCTCGGTTTCCGGATTCCAATCCGAGGCAATCATGTGCGCGCGCAGGTTGCGGTTACCTTCATCCACCCGGTTTTCATGACTCAGACTGGCGTAGTGTTTTTCATTGATATCACCGCTCAGCTTGGTGAAAAAATCTTCCTGCTTGATGTCGGTGTTTTTGACGGTATCGCCATTTCCGTCCTGGTAGCTGTCTGTATCTAACTGTGAGGCACTGACCAGCAGACCGCTGTTTTCGCCGATACGTCCGAATGCGGTACCGGTATTTTTAAATCCTTTGCCGTTACTGTGATAGGTACTTTTCACTATCGCACCGGCTTTCTCATCTTTGCGCAGAATGTCAGTCGCATCTTTGGTTTCCACGTTGACGGAGCCCGCCAGTGCACCCGGCCCTGCAGTCGCCGCGCCAGTGCCGGCATCTGCTTCAACGGCTTTGATGATATCGGGATCAACCCCGACGCGTCCCTGATGATGGAACAGATAACCTGTCTGTTGGGCACCATCGATAGACACATTCATCATGGTATCTTCCAGACCACGAGCATACAGTTTCTGCGCCGCAGGCAGCGAACCGCCGCCGACAGTAAAGTCGGTTTTGTCTTTGAATATTTCCTGCAATGAGGCCGCTTGCTTTTGTTCCAGCTGTTTTGCGGTGACCGCTTTTTCTTTATCGGCGGTGACTTCAATGTTATCCAGTTCATTCACGGCTTCTTCAGCCAGTGCGGTTTGTCCTCCAAAGAAAGCTAAAGATAATGAGGAAGCGAGGAGAGTACGGGTCAGGATCTGTTTTGATTGCTGCTGCATTATGAGTCTCTTCCAGTTGAGAGTTTTCGGTGGTATTGATAATTATTCTCAATAAATGATAAGGATAACGAGTCTTCTTCTCAAGTAAAAATTAAAAAGATATGCAAGAGAATGTCAGCAGGAAGCGTGTTGCCGGGAGAACAGAGAATAAAAAAGAGAGGAAAAAGAAAGAGAAAAGAAAAGGGAAGCTCGATGGCTTCCCTTCAGGCATAACTATTTATGCAATGATCAATTACAACCAGACCGGTTGTTTTGCTTCATAGGCATCAATCGCATCAGCGTGTTGCAGCGTCAGACCGATGTTATCCAGACCATTCATGATGCAGTAACGGCGGAAGTCATCGATTTCAAACTTGAAGCAGTAATCGGCAGCGCGTACTTCTTTGGCTTCCAGATCCACTGTGATGTTCTGACCTTCGTTGGCTTCCACCAGCTTGAACAGTGCATCCACTTCGTCGTCTTTCAGACGCACAACCAGCAGACCGTTGTTCAGTGAGTTGCCGTAGAAAATGTCAGCAAAACTTGGTGCGATCACCGCTTTCAGACCGTAATCCGCCAGCGCCCATGGCGCATGTTCACGGCTCGAACCGTTACCGAAGTTTTCACGAGCCAGCAGGATGGAAGCACCCTTGTAGCGCGGAAAGTTCAGCACGAATTCCGGGTTTGGCTGAGTGCCAGCCTCATCCAGAAAACGCCAGTCGTGAAACAGATTCTGACCAAAACCCAGTTTGGAAACGCGTTGTAAAAACTGTTTCGGAATGATCTGGTCAGTATCAACGTTGGCACTGTCGAGAGGTACAGCCAGACCGGTATGTTGTTTAAACTCTTGCATGGCGGTGCTCCTTACAGTTCACGAACGTCAACGAAATGACCGGTAATCGCGGCAGCCGCAGCCATGGCAGGGCTGACCAGGTGAGTACGACCACCACGGCCCTGACGGCCTTCGAAGTTACGGTTGCTGGTGGCAGCACAACGCTCGCCCGGTTCCAGACGGTCGTTGTTCATCGCCAGACACATAGAGCAACCTGGCAGACGCCATTCAAAACCGGCTTCGGTCAGGATCTTGTCCAGACCTTCCGCTTCAGCCTGCGCTTTCACCTGCTGTGAACCAGGAACAACCAGTGCCTGTACACCCGGCGCCACTTTACGGCCTTTCGCGACGGCAGCAGCGGCACGAATATCTTCGATACGGCCATTGGTGCAGGAACCGATAAAGGCTTTGTCGATTTTCACGTCAGACAGTTTCTGACCGGCAGTCAGTGCCATGTATTCCAGCGCTTTTTGCGCGGAACTACGGGCTACCGGGTCAGCAAAATCTTCCGGTGCCGGGATCGGCGTGTTGATGCTGATCACCTGGCCTGGGTTAGTACCCCAGGTCACTTGTGGTTCGATCGCCGCACCATCCAGTACCAGTTCGGCATCAAACTTGGCACCTGCGTCGGTTTTCAGGGTTGACCAGTATTCAACAGCGGCATCCCAGTCGGCGCCTTTCGGTGCAAACGGACGGCCTTTCAGATAATCGAAAGTCGTCTGGTCTGCAGCAACCATACCGGCTTTGGCACCCAGTTCGATCGCCATGTTACAGACGGTCATACGTTCTTCCATGGTCAGTGCCTGAATGGCAGTACCACAGAATTCAACTACGTAACCAGTACCACCGGCAGTGCCGGTTTTACCGATAATGGCCAGTACGATGTCTTTCGCAGTCACACCCGGACCAACTTTACCGGTCACTTCGATTTTCATCGTTTTGGCGCGGCTCTGTTTCAGTGTCTGAGTTGCCAATACGTGCTCAACTTCAGAAGTACCGATACCGAACGCCAGCGCACCAAATGCACCGTGAGTCGCAGTGTGGGAGTCACCACAAACGATGGTGGTACCCGGCAGTGTCAGGCCGATTTCCGGGCCCATGACGTGCACGATACCTTGCCACTTGTGGTTCAGACCATACAAAGGCACACCGAAATCGTCGGTGTTTTTCATCAGGGTCTGCATCTGCACACGCGCCATCTCGCCGGAAGCGTTGATGTCGTTGCTGGTGGTCGATACGTTGTGATCCATGGTCGCCCAGGTACGGTCAGTACGACGGACTTTACGGCCTTTTTCACGCAGACCATCAAACGCCTGCGGGCTGGTTACTTCATGCACCAGATGACGATCGATATAAATGATCGGAGTTTCGCCTGCGGCTTCATACACCACATGCGCTTCAAATACTTTCTGATAAAGCGTCTTAGCCATGCTTAGATCTCCCGGATGCGTGCGGCAATCTGTGAACCCATATCGCTGGTGCTCTGCACCGGATGTTTGCCTGCGCCTTGTGTCAGGTCACCGGTGAAGTAACCATCAGCCAGTGTTTCGGCAATTGCGCGTTCAATCGCAAGGGCTGCGTTTTCTTCTTTGAAGCTGTAACGCAGCATCAGTGCGGCAGACAGGATCTGCGCAACCGGGTTGGCAATGCCTTTACCGGCGATGTCTGGTGCAGAACCACCAGCTGGCTCATACAGACCAAAGCCGTCGGCATTCAGGCTGGCAGAAGGCAGCATGCCCATAGAACCGGTGATCATCGCGCATTCGTCAGACAGGATGTCGCCGAACAGGTTAGAGCACAGCAGAATGTCGAACTGGGATGGATCTTTCACCAGCTGCATGGTCGCGTTATCGATATACATGTGGTTCAGTTCCACATCCGGATAATCTTTCGCGACTTCAGTTACCACCTGACGCCACAGAATAGAACTCTGCAGTACGTTGGCTTTGTCGATAGAGGTTACTTTGTGGCGACGAACACGGGCTGATTCAAACGCGATCTTGGCGATACGTTCGATTTCATAGCGGTGATACACCTCGGTATCAAACGCTTTTTCCATATCGCCAGCGCCTTCACGGCCTTTCGGCTGACCGAAATAGATACCACCGGTCAGTTCACGCACACAAACGATGTCGAAACCGCGATCTGAGATATCAGCACGCAGTGGTGACAGCGCATTCAGACCTTTGTGGATCTGAGCCGGGCGCAGGTTACAGAACAGTTTGAAATGACCACGTAATGGCAGCAATGCACCACGTTCCGGTTGTTCGTTCGGTGGCAGGTGTTCCCATTTCGGGCCGCCAACTGAGCCGAACAGTACCGCATCAGCGGCTTCACAGGCTTGCAGTGTGCTTGCTGGCAGCGGGCAGCCGTGATTGTCGATAGCGATCCCACCGACATCATGCTGACTGAATTTGAATTCGATGCCAAAAACGGACTGAACCTTGTCCAGTACCTTGATCGCTTCGGCCATTACTTCCGGACCGATGCCATCACCGGGCAACACCGCGATTTGGTAACTTGCCATTACAGAGTCTCCATGACTGTTTTTTGTGCGAAACGTTCTTTATGCTCTGCGACCTGCAAAGCACGATAAATATTATTGATCACATGCACCAAGGCTTGCGCAGACGATTCCACGATGTCAGTGGCCAAGCCCATGCCGTGGAATTTACGACCTTTGAATTCCGCCACGATATCCACCTGACCCAGCGCATCTTTACCAATGCCTTTGCTCTTCAGATCGTATTTGCTGATATTGATTTCATAGCCGGTGATGCGGTTGATGCATTGGTACACTGCATCCACCGGACCATTACCTGTCGCGGCTTCAGTGACTTCTTCGTCGCCGACTTTCATGCGCACACTGGCGGTCGCCATGATGCTGCCACCGGACTGCACACTCAGGTAATTCAGTTTGAAATGCTCAGGCTCTTCCTGGATCTGACTGAAGAACAACAAGGCTTCCAAATCATAATCGAACACTTGGCCTTTTTTATCAGCCAATTGCAGGAAGCTGGTGTAAATCTGATCCAAATCATAAGAACCTTCCGGATAACCCAGCAACGCCAGACGATGCTTGATGACATGACGACCAGAGCGGGAAGTCAGGTTCAGGGTGTTCTGGTTCAAACCCACGCTTTCCGGGGTGATGATTTCGTAGGTGTTCTTGGCTTTCAGCACGCCATCCTGATGGATACCGGAGCTATGCGAGAAGGCGTTGGCACCGACAATTGCTTTGTTCGGCTGTACCGGCATGTTGCACAACTGGCTGACCAACTGGCTGGTGCGGTGAATTTCCTGATGCTTGATATTGGTGTGCACACCAATCAGATCCTGACGAGTTCTCAGGATCATCGCGACTTCTTCTAATGAGGTATTACCCGCCCGTTCGCCGATACCATTAATGGTACATTCGACCTGACGGGCGCCCATCTGCACGGCACTGATTGAGTTCGCAACGGACAAACCCAAATCATCATGACAATGCACAGAGATAACCGCTTTATCAATGTTCGGTACACGGTTGAACAGGTTATGAATGATGCCACCAAATTCTGACGGAATGGTGTAACCGACGGTATCCGGGATGTTGATGGTACGGGCACCGGCGTTGATCGCCGCTTCCACCATACGACACAGATTGTCGATTGGCGTACGGCCCGCATCTTCACAGGAAAACTCGACGTCATCGGTGAAACGACGCGCGTATTTCACGGCGTTGATACCCATCTCCAGCACGTCTTCGAAGCTCTTTTTCAGCTTGCTTTCAACGTGAATGGTAGAGGTGGCCAGGAAGGTGTGGATACGGAACTGATCCGCTACTTTCAGTGCTTCGGCAGCGGCATCAATGTCTTTCTGCAAGGCGCGGGACAATGCACAGACGCGGCTGTTTTTGATCTGACGGGCGATAGTCTGGACGGATTCAAAATCACCGGGGGAGGATACCGGGAAACCAACTTCCATCACGTCAACACCCAGCCGTTCCAGTGCCAGCGCGATCTGCAATTTCTCACGTACTGTTAAGCTGGCTGGCAATGCCTGTTCGCCATCCCGCAAGGTGGTATCGAATATGATGACGCGATCTGACATATCTTTATCCTCGGTAACTGGTTTCGTGCGCTGGCGGTATAAAAAAACCCGCGCTGTGTGCACGGGTTCTTATGTTCAGGCCTTAATTCCGGCTGCTACATTCCCGCGCGAAAGTCCGCGATAAGAAGAAGTAGGAGCAGAGAAATTAAGCGCATAAACGTGTCCTTTTTGAACTGTTAGATTATGTGTACGCTTTTTATCGAAACTTGTCAAACACCTCGTGCATGACTTTCTTTATTTTTGATGAATAATAGCGTTAATGTGCCATTTATTGATATTTAATTGCGCATTTTTATCAATTGATCGCAACAAGTAGGATGATGCCGATGCTGCGGCTCATTCTGAAAATGAGCAGAGTGGCACGATGAATTGATCGCTCAGCTGAGAACTGCGTACTGCTGATTATAGTCAACAATCAGCCATAAGAGCCTGCTGCATGGCATTTCTGCATTTTGATAACCGCTTTATCCGGGAACTACCGGGGGATCCGCTGACACTGAACCAGCCTCGTCAGGTACATGCGGCTTTTTGGTCAGCGGTCACACCGGCACCGGTGCCGCAACCGCAACTGATCGCCAGCTCAGCGGAAGTTGCTGCTTTACTTGGTATTTCATTGGCTGAGTTACAGCAGCCAGCGTGGGTGGCCGCGTTGTCGGGCAATGGTTTACTGGACGGAATGTCACCGTTTGCGACCTGTTACGGCGGTCATCAGTTTGGTAACTGGGCCGGACAACTCGGTGATGGGCGGGCCATCAGTCTTGGTGAACTGATCCATAACGATCTGCGCTGGGAGCTGCAGCTCAAAGGCGCGGGTGTCACTCCGTATTCCCGCCGTGGTGACGGCAAAGCAGTGCTGCGTTCTTCGATCCGGGAATTTCTGTGCAGCGAAGCGATGTTCCATCTCGGGGTGCCGACCACACGGGCACTGAGCCTGGTGCTGACCGGTGAGCAGATCTGGCGGGATATGTTTTATGACGGCAATCCGCAACAGGAACCGGGCGCGATTGTCTGCCGGGTTGCACCTTCCTTTATCCGTTTTGGTCATTTTCAGCTGCCTGCGATGCGTGGTGAATCAGACTTACTGAATCAGCTGATCGATTTCACCATTGATCGTGATTTTCCGCATTTGTCTGCCCAACCAGCAACCGTGCGCCGGGGGGTGTGGTTCAGCGAAGTGTGCATCACCACGGCAAAGCTGATGGTGGAATGGACGCGGGTTGGTTTCGTGCATGGGGTCATGAACACCGACAACATGTCGATTCTCGGGCTGACGATTGATTACGGCCCGTATGGCTGGGTGGATAATTTCGATCTGAACTGGACGCCGAACACCACCGATGCGGAAGGGTTGCGTTACTGCTTTGGCCGGCAACCGGCGATTGCGCGCTGGAATCTGGAGCGGCTGGCGGAAGCCTTAGGCACTGTGATGACCGATCACGCTATTCTGGCGCAGGGCATCGAGATGTTTGATGAGACGTTTGCTCAGGAAATGGCGGCGATGCTGGCCGCTAAATTGGGTTGGCAGCAATGGTTGCCGGAAGACAGCGAGCTGGTCAACCGGCTGTTTGATTTGTTGCAGCAAGCTGAAGTTGATATGACGCTGTTCTTCCGCCGGTTAGCTCTAGTGGATGTTTCGGCTCCGGATCTGACCGTGCTTGCGGATGCTTTTTACCGGGATGATCTGTTTTGTCAGCATCAGCCAGCCTTTACGCAGTGGCTGACTAATTACAGTCAGCGGGTCTTAAGCGAAGGTGTTTTGCCGGCAGAGCGGGCTGCCCGGATGAATCAGGTTAACCCCGTTTATGTGTTGCGTAATTATCTGGCTCAACAGGTTATTGATGCCGCAGAGCAGGGAAATTATCAGCCGATCGCCGAGCTGCTGGAGGTGCTGCGGCAGCCTTATACTGAACAGTCCGGCAAAGAGGCTTATGCCCAAAAACGGCCGGATTGGGCGCGGCACAAACCCGGCTGTTCGATGCTGTCCTGCAGTTCATAGGCCTGCAAATTGTTATGCCGGCGGTTGTCCGGTCGGGCTGATTATCAGGCTCTGATAACCCTGCAGAATGCTGAATTCGATATTGTCGTTTTTTGTTCTGGAAATAAGAAAATCAAAGCCCTGCTCTAAATTATCCACCACCTGCGGCATGGCTTCTAAATGATCCGATAACGGCTGGAAGAAGTTATCCCAATGGATTGGAATGACCCGTTTTGGCCGCACTTTCCCGACGGTTTCATCATAGAAGGCCTGCTGAAATTCCGGCTTTTGTTTTCCGAACATGGCGGTTCCCAGAAACAGGACATCAGCCTGGATCTTATCTAATTTACCGGTGATGAAATTGGTATCTGGTTTAATAAAAAAACTGATTGTTCCATGCCGGATCAGAAAGTCATAAGAACCGCCTTCTTTATACGCACTGACTCTGGCCGGTTGTGACAGGGGCGCGGTGATCTCTTCACCGATATCATCGTTGATATACGCGATAGGCGGCGTGTGCCGGGATGGCATTACGGTGATGCTGAATTGGCCGATTTGCAGTGCTTTATCCGGCGTATAAAGCTGCATTTGTCCGGAAGGCAAACCTGCACCTTTACCGATATTCAGTGTTGAAGATGAGCCATACAGCTTGGCCCCGGTGCGCTGTGCGATATAAGCAATATCCAGGGCGTGATCATAATGGGAATGACTGGCAAACACCGCCTGCAGTCTGTTCACCTGCAGTTTGCTGAGTAGTGCATCGGTGGCTGCTTTATCGGTGGATAATTGAGAGGTGGCGACCTGCCAGAGCGGTTTTCGCGAGATGAAACCATCAACCATCAGCTGCGTTTCACCATCATCAATTAACAGTGACGCGGCGCCAAGAAAGGTAATTTTCACCGCGCCGGGATGAGGTGCTGCGGCATCATTGATGTAGTAGTTTTTATAGTTCCCGATATCACCACCGGGTTGCAACAGCAACCAGCACAGGGCAATGGCAATCAGGATAATGCCTGTAACAGCCAAGGCTATTTTGGTGACAGAGTCATGCAACATACGCCTCCTGATTCTGCTGTTTTTTGTTTTCTGCGATGCGGTATGCGCCAAGGGCTAATAAGCCAATGCCCACAATCTGGATCAGATGGAACAGACCATTGTGATCAAACGGCAGCAGCAAGGTGATGGATAAATCGCTGCTCTGTACACCAGCCGCAAGCAGGTTGATCAGAATAGCGACCGAGATAACGGCGGCCCCTGGCTGGTGGTGAGAACAGGCAAGAAAAGCATAAATCAGCAGCGCGCTCAGCATGACAATGGCTTCATACAGGATGAAGACGATAAAGATGCCGTTAAACAGTTCCGTTAAGGCAAAAAAGACAATACCGACAGCGATACTGTACGGGATCAGGCGTTTTGCGGTCGCAATGTCAGCCCCGTCTGCAATGGCTGCGACCAGAAACAGCGCCATCATAATTCCCAGGCTTAGATAGAGTGGTTTCCAGAGCAGTTCACGGAGGTTTTCCGGCATTTCCAGTCCGTGGGCAATGCTTCCCAGCAGAGAAGAAAAAGCCAGCAGACCAAATATCCAGCGCCAGATCTGGTGGTGCCAGCGATGCTCCCGAAAGGCCAGAAGAATACCGATGCTTTCAATCGCCAGCATGACATCAGTGAGGCTGGTGGTCAGTTCTGTGGGTGACGAAACTAACATGATGCTGCGTCTCCCCTGAGGTTATTATTTCAGTCCGGCACAGAGAGCGGTGAACCCCTGACGATAACGTCGCACCAGTTCGCGGGCTTTCTGCTGTAACGCGTCCCGATCGACCGCCAGCACATCAACGATCCCTTGTGCCATCTCTTCCGGCGCCACCGTCGCTGGCAGAGCTGAGAGATCCCATGTCGCCGCGAACGCCGCTTGTTTCGTTACGCACGCTCTCTGTTCAGCATGGCACAAATTCACGCGGGGCAGGGCAAAAGCCATCGCGATGATGCGACCGTGCAGGCTACTGCCGCAATAGAGCCGGCTGTCAGCAATCAGTGCACAGATATCCCAGATATTAAGTGATTCGAAAAGGATGACCGCTGGTGCTGACATACGGGATGCGACGCGCTGATAACAAGCCAAATTATCATGCCAGGGGGCGGCCCCGGCGCGGAAGAGGACGACAGCATAACCGGTTCCGGCAACGACTTTATCCAGCTGTGCGGCGATGGTTGCAAGCGTCATATCATCGCCGAAATCAGCACTGAACTGCACGGCTATATAGCCTTGCGGGCAGGTCTTTTTTATCTGGGCTATTTCAGCTGATTTAGCATGTTGCCGGATTTTCGGGGTGAACAGATCCTCCACCATCACCGCCGGATCCGGGATGAGCTGTGCGTCGATACCGTAAGATTTCAGCTGTGAGAATGTCTGCCGATCTCTGACACTGACTACCTCTGCTGCTTTCAGTTTGCGGATAACTTCCGCCCGAAAATCAGCCGGGTAATCATTAAAATCCACCCCACCCACGCCGTTGTAAATCATGCGGTGCATCTGCGGGAATAACGCCCGATCTGCGCAATAGGGGGCTAATCCGGCAAGCCTCAACTGCTGTTGTGCCCAAGCTAATCTTTCCGCCGGTTGGCGATCAAAGCGGGCAATCACAGGCTGCACCTGTTGCTGAGGTAACAGCATAACTGCGGTCAGCCAGGCATCACATGTCAGGATTTCACCGCCCACATGCATCAGATTGACCGGGCTTTTACCCCACTCAGCGGCAAGTTGCGGGAGAGACTGAACCTGATGACCGCCATATTGGCGTAAATCCACCGCGGCCAGTCCGGCAAAAAGCACAGGAGTATCTGGCAGCAATGCAGCGGCTATATGGGGAAACAGCAGATCACCAAAATTATGGCGATCAAAGGCACCAAACAGGATGGTGGGAATGCTGGTAGTAGTCATCTGTTTAGTATAGACAACACACTATCTGAAGAGCTTCAAACGCAGTGGCAGAGTTTTCGGAAGGGGGATGAGCGGACTTTTTCTATCCTGCTTGCCACAATCTCCTTTGCGGATGCGCTGTGGCAAGCAGGATATCAGTATTACTCGAAGGTCTCAGATTGATCGCCAGGACGGTATTTAAGCTGAATACCTTTCAGGAAGTTCCGCAGTATCTGATCTTTACACTCACGGTAATGCTTATGATCTGCCTTGCGGAAGAATGCACTCAGTTCGTGTTTGCTGATCCGTAAATCAGCCAGCTCCATGATGGCCAGGATGTCATCGTCTTTCATATCTAACGCGATCTTCAATTTGCGGAAGATGATGTTATTGGTTAACGATTGCTCTGGTGCAGGTTGTGCGCCTTCTCTTTTCCCGCGTTTTTCATTAATCAAACCGTTCAGGAACAGAGCAAAGGTGGCGTCATTACATGATTGATAATCTGGATCGGAGTCGTTTTTTAACCAACTGCTGACTTGCGCCCGGGTTACCTGATGATCAGCCAGGCCAAACACAGCGATCATTTTGGAATCGTTAAAGTCAAAGGTATAGCGGAGACGGCGCAGAATATCATTATTGGTCACAAACATGTCCTGATTTAAACCGCAGTAGTGTCACCTTGACCCACTGCTAAAATGTCAGGGAATTTTAACAGATATTCGCGTGGTTGCTGTCAGTTAGATTTGTGTTTTTTACAGACAACCGGATGAGGGCCATCCGGTCTTGTCACAAGACACACCAGACAATGCCGGAAAACAGCCTTTTGGCGGCATTCCGGCACTGTAGCAGGCGATTTGGTCTTATGCTTTTTTAACGAATTCCGTTTTCAGCTGCATGGCACCGATGCCATCGATTTTGCAGTCGATGTCATGATCACCATCGATCAGACGGATATTTTTTACTTTAGTGCCGATTTTAACCACTAATGAAGAGCCTTTTACCTTCAGATCTTTGATCACCGTGACGGTATCGCCATCCTGAAGTTCGTTGCCGTGCGCATCGCGGAAGACTTTGGTTTCTTCTGTGCTTTCAGCGGCATCTTTTGACCATTCATTGGCACACTCAGGGCAAACATACATGTTGCCATCTTCGTAAGTGTATTCCGAATTACATTTCGGACATTGTGGTAATCCGCTCATTCTGCACCTTTTCCTGATTAACTGAATAGCTTACCTGACAGCATGTCTGCCGTCTGATAAGTGGTTTTGCTTTACATGCACATAATATTACCATGTTTAAGGAAAGGACAAAATAACGCCGTCTCTATAAATCTGATTCAGACTTGCATGTCTTTATTTAATACGATTTTGAATTTTTCATTCATAAATTCAATGATATCGCCGGCAACGATTTTCTTTCGTTTTCTGGTTTCAACTTCGCCATTTACCAAAACCTGACCATCATCAATTACCGCTTTGGCTTCACCACCACTGGATACAATGCTTTCAAATTTCAATATCTTGTAGAGTTCAACAGGTTCTTTGTTAATTTCGATTTCTTTCATTAATGTGTATCTCCTTCGTAGTCTGGTTACTTTCGCCACTTCGCCCATGGATCAGCTGAATCACTCGCCCGATTGTCCGAATACCCGCTACCTCGCGGAGAGTTAAAGCTCGTACCCGCGCTTGAGCGATAGCCCGTATTCTGGCTTCGCGCCGCTGTTTTTTGCGCTCGTTTTTCACGCAAACGCTCAGCATCTTCCAGACTCAACTCGGCTGGCTCACCCGGCATTTGCCCCTGAGGCACAATACGATCTCTGGGTGGCAATTCAAACTGTTCAGCAGACGCCCGTGGCAGGCTTTTAAATTGATATAAATAGAAAGCTTCAACTTTTTCCCGCGCCCAATCCGTTTTTTTAAGAAACTTCACACTGGAATCAATGCTCGGATTGGTCTTAAAACAATTGATATTTAAATAGGCAAAAAGGATCTCGAAACCGTAGTGTTCCACCATTTCATTCAACAGGGTTTTTAAGCTAACACCGTGCAGCGGGTTATTTTTATAATTGTTCTCATCATTCATGAGCGTGTCCAGCCAAGGGAAAGTAATCCGGCATTATACCTTGTTGCAGGAAAGACAAATACAGCGTTACATATGACACTCATTCAATGAGTCTGATTAAAACATCAGTTCCGGGTTTGAGATGATCCAGACCAACCCGGCCAGATTGAAACCCACGGTTGCCCAGTAAACTATCTGGAACGATATTTTCTGCGTTTTATGCCGCAGCGTTCTCTGCGCTATCAACGCGCCAGGCCAGCCGCCGACTAAAGCAAGCATATGCAGTGTGTTTTCCTGGATTCGCCAGCGGTTCTGTTCAGCAGCAGACTTATCTATTGCGTAAGTGATGTAGGTGACGACACTGATGATGAAATAAAAAATGACAATAAACATAAGACCTGAAATATCAGCAAGAAATTGTCGTCACGCTATCACAACTCGCTGTTAAGGTCGTTCTTCATATTGCGGAATATCATCATGGATTTCATCCCATGAAGCTTTCGAACCCACAAAGATATGAGCGAGTGGTTTGACATCGACCGGTGTGTCCAGGGTGCCGATACGGAGTCGTAGTACATCCGGTTGTGAAGGACGGCGGCTGTACAGGGGAGAACCACATTGTTTGCAGAATGAACGGAATACACCGGGCGTCGATTCAAACTCTGCGACAAACTCTTTGCCTTTCACAAAATGGAATTCATCCGTTTTGACCACAGCATTGACAGCATAAGCAGAGCCATTGGCTTTCCGGCATTTAGAACAATGACACATCATTGTCGGGCCCAATTCACCATGAATTTCATACTGAATGGCGTTACACAAACAACTACCTTTAAGCATCGTAATTCTCCTGAGAAGTTAACTTCTAGTTAAACGGTGGTATGTGATATTGCCCTGTGAACGAACGCGAACGAGTTTGAATCTTTGTTAACTATTACTAACGGCAAAGTTTTTTTATTGAATTTGCAATTTCAGTATCTTGTGTGTCGCCATACAGAAGAATCAATAAACTACATTCTTTTTGTTGTAAGTCGCTTTTAGTTAAAACTGTTGGCGTATCTGCTCGTTGAGCCGATGAGTGCTCCATTTGTGTAGTCAGTTCAGCATTGTGTTTCATTACCTGAGGCTGAATATAACCAGACCATGCGATGCCCGAAACGATAAGCGCTGCAAGAGAAAAACCTAAACCAAATCCGAAACCTTCACTAATTTTCTTAAACATCTTAATTTTCCAAACTGAACAATAAAATAATGCTAACTAAATGGGAAAAAACACTATGCGTTAATACTAACGTGAGAAAACCAAACCGTCTGCCAACGGGCAATTTTTTCGGCTGTTGATAATTTCTTTGGCGATGCAGAGCAGGTATCACCGAAAACAGCATTCTCAATGATACGGGCATTAATTGTGGCGTACATATTCTGTTCCTGTTGGAACGAAACACCAACTAATACACCACACTGACGACAGAAGAGAAAATCAGCAGTACCGCTGCCTTGATGATATTTGCCCAATAATTCTGGTTCTCTTACTGATATTGTGAGTTTGCCTTTGGGATCAGAAACATAAGCCGCGCCGTGTTTACGGCAAAAATCACAATCACAGGCTCTCGGATTCAGAGTCGAAGGCGGGGAGGTGAGTTCAACCATTGCAGTGATATTACCGCAATGACAACCAGCCTTGAGTTTGTAACCAGACATGAAACATCCTTAAATTCTCATTTCGCAGAATTGATGATCTTTAATGATGGGAATTTCATATGATGCATGAATTCTCTGAAGATAAGCAACTGCGCATAAAATAACGGCGTTGTATCGGTTTCCGAATCTCTGGCTGGCCTTCCCATTGAAATTTCAGCATATTGTCCGAACAGATACTCCAGGTGATCCCGCATCAAAATCATCACAGCACCGGTTTCTACACCACAAAGAGACGCAATATGTTGAATAAAACTGTTGGCATTGTATAGAACAACATCCTGTGGAATTTTAGTTCTTGAGATGAAATATTCATCAAGCACCTCCGGGAGTTTAACCTCCGGCTAAATGGCGGTTGAAAACCGTCCTGTCCAGTAACTCAAGCGTTCTTTCATCTCTCTGGCCCTGATAATACTTCTCGAGCACTTGTGAAAATACATTATTCTCGCAGGATACACTTTCAAACAAAGTCATGGATGAGCGGAGTTTTAATACATCGGGGTATCCGAAAATATCCTCCGCTGTGACTCCGTCAATAGATACCAGAGTGTTCGCGCATTCGATCAATCTTTTACCAAGGATAGGATCAGATAAGTAGTCTTCCGCTTCTTCACGGCCATGTATTCCAAAATATTCACTTGTTGCGCTAGAGCCTAAGCCTTTAATTTGGGGGAATATGAACCACATCCAATGCCCGGTTTTTTTGCCCCGTTTCAACTCTGCCAATGCGGAATCGAAGATACCCATCTGTGCATCAACATAGCGAGTCAGGTTTGGTTTCACTGGTGTTAAAGGAGTCGTTAGCATATCAGCAAGCCCTCTTAGCCTCATCGTGCAACCATTCGAAGTTGCTCCAGTCCGTTGTCAGGTGTTTCCTTTGTATTACAGGTGCTTAGATTTTATTAATCATCATTACTGTGCTGCATTAATGTTGTTAATTGAGTGGTGATGGAGTGTTTGCGATTCACCATCTTGATGGCCAACTTGTCACTACCGCCATGTTGTTGAATGGTGTGAATGATAGCGTCGTCCGAAAGCCGGCTGACGCGCGATAAAGCGTCAATCAACTGTAATTTACTCATTGAACCAAAAAGATCGTATGCACGGCGATTGTCTTGATTTGTTCTTAACGTGATGATTTCATAGACATCGTTGCCAAAGGCCTTGCCTTTTGGATCGCCATAGGCTCGAAATAGCAACGCACCACCAACATCGATGGTGATCACTTGTCCATTCAGTACACCCTGATTATCACCGTGTAATCCGACGGCATCCCAATTGGCCATCCACGCATGAACGGCAAACCATTGCTGAGCTTGCCGGCGTTCGTCGTCAGAAAATTGAGCGAGGCTTTGTTTATCCAGCTTTTCCCACCGAGTCGCGACCTGATGCGAATTAACGGTTGGAATATAGGTGAGAGTTGGCGCACCGGCGAGTTGATAAAGCTGAGCCGCGATCCATTCGTTCTTCGCAAGCATGGGTGATTCCAACTCTTTTACGTAATAACGTTGCCCATTATTGTCTTCGTAAATTCCAGCGCAATTGCTGCCAAGCTGGCCGCCAACCCGTATCATGGTTGTGGTGTCTATCGGCCTTTCAATCTGGTCATTCATCCATGATGGCCTTTGTTGCCCGAACCACAGAAAGTTGTCCCGGTGTTTCTATCGCACCTTGACGTCGGTGTCTCACCAGGCGGATTGCTTCTGCTGGATCCATTCCCAATTCCACCAAAAGACGACTGGCGATCATCCCGGCCCGACCCAACCCGCCTTTACAGTGCACCAGTATGTTTTCTCTGGCACGCAACCGCTGCCGAATGACTTTTCCCTCGTCCTGCCAACGCGTTTCGAATTGCTGATCGGGCACTGAAAAATCTTTGATTGGCAGATGGATCCAAAGCATGCCGCGTTTTGTCACCTCTTGGCCTAACTCCGTGACCTTTAGAGTATGAAATTCTTCAGATTCCAGCAGGGTTAAAACGACACTGGCATTCCATGCTTCTATAACATCTAAATCTGCCTGAAGATCTCTTTCCCAAATTCCTGTTACCGCATAACGATCGTATTTACCCGGACAAAAGGTAATTCCAATAAAGCCAAAATGTTCATTGGCTCGCACCTCTGCGATTTGCAGCGGATGTGTCGCACTGGTTCTTAGTAATGTCATTGCATCCATTTCCAAATAAACAAGAACGTTGTACCAGACTAAAGAATCCTCATGCCTTGACGCAGGGCAAAATCACGAAAGCCCGCATCCCGGATGCCCCAACTCATCACCGCCTCATCAGCGCGAACACACCCCAGCCCAGGTATTCACGCGTGTAAGCGGCGTAACGCTCGGGTTCCGAGGTCAGTTGGGCTCGAACCTCGTTGGCTAACTCGTCGTCGGGATTGGCTTCAAGCCACCGGCGCATAGTGAGCCATTTGGCCGCTTCGTATCTGTCCCAACCGTCTTGGTTGGCCAGAACCATTTCAACAACGTCGTAGCCGAGGTGGCCGAAAGACGAAATAAATTCTGGAAGCACGAGGAAGTCAGCGATTGAGTTGGCAAGACATCGCTTGGCAATATCTTCTGTTGGCGGCAATTGCCGCCAGTAGGGCTCGCCGATGAGAATGATCCCTCCGGTGCGCAGGCTTCGCGCCAGAAGCGCGATAGTGCCGGCGACTCCTCTGGCGATCCAGGTTGCGCCAACGCAGGCGGCCACGTCGACCTTCTCATCAGAGACGTAACCCGCTGCATCGCCATGAATGAACTTAACCTGATGGGCAACGCCGAGTTCTTCAGCACGAAGTTTCGCTTGCTCGGTGAACAACTGACTCATGTCGATGCCAGTGCCGACGATGCCGTGATCGCGTGCCCAGGTGCATAGCATTTCCCCCGAACCACTGCCGAGGTCGAGCACTCGTGCCCCAGGCTCCAGATGCAACGCCATGCCGAGAGTGGCGAACTTATCGGGTGTGAACGGGTTATGGATGCGGTGAGCACTTTCAGTGATGTTGAATATTCGTGGGATGTCCATTGTGAAAACTTCCTTGCGGGAGAGTGAATTCGCTTGGGGGCTAACTTCGAATTGTACGGTGGCTGAAAGCCGTCCCACATTTAGTTTTGTTAGCCGCTAGGTGCCAGATTGACACATATTGGCTAATCGTTAATAAAGTGCCATAATCATGTTGTGCCACAATGACACACATTGGAGATTGATTATGGCAACCGCATTACCTCGTATCACTGCGCGTGTTGACGCAGAAACACAAGATTTACTTGCTCAAGCGGCAGCGATTGCTGGTATGACGAGTATCAACTCATTTGTACTTAATGCAGCCATCGATAAAGCAAAACAAATCATGGAACGTGAAAGAGCGCTAAAACTGTCTCAACGTGATGCCATGATGTTAGCTGATGCGCTGGACGCACCAACAAAACCGAATGCCAGATTGCAACAGGCCGCAGAACGCTACAAGGCTAAAACATAATGATGACGGTGAAGCTGGATAAAGCAACGCATGACCGACAGCATTTTGATTGTGGTGTAGAAAGCCTGAATAACTATTTGAAAGTGATGGCCAACCAGCAATCACAGAAAGATAACACGCGAACATTTGTGCTCGTAGAAGAGCAAAATTCAGAACGGGTGATTGGTTATTACACGTTAACCATGACACCAATAGACCTCAGTGCATTACCCGATAAATTGCAAAAAAAGCATCACAATGCCAGTTCAGGCGGACTGATTGCTCGTTTAGCTATAGATAAACGCTATGCAAAACAAGGTCACGGAGAGTGGTTGCTGATTGATGCTTTGAGCCGATTACTGCAAGCCAGTGAAACCGTGGCTTTTCCGGTCGTTATTGTTGATGCGAAAGATGGTGCAATTGGCTTTTATGAAAAGTTTGGATTTACGCCATTTCAAGATTCAACTAATAAGCTGTTTCTTACAATTGCTGATATTCGCGCCAGTCTTGAATAAATCACCGCTTAAAGCGGCTAACTTCAACTTAATTGGCGGCACGTAGTGCCGTCCAAATTTAAGTTTTTGTTATACATATTTTCTATGCGTGTTGCTCACCACCAAGCTCTTTTAATAACCAATTTAATTGGTGTCGAGCACTAGCAATTATTTCATCGAATATAAAAACATTAGTGTTAGGCTCCATGTGGTGAGATGGTGGCAAATCAATTCCTCGTTTACCACCGATCAATATCACAGTAATTTTTGATGATGTGTATGGAACAAAATCATTTCTATAGGCTGTTGCTTGTTGATAGTCTTTATATTGCAAAGAATGACTTGGGCGTTTAAATTCGATAAGTAAATATTCATTAGCAAAGTTTACATTTAAAAGCAAGTCAGGTCGTTTATTAGCTCGCTCACCAATATAGTTTTTATTAAGAAAATCTTCAACTTGTCTTTTAAGGGTTCTATTGCTGCTAAATACTGAATAATTAGCACCAAACACCCACAAACACTTTTCTAAAGCTGAGTGAACAACATATTCTTCTGTTTCTTCTTTTTGACAAAGCTCTTCAAATCGGTCTAGAAACTCTAATCGGCTTTTTGCTTGCTCACCAACTATTGCTAATTCTGCTAATCCGAATTCACTAAGGGCTTCTGCTAATTTTGATATCTCAGAATGTTCTGCCGCGTGAATATAATCTAGTATTGCTCTGTAATCAGTTTTTTCTACGGCATCAAGTAACACGCTTACAATTGGTTCGACTTTTGATTCAGGCTCTCCATAATATCTACCTAGAATGGATTTTATGGCTTTATCTGCATATACACGTTTATATTCAGGTAAGGCAGATAATCTTTCATTTATTTTTCTTGTTAGTCTAGCTTGAGCTAAACTCATTTCTCTGCCATATTCTTCTTTTACTTTTTCTTTGAGTAATGGTTTTATGAATTCTTGAATTTCAGTGAATAGTTCACTGTTTTCAATTAATGCTCCCCAATCGGCCGTAACATGGTCAAATAAGCCATCAGCTTCGATTTCACCATAGATTTTATCTAATAATTTTGTTGGGAAATCTTCTTCTCTATCTAAACCAAAGAAGGTAGGGGAACCTACTATTTTTCCACCTACGCGAATTGATATTCCTGGTTGTTTTAATTTCCCTTTTTGGTTTGAAACTGTAAATCGGATATTTAATTCGCCGACATTAGGGAGATTGTGTTTTAACTGAGTATAACTACCTTGTATATCATCAATACCTAATTTTTTATCGTTGACTGTGATTTCTATATCATCACTTCTGCCATATTCTTGTAGTAAAAGTTGTCTTAATTTATCGGGGCTTGGGAATGATAGGTTTTGAACCAAATTTGATAATGTTATCTTAGTGCCATGGCTTTTAGAATCTGGAATATCAACAATGTTTAAGTTTACTGACAAATCTTCGATATCATTTGCATTTTCTAAATCTGCGGTTGTTAAAGAAAAGGTACACTTTTTACCTCTTGTCCATGTCTCCACTTGCATCGCGTTTGCAATCATGAGACCAGCAAATTTTCCAATTCCTTTCTTCCCTTTAACTTTGCGCTTTTTTTGACTTGTCAGTTCACCTCTTCTTTGCCTGCGATCACTAGCGATATATAAATACTCTTTAAGCAGTTCATGTTCTGTCATTCCAGAACCATTATCACATACAATAACCGGATCACTTGTTAATGGTTCTGGTAAACTTATATTTATATGTTCAGCATCAGCATCCCAACCATTATCAATTAATTCTTTTAATGCTCTTTCTGAGGAACGATAGTTTTCGGCTAATAACTTTGCTAATCGAGTGTCGACTTGAAAGGTAATTTTAGGCACTAAATTTTCCTCAAATATTGATAATGTCGCAATATGTATAACTTTTACTTAAATGGCGGCATGCAATGCCGTTGATGTTCACCCGATAAAACGGACACGCGTTTATTAAGCAGCATGTTCAAACTGTATCGGAGATACATAATTGAGGCTACTGTGCAGCCGCACCTTATTATAAAAATTCCGGATGTATCTGCTGATCTGATCTCTCAGTGCAGATACAGTCGGAAAATAATTTTCGTAAATCAGTTCAGACTTTAACGTCTTAAAAAACGATTCAACTTCAGCGTTATCGGTGCACTGACCTGGCCGGTTCATACTATGTCGGATCCCAAATTTATTGAGCCAGATTTGCATGGCTTGTGCTCTGAACTCAACACCACGATCAGTATGTAAAATTAATCCCGCTTTGGGTTTGCGTTGCTTCAATGCTTGATACAAGGCGGCAACCGAGAATTCCGCATTGAGCTTCTCTTGAAGCGACCAGCCAATAATTTTTCGCGACCAGAGATCGACAATCACGGCCAGGAATACGTGCCGACGGCCATGGCGGATATAAGTCACATCGCTGGACCATTGCTGGTTCGGCCCCGTTGGTTTTGGAGCCTGTAGCCTGTAATTAGGCAGAACTTTTAATTCAGCCCGAAGCTTACTTAATCGCTTATAAACCCGCTCAACACGGGCTTTTAAACCATTTTCTCTCATCAATCTGGCAACACGTTTGCGGCTGATGACAATGCTTTCAGCGCGTAATGCCTGATAAATTTTAGGACTGCCGTATCGTTCCGCCGATGCCTTGAAGACGCGCTTAATGTGCGTCAGTAACACAGCATCCTGTTGCGTGTGAACACTGGGAGTGCGCTTTAGCCAGTCATAATAGCCACTACGCGTTGGCAAAGACGTTTCACAGAGAGGCGAGAAGCATGCTTTTTTATGAATTGGAATGCTTCCGTCGTTCCTCGGCCAGAAAGCGTTGCCACTTTTTTAGGATGTCATTTTCCTCTTCAAGTTCAGCAATACGTTTTCTGAGTTTTTTAAGCTCATCCTGCTCTTTGAGCTGGGCATTGGGCTCAGAAGGTTTGGTTGTGGGCTTCATCGGACCATATTTCCCTTCACGAAATTCTTTACGCCAACGAGACAACATAAAAGGATGAATGTCCAGTGCAGCAGCGACATCCTTTACTGATCGCTGAGGGTCAAAACTCCATTGAACGGCTTTCATTTTGAACTCGTCAGAGTACTTAAAAATACGTTTAGCATTGGTATAAGCGGGCATTGATGACCTCTGGATTAGTTATCAATGCGTGTCCGAAAAAGTGGGTGAAGTCCACGTCCAGTTTCAAGTTTTTGTTATGTATTTTCTTTTCTTAATTTGATTAAAAACATTAATGATTTCTTTGCAAAATCATTATCTGGTTCAACTTGTAACCAAAAAGAAAATTTACCTTCTAAGGATTGCAGACATTTAGGGTTTGAAATCTTCATTTTGGTTACATGTGATAAATAACCATGTTTTTGTATGTAGTAAAGTTCTTGTTTTAATTCACGTTTAAGTTGCCGAGGTATTGTTGCTTTGGGGCCAGATACTGATATGCCAGTTACTATTCTTTTGTTGTTATTTAGTTGTAATCTGGTTTTATTTTTATTTGGTGTTAAATTGTAATCAATAATTATAGATTCTATTGTTTGTATTAATTCGTGAGGAATATACTCACCTGAAAAACAGAGATCATCAGCATATCTTGTGTATGTTAACTGATAAGATGTAGACAACAATGACAATCTTTTATCTAACCCCACCAATAGAATATTTGATAAATATGGGCTTGTGGCTGCTCCTTGTGGTAATTTGTCATTTAAACAACACAGTGACGCTAAATTAAATGAAACATTATGAGAATATCCTAAAGAGCTAAACAGATTTATAACCCAATTTATTGGCAGTGATGGGAAAAAATCTTTAACATCCATTTGTAATAAACATTTTTTATTTAGATGAGATTGAGCATTAGTTACAATCGAATGATTGAGATTAAATCCATGTGCAGCAGGATGAATTGATATTTTTTTCAGAATATTATTGTAAATCCATTTTTGACAAGATAATAGGGACGGATATGGAGATACAATATGTCTAACACCACCTTTTTTCTTGGGGATATCGAACTCTCTATAAAATGAGTCTGGAGAGTGGATCATTTTTAAAAGCTCTAGATATTTTATGCCTATCAATAACGAAAGGTGTTCAAGCTCGAAAATTACAGGAAGATTTTTATCGACTAAATTCGTAATGTATGGAGTGTATTCTTCAATAATATCTAAAGATACACCGTGACTTATTAAGTATGAAATCCAGTATTCTATTGTGTTGTTTTTTTTCATATAAAAAGCTTACAGAAGCTACCTTCTTTACTTGCAACCCCTCTTCAAGTAAGAAAATATTGCGACACGCAATATTTTCTTAACTTAAGAGCTACCACAAAGGACGGAGTCCTTTTGGTACGGTACAATAACTATTCGCTTTTTGAATAGTTATTGTACGTTGGTTAACGGGAGCCTTATCCCGGAGAGCGACTACACTCTAACGTACTAGCTTCTGTAAGCCAGCTCCTATTCTATATGTTTTTTTGCTGTAGGGAAGTTAAATTTGTCTAGCAGATTAATATTTGGAATGTACGGATCTGCACTTGATGGCTTATCAATTAAATATTTTTTTGGGGTATCCCGCCAGTGTCGACTAAGGGCGTTTGCATTTATTAATGCTGCATCCATACCTTTTTTGGAAAGAGAAATTTTATCATTAGACTCTTCAATAAGTTGTTTTTCTATTAAATTATTATATGTTTTTGTATACTCTGGGAAGCTAACCTTCATTCGTTTAAATATAGTAAACGGGTCTAGTTTCTTATTGCTATTGAATAATGTACTAATGAATAGTTTTTCAATATTATTTAGTTTCATCAATTATCATCCATGAACCTTGTTAAAAGGTGTGGTCTATCTGTAGAATCAATTAATTTCGGCCACCAAAAAATAGGAAATACGTTATTTGGCGTATTCCCTTCTTCTCTGCAATATAATGATTCACATTGGCCATAACCAAGGGAAAATTCTTGAATATCTCTGTTTGATATTCTATTCAATAAGATGCTTTCAAGGCTTAACATTAAATTTATTTTAGTTTCTTTAGTTTTCTCATCATAATGATCAGATATGCCTCGAGAAATCTCTCTAATTGTTTCTACGTGGATATTTTTATCTCTGATTTTTTTCAAACCAATAGTGGTGGCAGCTAATGTATATACATGAATATTAATGTCATTTATGTTTTTATTTTCAAATACTCTTCTAGTTTCGGCGACACGACTAAGCACTGTTTGACCTGAACCAATAAACTCATCTATAAAAATTATATTTTTATGCTTATTTTTATTGTCTGTATAAGTACGATATGCTCTTCCAAATGTATTTACAAGTTTGCAGTTATTCCAGCCTGCCTTTGCAAGCTTGCTTTTGAGTCCGTATAGTAAATATTGTGCACTATCTGCATTAGCATCTGCTGTGAGTGCAACTATTTGGGTAGTATCATCACTGATATTTTCTGTATTAGTAATTTTATCTAC
The DNA here is from genome assembly GCF_000023065.1 of Tolumonas auensis DSM 9187. Lineage (NCBI taxonomy): Bacteria > Pseudomonadati > Pseudomonadota > Gammaproteobacteria > Aeromonadales > Aeromonadaceae > Tolumonas > Tolumonas auensis. The sequence continues at coordinate 790,843 of NC_012691.1, forward strand.
TAGAGCATCTAAACATTTCAAGTAATCATCATTAGAAATATAAACAAAGCGAGATAATAGCTCTACGATAAGCTCACGTTTTTCAATGCTATCACATTCTTCGAAAAGCAATGAAATTAGCTCATCGTACTTGTACTCTAACCAAGGTTGTTTCTTGGATAACGAGTAAATTAATTCAAATTGATTTCTATTCATATTTAATGTGTGGTTGATTTAAATACATAACAATTTATTCTACCGATTAACGCCACATTTCTCTGTGTGAGCGTTCCATAAAATCTACCTGTAACTTTTCACAAAAAACCGTTAAACTTCAATAAAATCATGCTGTTATTTTGTTTTATCAAAAAGCAAAGGCAGAGAAAATCCATATAGTTTGTAAAAGTTATAGTAGTATCAAAATACTGTTTTTACATACAGGATTCATGTTGAATGCAAAAACCTTCTTCTCCTTTTTTAGCATCGGTTTTTGAGTTTATGGTTGTTCGGCATTATGCCAAAAGTACAATCGAAGCTTATATCTATTGGATCCGCTGGTTTATTCGTTTTCACCGTAATCAGCATCCTGCTCAGATGGGCAATATTGAGGTTGAACAGTTTCTGTCATTCCTGGCGAATGAACGAAGTGTCGCAGTAAAGACACAATCTCTGGCGTTAAATGCATTGGTGTTTTTATATAAGGAAATTACCTACCGTGTTAACTCCTGCAGAAATTCGGGATTTACTCTCAGTATTACCAGCTCATTTGCGTTTACCAGCTCAACTTATGTATGGCAGTGGATTGCGTTTGATGGAGGCAATGCGACTGCGCATACAGGATATTGATTTCCATTATTTATCTTTGATGATCTGGAATGGCAAAGGTGGAAAACATCGTAGGGTGACATTAGCGCCGGAATTAGTACCTGCACTACGTGAGCAAATTCGTCAGGTTACGTTTTATCACAAACAAGATGTTGAACATCCAGATTATGCCGGAGTCTGGATGCCTTTTGCATTAGCGCAAAAAATGCCTGCGGCACCGAAATCCATGTTGTGGCAATTTAAGACATTCATTTGCGACACATTTGCTGGCCAGAGGTACTGACATTCGGACAGTACAAGAGCAATTAGGACACAGTGATGTAAAAACGACTCAGATCTACACGCATGTATTACAGCATGGAGCGAACGGTGTACGCAGTCCGTTTTCTGATTTGTAAAGCAACGCTACCGCCCTTGGTTGATAGCACCACTGGCCTGTTCCCTCTGCTGATGTGCAAATCCTTGCGTTTCATAGAGAACAGGTTACTGGATGTCATTGTTGATTTGCAAACGGAACCGCTGTAATGAAATGATATGGATCAATTCCAGCGTTTATTCACTGCGCAACTGGGCTTTAAACTGATTCTCATACGCTGCATTGTGTTCAGGGAATAATGTTTCATATTCCGTTTTAGGAATACCAGTGACTTCGATTTCAAAACTATCACTGTCAAATCCACGAATTGTCGTGGTTGTGCCATTGATGGGGATGTCCAGGCTATTAAAGATGCCAAGCCCACGGATTGACTCTGCGTCAATGAACTTAAAATCAGGATAATCAACGTTGATTTGAGCTTCTGTTTCTTTGCAGTACACAGAGAAAAAATCATAGCCCGAATCAAGGTTCTGTAATTCTATTTTACCTGACACCAGACCCAGTGGCGGATCAGCCTTCTCCAGTTGGGTGTAGCCAATGACAACATCATAGAGTTTTACCGAATATTTTCCTGACACCCCAAACTCCTTAAATGGCTTTAATTCTATGAAATAACAAAATTTTTACAGATAGAATTATCAGTGACTACCTCTGATTAGCACAGGTTACGGGATGAAGGACATTATTGGCAAATGGAACTGCTCCAAATCGTATGATCTGGATCAAATGCCTGAATAAAGTGCGGTGCGTTAAGGTTTTCTGCGCCGGGTGTAGCGCTCATTCAGATAGAGCGATAGCAGGATCACACCGCCGCCGGTGAGTAATTTCAGCAAATTGGTGTCCCGGTTCCAAATCAGCAGGTTTACTATCAGACCAGCCGGAATCAACGCATTATTCATGATGGCCAAAGCACCGGCATTAACCAGCGTGGCACCTTTATTCCACAGGAAATAACCTAACCCCGAAGCCCCGGCGCCCAGCCAGATCAATATCGCCCACTGAGTCGGGTGCTCAGGATAGTGCGCTTTACCGAACAAGAACCAGCTAAGCACCGATACCAGCAGTGCACCAAGATGAAAACAGCCAAAAATTGCCAGATGGGGCGGTTGTTCGGTCTGTTTGGCGAGCAATTGTTTATACGCGACTTGCCCTATGGCAAAACAGATATTTGCGCCTTGTACCACAAGGAAGCCCAGCAGATAGTCACTGGTCAAGGCATCGTACCGGATCAGCGCTGCGCCGATCACCGAGAGCACGGCGGTTAGCAGGTAATAAGGCGAGAACCGGCGTGCGAGCCAGTCATAATACAGCGTGATATAAATCGGCGTGAAAATAGTAAAAATCAGCACTTCCGGCACGGTTAATAACAGAAATGACCGGTAGTAAAAGATATACATCACGCCTAACTGGATCGCACCAATCAGCATCAGTTGTATTGCCAATTTCCAGTTCAGCCAGCGACGTCGTAAAAAGGGAAGAAACACCAGTGCGGCTAAGAAGGTACGTGTCAGCACGGCAAAATAAGAGTCAACCTGACCAGCCAGATATTCACCAATCAGGCTGAAAGTGTAACCAGTCACTCAATCTGTCATAACCGGGATCACTAGATATTAAACGGGAACATATGGGAAAAACTCTGCAGTGGCAAGGGTTTGAGGGCAGATTGGGGCTTAAAATAATGCGATCCGAGAGATCCGTCTAAAATGTCACATCGAAAGCATTGAATGCCGCGGGGTCATTTAAAATGTCATATCCAAGAAACGTTTATCCAGGCATTTAAAATTACCGCCTGGATAAGTCAGTGACTGTTTAAACGCTAACAATTAGTTAACCGGCCGGGGTTAATGAATGTCGTGGCCAACCCAGACCACTTTGCCAATCACTGCCAGGTTATATAGATGGTCAGCCGGGACAACCTGGGGCTGATAGTCTGCCTTGTTATCACTAATGATGGTGATGCTGCCGTCGTAGTTCTTCTGCAGTCGCTTAGCGTAAAGGTCGTCGCCCAGGCGAAGCACGAAGATACTCCCATCCTCTATCTGATTGTGCCCTGTATCAATCAGGATGCTGTCTCCGCTATGTATCGTAGGTTCCATAGAATCACCCTTGGCAAACACCACAGCCAGCCTGGCTATATCTAAGCCTCGGAACTTCAGCCATTTGCGACGGAATGCCAGGTGCCGCTTTACAGTTTCATTTTCCAGGGCACTGCCGGGGCCGGTACTGACATTAATGTGGTAACCAGGTATCAACGCATATTCTTCGTCGAATTCATCTTTGCAAACGCAGCTGTGCTTAGCGCTTGTTACCGCAATAGGATAATCATCCCCTCGGTACTTTGGGCCGACACCAGTAGCAAGCCAATCAAGGTTTACGTTGTGGGCGTTCGCTATTTGTATGAACTTGTCGATCGCTGGCATTGAAAAGTAAGGCGGGAAATATTTCCTTACCCCTGATTCGCTTATCCCTACTTTGCCGCCGAAATCTTTATAACTTAAGTCACCCTTAAGCTCTTCCAGCCTTATATGAATGGTATCTATTCCATCAGCCTGAAAAGATTCCTTAGTATCTTTTTTGATTGCCAGTATTTTTTCATCGTAACTATCTGACATATCTACATTTCTCTGATTTTGCGTCTTTCAAGAATGATAAATAGAAAAAATACCAGCACAAAAAGACTTGCCATTCTTTTAGTGTTGATCAATCATTCTTATGTGACGCGGTGCGACGTTAAATCATTCTTTTGTGAATGTGTGTTTGTTCGCTTTGCGACACTTAAAGATACCAAAAGGTGGTTTATATGTCAGTCAAAACTCAGGAATGGATTAGAGCAGAGCTTATGAAGCTTGGTTATTCACAAGCCTCTTGGGCTCGTGAAAACAAGTTCCATCCCCGCGCTGTACAACGTTGCATAAAACGCTATGCCCCATCTAATGGTGTAAGTCCAAAAAGAATGGAGGCGCGCACAATTATGTCCGCTTTATCAAAATCTATTGGAGTCGATTTGCTTGGAGGTGACCAATGAAAGAATGGTTTATCTCATCTGAATTGGCTGGATTGGTTGGGTTGCCGCAATACCAAGATGGTGTACGTAAAAAAGCTGATCGTGAGGATTGGAAAAACAGAAAACGAGAATCAGGGAAAGGTCTTGAATACCATATAAGTTCACTACCTTCTGAAACGCGCGCTTATCTGGCTAAAACCATGGCATCTGAAACGGCTTCAGCTATTCAGGATCATGCCAAGGCTGGGGTTGCGATGGCGGCTCTTGCTGATAAAAGCGCGGTATCTGTCCAGGCGAAAATAGAGAACGGCCGCAAGCTGATTGCTCTCAAGCCAGAACAACGGAAACGCGCTGATTCCAGACTGCTGATCCTGCAGGTCGCTGATGTGTTTCTGTCGTCTTACCGCGCATGTAACCAGCTCGACGTCGGTCGTCGGTTGTTTTGCGAAGCTTATGCTGCTCGTCAGATACAGCTTCCAGACTCAGTTTATGACCAGCAACGTTCGTTCAGTTACAGAACATTGATGCGTTGGCAGGACTCTCTGGATAGCGTTGGCCCTGCTTCTCTGGCAGGTAACTACCAGGGGAAACGCGAAACCAAGCTGGACAGGAATCAGTCATTAGCACAGTTCCTGATTGCTGTTGTAACCAGCAAACCTCACCTGGCAAATAAATGGAGCACGCTGCATGAGTTGGCTACTGAATATAAGTCAATGAATCAGCTTGATTGGGACGTGCCTAGTGCGTCCAGCCTGCGTCGTTATTTAACCCGCTGGTTAAGTGATAACAAAGCTGCATTCACTTATGTCACCAATCCTGATGCCTATAACAACCAGTATCGTACTGCTGTTGAAACCATGTATCAGTGGATGAGTCAGCCAAATGACGTTTGGGAATTCGACTCAACGCCTGTTGATGCAATGTTGATTGATGGTCGTCATTCAATCATTGCTGTCATCGACGTATTCACTCGCCGTGTCCGCTTGTTAGTCGCCAAATCAAGTAGCAGTGAAGGCATTTGCCTCTTATTGAGAAAGACTTTTCTTGCCTGGGGAACCATTAATCCTAATGGCGTTATGCGAACTGACAATGGATCTGATTATGTCAGTAAACGAGTGATGTCTATTTGCAGTTTATTGGATATCAACGTCAGCAGATCCAACGCTTATTCGGGTTGGGAAAAACCCCATATCGAGCGTTTTTTCAGAACGCTATCACACGGAATGATTGAGTTACTTCCGAGCTATATCGGTCACTGCGTTGCAGATCGATCAGTGATTGAAGCCAGAAAAAGTTTTGCTGAACGCCTGGCTGATAAACGCAAGCCTGATGATCAACGCGATGTCTATCAACTTGCAATGACTGCGGGTGAGCTGCAGGAATTGCTCGATAACTGGCTGGATGCCCGTTATCACAACAAAAAGCACAGCACTCTGGGTAAAACCCCTAACGAGAAATATCAGGATGCCCGCTATCAACGGTCAGCCATTGTTGACGAGTCAGCACTTGATCTGCTGCTGAATCACATTGGAGAAGCCACGGTATCTAAAGGGTTTATTAAAGCAGGTGGTGTTAAGTATTCAGCGCCTGAATTGATGGAACACTCATGGAAAGCACAGCGAGTCAGTGTATTCCTCGACCCAAGTGATGTTGGTCGTGCCGTTCTGTACCGCGCCGGTGATTGGAGTGAACGGGTTGAAGCTATCAATCTCGATCTTCTTGGAAATGGTGTTAGTCCGGATGCATTCCGTGCTGCGAAAAAAGCGGATGCAAAAGCACTGGCCTCGTTTCGTCGTGAAATGCGCAACCTGGCTAAAACATGGGGTGTCGATACCTTGCACCAGGACGTTATCAACCACTTTGTGGAACAGGCTAAAGACACTCTCCAGTTCAAACAAAGCGATATCGAATTGGATAACCCAGCGTTATCAGCATTAACAAATGCTATCCCTGCCATTGACCAACAAAAAGCATTTAGCGATGAGGAGCTGGCTGCGCTGGAGGCTCGCCGTTTGGCTAAACAGGCTGAGCAGGAATTGAAAGCAGGTCAGGAATCGAAGGTGCTTAAAACAGAGTATGAACAGGCATTGATTCTTGCTGAGAAGGAGTTGGATCAACCACTGCCTGAACGCGAAAAACAATGGTTAAACAAATACATGAGAAGCCACAAATTAATGGCTAAACGGATCACACGTCATTTGGACGAGCTGAAAACAGCGCGCCAGTCCAAGGCTAATGGATAACCGGCGCGCAACCCCTTTAAACAGGAGATAAACATCATGAAACACAAAATTGTTGAAGTCAAAAATATGCTCAGAACAGAGCATCTGTTGGACAGTCTTTTAAACCGTTCAACCATGGTACCTGGTATCGGTTTGATCCACGGTCCTAGTGGGTTTGGTAAAACCACCGCGGTCGAATATTTGTTTAACCAGGATGAGGTGAATGGGATCTACATCCGTTGCTACAGAACGGACACCGTAACTTCACTGCTGGAACAGATTTGCCGTGAAATTGGCATTACGCCACGTCATACATTGCGCAGCATGGTTGACGGAATTGTGGAAGTTGTTCGTCGTGATCAGATGTGCCTGTTCATTGATGAGGCCGATTACATCGTCGGTAACTCCCGCATTCTTGAAACATTGCGCGATATTTATGACGCCACAGAACAACCTCTTGTCCTGGTCGGGATGGAGGAAATCGCCCGCCGTATAAGTCAACGCAAACAGCTGTTTAACCGGATCTCGCAATGGATTGAATTTAAACCAGCTGATCTGGATGACGTTGCTTTGATTGCCAAAGAAATGCTGGAAGTGCCAGTCAATATTGATGAGGAACTGTTGGATCTGATCCGTCGTCGTTCCAACGGCATGGTACGTACCATCGTCAGCGCTCTCGACAAGATTGAAAAAATGGCAATGGCATCGGATGTCGACATCATCGGTATTGGTGATGTTGATGAACGTGAATTGTTCCACGACGTTCGTCGTGTTCGCCAGTAATTAAAAACAAAAGCAACGGGGAAACTGGTAATGACGGAAGAACAAAACAACAAAAGGGCAGATGCCTGGCGGTTTATCCAGGCTCATCCGCAGTTCACAGTTCCAGAGTTATCCAACGCAATTGAAATGGATCTGGAGCAATGCAGAACAACAGTTAATCGCTGGGTTAAACAGAACTATTTGCGACATATCGGAAGCCCTGGTGTTCCAGGGCGACCTAAAAGATTTGCAATGGTGCCTGGTAGCCAACCTCGAATTGGCAAAGGCGGGAATCCCGGTGATTTGATTCGAAATCAGAAGACAAAAACCGGACGTCAGAAAATGTGGAACTCCATGAAAATCTCACGGGTTTTTACGGCTGACAGCCTGTGTATAACAGCTGGCGTATGCAAAAAAACAGCGGATGAATTTATCAGGAAACTGGTCGCTGCTGGTTATGTGTCTGCTGTTAAAAGGGTTGATACCAGAAAACCAAACGATGAAGTCAAAGGTCAATCAAGCAGTTACAGGTTGACCCGAGATACCGGACGGATGTCACCCATTGTCCGAAAGACAGGATGTTGGGATCAAAATGAACTGGTCCTTTATCCATTTACTAAGGGGGCAGGTGATGAGCAGCGCGTGGCTTGAAGTGTTGCGCTCCGAGGTCAAAAAAACCTCACTGCAAAAAGTCGCTGACAAGACGGGTTTATCAAGAACTCTTATTAGTCAGACCTGTAACGACAAATATCCCGGCGATTTAGAACGTGTTCGCCAGGTAGTGGAAAGCGTTTTCATGGGGGCAAAGGTTAACTGCCCGATCCTCGGTGAAATTCCACAGCACTTGTGCATGGCTCACCAGAAAAAGCAGGCTGGTGAATTGGGTGATAACCCGATGGCAATAAAGCTTTATAAGGCATGCCGTTCCGGATGCCCTTATAGCCAGATTGATGAAACAGAGTTGTTACGCCAGCCGATCCGGCTTCATGTCGCTGATGTTGGGGAGCAAAAAGCAGCCGTCGCATTATATGACGCATCAGCGGTTATTCGCCGTCTTGAGCGGCAGGCCAATTCAGATGCAGGGACCAGTGGTTCTGTGCAAAAGATTATGAATGACCTGCTTAAGTCTGAACTTGATGCCATGGCAGTCAGATACAACCGCTTACTGAAACAACTGCAGAGGGACGGGAAATGACAACAGCTGAAAAAGTTCAATTTGCCGAAGTGCTCCTGTTCATCAAAAGCCAGGGGGCAAACATTGTATCTAAGTTTTTGGCTCCGACACCGGTTATCACTGTTGACCGACCTGTGTCTGGATTGGTTGATGAGGCTGTCATGGTTCATGAGCGCGTTAACGGCTTATGGCGCACAACCTATGCGGCTCGGATGGCGGGTGTTTGCGTGAAATGGAGGGACATGTAATGGCATATGAAATTCGCATTCTCCTGGGAGATTGCCCGGATGGCGAAGGGGTTCTGATCTCATCAAGACATGATGGCGACGATACCTGGAACGATCTGGGAGTTATGTTGAAAACGAATCTGGCTGCTCTGTTGCCAGGGTTGATTGAGCAGGCAGCGGAACAGGCTGGTGTTGAACTTCTTGAACCGCCAAGTGCCGCCGTTCCGGTTGGTCAGTTACTTAATTAACGAGGATAAAACGATGAATTTACAAGCAAGCATCCCAGCCGGTCACCGGGTTAATTCGGCTGGCCATCTGGTTCCGGAAGACCTGATTTCTCCGGTAGACAAACTGCGTGATGACGTCGTGCGCGACATCATTGCCAAGGCTATCGAACAACGTAATGCACTGGCTTCATTCAAGCTGCAATCCATGCAGAAAATTGCCGATTTCTGCGACCTTTCCGCGGCTGAATATGGCGTCGAATGGGGTGGTGTTAAAGGCAACGTGACCATGATGTCATTCGATGGCCGTTACAAACTAATCCGCGCGGTCGGTGAGCACCGTGTTTTTGATGAACGGATCCAGGCTGCAAAGACACTGATTGATGAATGCATCGCTAAGTGGTCGGAAGGCGCTCAGTCAGAGCTGAAAGCCTTGGTAGAGCATGCGTTTCGCGTCAGTAAACAAGGGCATATTGATGTGAATCAGGTGCTGTCATTACGCCAGATCAGCATCGACGATCCAGATTGGAAATCCGCGATGGATGCCATTGCAGACGCGATTCAGATCACCGGAACCAGCCAATATCTGCGGTTGTATGAACGTCAGCAGGACGGGCGCTATGTCCAGATCCCCCTTGATTCAGCGAAGGTGTAGCCATGAGCCAGGAATACAGAGAGTTAGCTGAGCAAGCCGCTCAGTTTGAACGCGATGAATACTATCAGTGGGCTCGTAAATTCTGGTTGCTTGCAGCTGATGCCACCGCCAGTGAAGTTAACCGGACATGGGCAATTAACCGTGCCGATTTTTGCAGTAAACCAAGACCACCAAAAGAAATTTAAACAGGAGTTAAACCATGAAAAAAGCAGAGTTAATCAATGCCGTTGCTACAGAAATGAATACCGCTAAACACATTGCCGATGAGGCGCTATTTGCGCTGGGTAAAGTGCTGCAGCGCCAGCTGGTAGCGGGTGAGCCGTTATTGATACCAGGTATCGGAACGTTCTCCATCCTGAATAAAGCGGCACGTTTGGGGCGTAACCCGCAAACCGGTGAAACCGTTGAGATTGCGGCTAAGAAGACGGTGAAGTTCAAGGCGGCTAAAGCCCTGGCTGATGCAGTAAACGAATAAGCGAAACAGGCCCCGGAGGGCCTGTCTGCCGGAGGTGGTGCTCCGGTACTGATGAGCAGCCTAGCAAGCAGTCAAAAGTACGAGGTGATTATGGAGATATTAACTAAGAAAGTAACGAAGAAAGCGCTGATAGCCCAAACGCTGTTAGACGCTGGGCGTTGGATGTCCGCAGTTGAAATAGCTGAGGTGATCGGGGTTCATAAACGCATGGTGCAATCCGTCATGTCGTATGTGGTACATGACCCACGGTTCGACATTGACAGCAAGCCGATGCCGAATCCGACCTATACAAAAGGGGTCCCGATGGTCACGTATTACCGGTGTTTTGCAATCTATCCCCGCGCACCGAAAATCGTGGTACGCAAAGGGAGTGATGAACAGCCGGCAATTGGGGTATCAGACGGGAGTGTTCAGCATTTATTGAGAACTCACAACCCGCTCTGGCATCAGGTTCTGTGCCATCGGTTTGGAGCTGCAGCATGAAAGTTGAAAAATCAACGGTCACAAAGGTACGCCTATCTGAGCTGGACAAATTAGATCCAATAACCGTAATTCTCGAAAATTATGAGCCCGGGAAAGGGAAAATAATCATCGAATGTTACGGTAAAAGCTGGTCATCATTTTGGCCTGCCATGTCCGGTCGCAGTGTTGAGCAGTTCTTCATTGACTGTGGTGAAGATTATTTAGCTAACAATCTTCAGAGTATGCAAAGCCATATTGATGATGAAGATGCTGTGCAGGAAATGATTTGGAAAGCCGTTCTTAAATCTCGTCGCAATGGTGATATCAGTGAATTTGATGCCAGAGAAATCTGGGAAAACGCATCCATTGAGATGCTTAAGGATGGCTTATCCATGGTTGATTTTGATGTTTGCCAGAAGTTATTTGAAGGACCTTGGTATGAAATAAGCTTCCCCCAGAAGCTAAATCCATCATACGTCTATCTGTGTCGAATCATTGTCGCAGTTCAACAAGGACTGAAAGAGTACATCGGAATGAAGGAGGCAGCATGAGTAATCAACGGATCTTAGACAAAATTAAAAAACTCATGGCGCTGGCTAATAGCAGCAACCCACATGAAGCAGCTAATGCGATGCGTAAGGCTCAGGCATTGATGAATGAACATCAGCTTTCACAGTCAGATGTTGATTTAAGTTCAATTGCAGAACATGGCGCCAAGATGGCAAATAAAAGCATTAAACAGCCGAAGTGGAGCGTAATGCTGACAACACTAATTTGTCGGGCATTTGGTGTTGAAGCTTATATGCGTCACGATATTTTTGATGGTTGTCGCTGCAATTTCATTGGTTTGAATACCAACGTTGAGATAGCAGCATATTGCTACACAGTTTTATCAAGACAGCTGCTTAAAGCGCGTCGTGAATACTCAGGAAGCCTGAATAAACGATTGAAAGCCAGCACTAAAACAGCTCGTGCAGATTTGTTTTGTGAAGGTTGGGTGAGCGGCGTATATCAGCAGGTGACCGATTTATCACCTAATGAAAAAGAGCGGGAATTAATTCGGCTGTTTAAAGAGCAAAAAATCCCAAATCTTGAAACGGGCAAGGTTCGTGAAGCCAATGGAACATCCAGAGATACCGGCGCTGTTGCTGATGGGTATAAGGCGGGTCGGCAAGTTAGATTGAATGCAGGTGTTTCTGGTTGTGAGCAAATAAAAATTGGGAGCCATTCATGAGCAAGATGACGTTTGTATTTGATTATCCTGATGGTCAGGAACCATCAATCAGTGCAGGGATGACCTACTTAGATGGGAAAATAGTATCTGCTTCATTCAGTGACTTATCTGAAGAAAACGCGAAGTTGGAGGAAAGGATTTCTTCGCTTGAAGAGGAGTTAGCCTGGAAAGATTGATCCGCGAAACCGCCTGAAAAGGCGGTCTGCCCGATGTGGTGATCGGGCACTGATGAGCAGCCACGGCCGTGTTGTTCTCCATCCGGAAATAGGAGACAACCAGGATGAAACAGAATATCGAATTGAGGGCTGATATATGGCCCAGGTAGTAGATCGCGGAAGTTATGTCCGCCAAGTTCCCAGCACATGGGAAGAACATCATGCTTTTCACGCGTATATGAAAATGTATTGCGGATTTAACAAAGAGCAGTCAGTTGCCTACGCCAAAGAACACCTTGGCCCGGCACCTGCGGTCGTGACTGTTAACCAGATAGAGATTGTGCCTGATGACAATGACATTGAGTGAGAAACGTCAGCAGCTTATCCGGCTGATCCATGTCGCCAAGCGGGAATTAAAACTGACTGATGATGCGTATCGTGCTGCGCTGGCTGGTGCGGCGAACGGCAAGGAAAGCAGCGCAGATATGAATCTGAAAGAGCTGGAAGCCGTAATGACCGTATTGAAAAATGCAGGATTTAAACACCAGTTAAAGCGCAATCAAAAACGTTTAAGCCCTAAAGGCGACACCCGGGTTAAAACGGATGAGATCAGCAAAATCAGGGCTGTCTGGATAACTATGTTTAAACAGAAATTATTGCGTGATGGGAGTGAATCCGCTTTAAACAGCTACGTTAAACGGATGACCATTCAATTAAACAATGGTGCCGGTGTTGATGATGTCGCCTGGCTAAATAGCTATTTGGCCGTAAAGGTTCTGGAATCGCTTAAAAACTGGCACCGCCGGTTAATGATTGACGCTATCAAATCTGCTGGCAGAGCGATCCCATTTGACCCAATAAAGAGACGAGCAGGAGGCTATGAGCAAATCTGCGATGTCTATGATGTGATGATTATTGAACTGTCACGAACGCATTAACTAAACCTTACTGTCATAACTTCAATCCCGCTTTTACGCGGGATTTTGTTTATAATGTGCTCACTGACTGTATAAAAGATCAGTGAGGTGCGGAGATGAATACACAAAACGATTTATTTGCTCATGACCATGATTCGGTGAGTCAGTTGCTGGATCAGATGGGGCAGATCCCAACGCCTGAACTAAAGGCAAAGTGGCCGAAGAGCCTGGCTGAATTATGTGATGTGCTGGCCCATGAACTTATCAGGCAGAAACACACCAAGGATGAGGCCGGATTATTGGCCGGTAAACTGGCGGCGGCGCTGGCCCATTACATGGGCGGCCGTGCTGTTTATCTGCCGACGGGTGACACGCTCTTCCAGGCATTGCGTAACAATGCGATTTATAACGAGTGGAAGGGGAATAATATTGATGACCTTTCACGTAAATATGGTCTGAGCAACCCGCAGATCTATGCCATTATTGCCGAACAGCGGGTGTTGCATCGTAAACGGCACCAGCCAGATATGTTCGAATAATGATCCGTGTCAAATGAACATCAAACCCTGCTACGGCGGGGTTTATTTTTTATCCAATAGCGAATAAAACTTACATTAATTTGCACTCAGTTATGGATGATTGAATATGAAAGTGTATTTGTTCGCGTTAGCTCTTTTGTCATTACCTGTATCAGCGGGTCAAATATATCAGTGTGGTAATTCATTTCAGGATAGACCTTGTGCGGGATCTGCCCCCGCGAAAGTCGTTGGCGAGTATGAGCCTGAAAAAATGTCAGAAGAAGAAATTAAGGCCAAACAGGAAGAGCTAAATAAATTAGAACAACAAACAGACGCGGATATTAAGGCTCGTTATGATGCAGAAGTAGCCGCAGCTGAAAAATCCAGAGCCGCATCTTATCAATATACGAAGTCGATAAAAGCAGTTAGGAATAATCAAATTGTTATGGGGATGACCAAAAGCGATGTTATTAAATCGTGGGGGAGCCCTGACCATATTAATGAAACAGTAACTAATGCTGGCTCAAGTCAGCAATGGGTATATTTCACACCAAACGGCCGACAATATGTTTATGTTACTAACGGTGTTGTTACCGGCTGGAATTAAAAAATTCATGTAACCCGCCATAAACCCGCCCAAATCAAGCCCCCGGTTACGCTGTCACTATCGAGCGTATCGGGGGCTTTTTTATGTTTCAGTCAGCAATGGATTTCCTGTTTAGTGCCGAAGGCGGCTATGGGAACGACTCAATAGACCGTGGTGGTGAAACAAAATACGGCATATCAGATAAACGTGATGGTCTGGCAGATGGCCTGACCGATGTTGATGGTGATTGCCGGCCTGATACGGCTATTAAACAGCTGACTAAACAGCAGGCAGAGAAGATTTATTACCGCGATTATTGGTTGGCGGCTCATTGCGATGAAATAGCTGTTGCTGCCCCAAAATTGGCGATCGTGATGATGGATGCTGCTGTTAATCATGGCGTTGTCACAGCAAAACGATTACTGCAACGAGCAGCTAAGGTCAAAGAAGACGGCGTGATCGGCCCGAAAACCATCGGTGTTATTGCGCTACGTGGTGACGTTCTGGCGGGCATTCTGCTTGATGTCCGGGAATCATATTATCGTGCCATCGTCGTCAATAACCCATCACAAAGCCGCTTTCTACGCGGCTGGCTTAAACGTTTAGGCGACCTCAGTAAATTCATTCTCTCAGTGAAGCAGGAAGGCTGATATGCCAACGCCTGCTGAATACGCTATTCATTTTAACGTTCCGGAACTGAAGAATCAGTATTACCTCGATTGTTTTATTTCCGGCAGAAAGGCGCGGTTTGTTGCCGAATCAGCCGATGCCATTCCGTTATATAGCCACGACAAAACCCGGCAATCCCTTTTCACCAAAGGGTGGAACAGTGTGACTGAAATCGACCTGCTCCGCCGCCGTCAGAAACAGAAGGAGCAGGAACATGGACACTAAAGAAATCATGAAAACAGCGGCAACGGTAGCCAATGCTGTATCCACCACAACCACTGCATTTACTGAAAGTAAACCCTGGTATCAGTCAAAAACCATCTGGGGTGGTGCGGTTGCGGTTGGTGCTGCGATTGGTGGTGTGTTTGGTTTGCCGCTCGACCCGGCAACACAACAGGGGCTGGTTGAAGTCTTGTGTGTGTTAGGTGGTGGGGTCGGCGGTTTGCTGGCAATCATTGGCCGTTTACAGGCCCAGCATAAGGTGGGCCGCTGATGTCTGATGTGGTTGATAGAGCAAACGATCTGGTTCAGCAACGGCTGGATGATGAGATGGCCCGGCGACATCGGGATGTAGAGAAGCCATTAGTGATCCATCGGTTTTGTTTCGATTGCGAACAGCCGATCCCTGCCGAACGTCTTGCATCAATTCAGTCTGCGAAACGATGTGTTGAATGCCAGGCGTTATTTGAAGAGCAGGAGGCCATCCGTGCTGGACGTCGTTAAAACATTCTGGCCTCTGATTGCTGCCGCCGTGTCGCTTTTGTCACTGGTTATTCAGACATTGCTGGTTAAGACCTACGCCAAACGTGAAGACGTGATTCTGCTGCAAAACAGAATGACTTCGGCGGAGCAGAAGATATCCGGGCTGCCCAGTGAAGGCGACTTACACAAACTTCAACTGGAAATCAGTGAGCTGCGCGGTGAGTTAAGAGAGGTTCGCCCGGAGTTGGCACAGCTGCGACGTCTCAGTGATTTGCTGTTGGAAAATGAACTGAAGGAAAAATCATGATGAAAGATTTACTGGATGCTGACCAGCGCCTTGTGATCCTGCGTTCTCTGGTTGATGCCGGTGGTGAAGCCAATGAATCAATTCTGCAGGATTGCCTGGATGTTTTTGGGCATCGGGTCAGCCGTGATCAGGTTCGTACTCATATCACCTGGCTGGCAGAGCAAGGTTTGGTTGTTATCGAAAACATTGGCAGCTATATGGTCGCAAATCTGACAGGGCGTGGACAGGACGTATCTGAGGGCCGATCAGCTGTTCCTGGTGTGAAAAAGCCTCGGCCTCGGGGGTGAGTATGAAATTTTTGATCCTGGCTTATATAACCGTTTTATTCCTTTATGCGGTTGACACTATCGGCACCGGCTACAGCTTTGCAGGAGAACAATGTGGACGACAAACCAACTCGCGGCAGAGCCAGTAAAGTCGACTTGCTGCCGGAAAACATCCGCTCACAGCTTCATGAAATGTTGCGCGATAAGCAAATCACGCAGCAGGAAATTCTTGAGTCGATAAATGCGCTGATAGATGAACATGGGCTTGAGGATGATTTGAAGTTATCCCGCTCAGGCCTGAATCGCTACGCCAGCAAAGTTGAAAAAGTCGGCACTCATTTGCGTGAAATGCGTGAAATGAGTAGCGCGCTAACAGCTCAACTGGGTGATAAGCCTCAGGGCGAAACTACAAAAATCATTCTTGAGTTGGCCCGGTCCCAGCTGTTCAAAGCCTTTATGAAGCAGGCGGAAGACCCTGAAGCAGAAGTGGATATCGGCTTTTTGAAAGAGGCGATGCTGTCTGCTCAACGCCTTGAAGCTACAGCTATGGCAAGCCATAAGCGGGAAAAAGAAATCCGACAGGCGTTTGCAGAAGAAGTTGCTGCCAAGGCGGAGCAGATTGTGACGCAAGCAGGGTTAACAAAAGACACCGCAGCACAGATCCGCCGTGAAATATTGGGGATCGCATAATGACTGCCTTCGCTCAGATATCCGATATTTATGACGAAAAAGAGGTACTGCTTCCTTATCAGCGCCGCTGGATGGCCGATGATTCACAATTAAAAATCGCTGAAAAAAGCCGGCGGACGGGGCTTACCTGGGCAGAAGCTGCTGATGCTGCGTTGACCTGTTCACTGCAGAAATCAGCGGGTGGCTGTCATCACTTTTATGTTGGTTCAAACAAAGAGATGGCGCGGGAATTTATCGACGCTGTTGCCATGTGGGCCAAAGCCTTTAATAAGGCTGCAGGAGAAATACAGGAAGAGGTTTTTGAAGATGAAGATAAATCCATTCTGACCTTTGTCGTCTATTTCTCAAGTGGCTTTAAGGTACAGGCGTTATCGAGTAACCCGTCTAACCTGCGTGGTATGCAAGGCAATGTTACCATCGACGAGGCCGCATTTCACGAGCGATTAGCCGAGGTGCTAAAAGCTGCAACAGCACTCACCATGTGGGGTGCCAAGATCCGAATTATCAGCACACATAATGGTGTTGATAACCTGTTTAACCAGCTTGTTAATGATAGCCGGGCACGCAAAAAAGATTACAGCGTTCACACGATCACGCTCGACGATGCTTGTCGTCAGGGGCTTTATCGCCGCATCTGCCAAATCAAAGGGTCGAACTGGACCCAGCAGGCAGAAGACGAATGGAAGGCGGCCCTGTTAAAAGCTACGGCCACTGAAGAAGATGCACTGGAAGAATATTTCTGCGTACCTAAACAGGGCGGTGGCGTCTACATCAAACGAACTCTGGTTGACCGGGCTATGGAAGCGGATATCCCGATTGTGCGCTTTACTGCCCCTAAAGACTTTGAATTGCAAAGTGATGAGCAGCGCAAAGCGTATGTTGATGACTGGTGTTCAGACAATCTGAAACCATGGCTGGAGCAGTGTGACACAGCTTGCCGTCATGTGTTGGGTGAGGACTTTGCCCGCAAAGGCGACTTGTCTGTTTTTACGCCGCTGGCGATTGCATCAAATCTGACAAAGCAAACCCCGTTTGTTGTCGAGCTGGCGAACGCGCCCTATGAGGCACAGCGCCAGATCCTGTTTTATCTGCTTGCCGGATTGCCACGATTTAGTGCTGCCTCGTTCGATGCGACCGGTAACGGCGGCTATCTGGCTGAAGCCGCACGGCTTAAATACGGGGCTAGCATGATTGAATGCGTAATGCTGAATGACCCGTGGTATCGGGAATGGATGCCAAAGCTGAAGGCTGAATTTGAAGACGGCAATATCCGCATTCCTCGTCATGCGGATATTCAGGATGACTTGGGGCGTATTCAGGTTGTGAACGGTATTCCTAAAATCGACAAGGGCAGAACCACTGGTCAAACAGGCCAACAGCGCCACGGAGATTTTGCGGTCTCGCTGGTCATGGCGATCCGCGCCAGCTGGATGGACGGTGGCGCTATTGAGTTCACCCCGTTACCCGGCAAGCGTGGAACACATCCTGCCGATGACGATAACTATCACAGATTTGAGCGAGGCGGCTGGTAATGTCAATCGTAGATATTCACGGATCCCCAATTCGTCTGGAACGGGAACCACAAACTGAAAATGACAGTATGCTCGGGCTGTTGCGTCGTCACTATTCTGAGCATCCAACGGTCGGTTTAACTCCGGGCAAGGCGGCTGCGGCACTGCTGGAAGCTGAACTGGGGAACATGATTTCCCAGTGCGAGCTGGCGGAAGACATGGAAGAGAAAGACGCACACCTGCAAAGCGAACTTGGGAAGCGCCGCCGTTCCCTGTTATCTGTGCCCTGGACAATTAAGCCACCGCGCAACCCCAGTGCCGAGGAACAGCGTGATGCTGATCTGCTGACGGAACTGCTGGAAGACTTCACCTGGTTCGAGGATTGTATCTTTGATGCAACCGACGCAATCCTGAAGGGGTTTTCGGCTCAGGAGTTCACGGGCTGGGAACAGGTAGAAGGTCTGATGCTGCCAAAAGGTTTGGAGTGGCGAGACCCAGCATGGTTTCAAACTCACCCGGATGATCGCAATCAGCTGCGATTACGTGATGGCACCTACGAAGGGGCTGTGTTAAACCCGTTCGGTTGGGTTGTTCATAATGCCAAGTCTAAATCCGGCTATCTGGCCAGGACGGGTTTAATACGAACGCTGGTCTGGCCGTTTTTGTTTAAGAACTACAGCGTGCGTGATTTGGCTGAGTTTCTGGAAATCTACGGGTTACCGGTTCGCCTGGGTAAATACCCGGAAGGGGCGACGGATAAAGAGAAAACCACATTACTCAACGCCGTGCTGTCTATCGGCCATAACGCGGGCGGTATTATTCCGCGTGGAATGGAAATTGAATTCCAGAATGCCGCATCGGGGCAGGCTGATCCGTTTGTGGTGATGATGGATTGGTGCGAACGCTCAATGAGTAAAGCCATTCTTGGTGGCACGCTCACCAGCCAGGCGGATGGCAAGAGCAGCACCAATGCCCTGGGCAATGTTCATAATGAGGTCCGCATGGAAGTGCGAGATTCTGACTTACACCAGTTGGCCGCCACGTTAACCCGTGATCTGATTTATCCGTTGTATGCGTTAAACGGCAAATCGTTCCAGAGTACCCGCCGGTTGCCCCGTATCGAATTTGATACGACAGAGCCGGAAGATATGCGTGATCTGGCCTATCCGTTACGTTCTCTGGTTTCTATGGGAATGAAGATCCCGGCATATTGGGTTCAGGAAAAACTGCAAATTCCTAAAGCCAAGGATACTGACGAGGTTTTAAAAATCGTTGACGGTCAGAACAATCAGAATGAGGCAATGCTGAAAGCGCGGGTCAAAGGTATAGCCGCGTTGTCTGCGGCTCAGCCCGACAATACAGATCTGCAAATACTGCAGTTATCGAAACAGGCCAGCACGGTTTTATCTGGCATGACAAAGCAGGTACAGCAGCTTGTAATGAATGCGACCAGCCTGGATGAAATCAGAGATGGCTTACTGGAGATTGAACCGGATATCAGCCCTGATGAACTTGGTGAGCTGCTGGCTCAGGCTATCACTGCCAGTGAGTTGCTGGGCATGCTGGAAGTGCAGGAGGGCCGTTGATGCCTGTCCGTTATGGTTCGTTACCGTTTAAAGAGCAGATTCTGTTTTTCCGGCAGAAGCTGAATATGCCGGCTGAACACTGGGATGATTTGTGGCGTGACGCCCATAACAGGGCATTCATGGTTGCTGGTGCAACAAAGACCGATTTACTGGGCGATCTGAGAGGCGCAGTTGATAAGGCAATCAGTGAAGGGAAATCTTTAAACTGGTTTAAAACAGAGTTTAAAAATATTGTCGCCAAGCATGGCTGGGAGCATACCGGCCCCGCCAGCTGGCGGAGCGAAGTGATTTTTGAAACTAATTTACGTCAAAGCTATAACGCTGGCCGTGAAGAACAGATCGAGAAGATAAAGCATAAACGGCCATTTGCCTTATATCGCCATGGTGATTCTGAGCACCCCAGAGAGTTGCATTTAAAGTGGAACAACATGGTGTTGCCGGTCGATGACCCATGGTGGGAAACACATTCACCGGCTAATGGCTATGGCTGCAAATGTAAGAAGTTTCTGTTGTCAGAGGATGATGTTAAACGTCGTGGGCTGGAAGTGGGAACCGCCCCTGACGATGGCACATATGATTGGGTTGATAAAAAGACAGGGGAAGTTCATGAAATACCAAAAGGGATCGACCCCGGATTTGATTACCGGCCAGCTACGCCAAAGCAGTTAACTGCACAGGTCGAAAAGCTGGAAGCGGCAAAGCTGCCACTGGCAGAACGCTTACCAGGCCGAATGGTGGATAGTGCACTTTCAACGTCGAAGGGCGTAACGGCACAGGGATTGAGCGACTTATTGTCACAGTTACCAGCCGTACAAAAAGAGCCTATCGCCAAGTTCCTGGTAGCTCATAAACCAAAGACGCTGTTTATTAAACAGACTGAGATGGGGAATACCGCAGCTGGTGCAAAAATTGCCGAAGCCGTGGGTGACTACCTGGGGAAAGACGCAACTGAGGCGCGGTATTGTTACTATCATCGGAAGGCCAGCACCTCGAATGGGTTTACCTCGAAAAGCTGGGACCACGTTGTGGTAAAAGTGAAGGCCAGTGATAAGCTTAAAGAAGTAGATATTCAAAAAGTGCAGCTGGCCGCAAGTGAAGTTGTTCGTGATGCAAAGAACAATTCCGGCCCCCGCAGCTGGTCGCCAAGAGGCACAAGTGGTGAACAACTAAACCGGCACTGGAGTATATCTGCGAACGTAGAAGAAAAGGCGGGCGAGTCAGCCAGGCGGTTATCAACCTGGTTGCATGAGATTGGTCATCAGATCCATTTCTATGCCGGCTCGCCGGATATATCCGCGATGGGGTTAGTATCACGGTATGGTGCAACCAATAAGCTGGAATCTTTCGCGGAATGGTTTTCAGCCTGGGCGTTAGCGCGTGATGAAGTGGCGCTGTTTAATCCAAAGTTGGTTGAACGGATAGAAGCTATTATTGCAGATGCCATTAAGTCACAGGAGAAAGTGTAATGGTCACGTTACTGGAACAAGCTCAGGCGTTACTCAACACTGACAGCCTCAGTATTGATGACGTCAGAGAACTGCAGCGTCTTGAGGCTCAGGCGTCAGGTGACGAAGCTGAACTGATCGCTGAGTTATGGGAAGCCGTCTATGCACTGGCGGATGAATCGCTACTGAAAAAACTACAGGATGACGCTATCTAATGGCGGGAAGCTTCGTTGTTATTACGCATCAGGGAATAAAGGATGCGTATTCCATACTTCAAAATCTCTATGAGAAAACCGGCGATCTCAGTGAACCACTCGCTGATGTTGGCGAGCACTTGTTGTTAACTCACCGTGACCGGTGGAGTGATCAACAATCGCCGGATGGCGCGGCATGGGCTCCGTTGTCTCCGGGCTATCAGTCCAGAAAGCAGCGCCATGCTGATGAAATCCTCCGGCTGAATGACGATTTGCGCGATACCCTGAATTACCATGCTGATCCGTTGGCGCTCTATTTCGGGACTCCGCTAGAGTACGGGGCGGCACATCAGTTTGGTCGTGATGACATTAACCTTCCTGCCCGTCCTTATCTTGGCCTTAGCGATCAGGATTCTGAGGACGTTCTCTCTATTATCAGCGGTTATCTGGCATGAAGATCTAACATCAGCTCAGACCGCCTGTAATGGATTCTGGTCGCTTCTAAGCTGGCGATGTATTGTTGTGATATTCTTAAACACCTACCGTCGTTTTTAAACGCGGTTTAAATGATTGTGAGCATTGCTGCTCGTGTGTATTTTGTTTTCTGGCTAAATCCCCTCTCATTTTTCTGTAATACACCATAAACCCGCACTTCATTCACTCCGCCACACACTGGCGGTATGAAAACATTAAATCGCACCAACTCACAGCCGCAGGGGCTGGCTCTCCTGCAAGCCCTGACTGCTATTGAGCAGCCGCGAATTGCCGTACTTGATGCGGAATTGGCCTTCGCTGCCGATGGTTGGCAGCAGCTTTTACCTGCTGGTGCATTTGCCGCCAGAGATGGCCGCCCTTTTGATGTACCTGAACACACCTGGAAACTGGACGGTCAGATTGCTGCCGCGCTCATTGCTAAGGCAAAGGGGCTAGGGCAGGACATCCTGATCGATTATGACCATCAGACATTACGCACCGACCAGAACGGCCAACCCGCACCTGCCGCTGGCTGGTTCAATGCTGATGAAATCCAGTGGCGTAATGACGAAGGGCTGTTCATTAAACCCCGCTGGACTGCCCGCGCAGCCGCATTGGTTGCCAATGGCGAATACCGATTCATGTCAGCCGTCTTTCCGTATGACGAAAATGGCACCCCGCTTGAACTCCGAATGGCTGCAATCACCAACGACCCCGGTGTCGTTGGGATGCAGGCGTTAGCGGCACTTTCTGCCGAATTAACTTCCACCCCGCAAACTGAACCAGAGGATATAAACCCAATGAATGAACTGCTTGCCAAATTGCTGGCGAAGCTGGGTATTTCTGCGCCTGAAAACGGTCAGGTATCAGAAGACCAGGCTAAGCAAGCGCTCGATGCGCTGGATGAAGCACTGAACAAATCAAAGAAAGCACCGGAACTGGAACAGTCTGTTGCGGCGCTGACTGCCCAGGTTAATGAAAAGCAAATTGACCTGGCTAAATACGTGCCCGTCGAAACCTACAACGCAGTGGTGACTCAGGTTGCAGCATTAAGTGCAAAAGTGGAAACCACGGATGCAGCCACGCTGCTGAAAGATGCTAAAGGCCAGGGCAAGGTGCTGGCCGCTGAAGAAAGTTATTTGCACCAGTTTGCCCAGCAAAAAGGCGTCGCTGCACTGAAAGCCCTGCTGGATGCCCGCCCGGCGATTGCTGCACTGACCGCCCGTCAAACCGATACGGTAAAACAACCTGACCAGGATAAAGGTCTGGCCGTTCTTACTGCCGAAGACAAGTATGCCGCCGACCAGTTGGGGATCGCTCACGCTGACTTCGCAAAATTAAAGGAGACTAAATAATGGCTATGGTAACCGCTGCATTAGTGCAGGCATTGTTTACAGGCTTCAAGAAGAACTTTGAGGACGGCAAGTCGGAAGCGCCGAGCCAGTACACAAAGATCGCGACTGTCATTCAGTCCACCACCAAAAGCAACACTTACGGCTGGTTAGGCAAGTTCCCGTCTCTGCGTAAATGGATTGGTGATCGTGTCATTAATTCCATGGCAGCGCACGGCTACAACATCGTCAACGAAGATTATGAATCAACCGTCGGTGTTGATCGTACCGACATCGAAGATGATGAGATCGGGATTTACTCGCCGATTTTTGCTGAGATGGGCCGCGCTGCCGCCATCCATCCTGATGAAAGCGTCTTCGCGTTGTTGCCGGCTGGCTTTACGACTGCATGCTATGACGGCCAGTATTTTTTTGATACCGACCATCCGGTTTATCCAAACGCTGATGGCACCGGCACCGCTGTTTCAACCGCGAACGTAGTGGTCGATGGCTTATATACCGGCGAACCGTGGTATGTGCTGGACTGCAAAAAAGCACTGAAGCCATTCATCTTCCAAGAACGCAAAAAGCCAGAGCTGGTCGCAATGACCAAAACTGACGATGAAGCCGTGTTCACCTCCAAGCAGTTCCGTTATGGCGTCGATTGCCGTGATGCTGCTGGCTATGGCTTCTGGCAGATGGCTTACGCGAACAAGCGCGAGCTGAATGCAGATAACCTCTGGGATTGTATTCAGAAGATGCGCCAGTTTGAGTCAGACGGTGGCCGCAAACTTGGTATCGCACCGACCATGCTGGTTGTGCCTCCATCGCTGGAAAAACTGGCAACGCGCCTGCTTGAACGCGAACTGGACAGCAACAGCTCGAACGAGCTGAAAGGTCGCCTGGAACTGGTTGTCGGCGATTACCTGTAACGGATAGCCCTCGCAATGAGGGCTATGGAGGAGTTATGCGATGTCGTTATTTAGCGTTCGATTACTCAACACTGCTCATGACGGTTATTTACGAGCTAAACGCTGTTTGGTTAAAGGTGAGCAAATGGTTGAAGTCACTGCTGCCGAACTCGCGCAGCTGGAAGCCGACCCCAGAATTACGATCATTTCCGTATCTGACGTACAACCCGAAACGGCAGATACATGTGGTGATACGAGTGGGGACGTGGTGTCAGAGTTGGTATCAGGCAGCGTGACAGACGCTGTTCAAGAACCCGAACCTGAACCAACAGATGTTGAAAAGCCTAAAAAGGGTGGTAAACGCTAATGCGATACGCCGAAGCTACTGATCTGACATTACGTTACGGGGAGCCGGAACTACTACGCCTGACTGATTTAACCGGTTCTGGTGTGGTTGATACTGCCGCTTGTAACGTTGCACTGGATGATGCCAGTGCGCTGATTGATGGTTATCTGGCTGGGCGTTATCCATTGCCTTTGCTGCATGTGCCAACAGCGTTGGTGCCGATCTGCTGCGATATTGCCCGCCATCGCTTGTATGGCGAGCAAGCGCCGGAGCAAATTGCAAAACGCTATGACGCCGCCCTGGCATTTCTGAAATCAGTTGGTAAAGGCGAACTGGCGCTGGGGTTGGCGGCAGATGGGGAAACGCTGGAGAGTCAGAATCTGGCTCAGTTGACCTCTGATGGTCGTGTGTTTGGCAGAAGTTCAGGCGGGTTTATATGAGTGAAGAACTCGATTATTTATCCGCAGGTAACCGGCTGAAAGCACTGCTGGAGCCTCTGAAATCGCAGGGGTTGCGAGAAGTGTTTATAGCCACTGATGTTGATAATGCCAAACAGCAAAGCCAGGTTGCTCCGGCAGTGCACATTATGTACCGGGGTGACCGGCTTGACGAAAACACGCAATCGGGGCGAGTCACTAAATCAACGCAGACATGGCTGCTGATACTGATCCATCGGTCGCAGCCAAATCAACAAACCGCCGGTGTGTTGCTGGCAAAGATTATCTCAGCCGTTGCAGGCCAAACGCACGGCGACACAACATTCAGACGAGTAACGGCCCCCGTTGCTCCGGGATATTCAGGCGGCTTTGTTTATCTGCCGCTGGCTTTTGAAATTACTGTTAAAGTTAAAGGAGAGCGGCAATGAGTGACACTATCCATCTATCAGGTGACTTCTATCTTGAGCCGTTCGTAAACGGCGTATCAAGTGGGATCATCGGCCCCATCGATGTTGATTCGCTGGAAGTTAAACCAGACAGCAATAAAATCACTGTCCCATCAAAACGTCGTGGTCAGTATGGTCAGACGCGCGAAACCTATTTCACAGCTAAAGCTGCTACCATCAGTATCAAGACAACTGAGATCCCGCCGGTGATGTTAGCCATCGCGTTTATGGCCGACGTTGGCACTATCACCCAGGGCAGTGGCACACTGACCGAGGTTGCGGTGACATTGCCGGCATATCCAAAGTGGGCACCGCTTGGTAAAACTAATATCGCAACAACCGGGCTGACTGTTACCGAAGGCGTCACGCCGCTGGTGCTTGGTACTGACTTTGAAATCAATTATGCGTTGGGCTTGATCCGCGCTAAAGCTGGTGCTGCTATTGCTGATGGCGGTGCAATTACTGTTACTGCAACGTATAACGCAGTAACCGGCACACGCTTTAATGGCAACATCAAACCGGAAGTTAAAGCTAAGCTGATTCTGGACGGTGAAAGCCTGGTGGATGGCAAAAAAACTTTGCTGACCGTGCCAATGGCGTCTTTATCGCCAACATCCAGTGTCGATTTTATGTCTGACAACCCGATTGAAGTCACCCTGGAAGGTGAACTGCTGATTGTTCCAGGTGAAACTGCACCGTTTTATGTTGATCAGCCTGAGGCTGCTGCATAAACTACTGCCACACAGCTTTATCCCGTGTGAACTTTTAACCCGCTTCGGCGGGTTTTTTTGTATCAGCCACCATAACCCCACCCACTTTTAAACGTTCGTTAAATTGGCGGTAAACCCCGTTTATCGAGCATTCAATGAGTAATCAGAATTTAAAATTAGCCTTAGAAATCGCGGCTAAAGTTTCTGGTCGAGACGATATTTCAGCAATGACCAAAGAGGTCAGTAATATTGGCCCGGTCTCTGAAAAAGTGAGCCAGAAAGCTAATGTCTTGGCTGAAAAGCTGGATGAGTTATCGTCGAAGCGTGACTTGATTGATAACTTCAATAAGTCAGCAGCTGCTCTGCGACTGCTTGAAGTGGCTACTGCAGCAAGCAAAGCTAAGCTTGATGCACTAAAGCAAAGTGAAGATAGTGCCGGAACGGCCTCTGATCAATTCGCTGAAAAAGAACGGATGCTGGCCGGTGAAGTGAAGCAGCTGGAGTCTCAGCTGATGCGGCAATCCGCAACACATACCAAACTGGACACGGCACTCCGCCAAAATAATATCAATGTAAGTAGTCTGGCATCTGAGCAAAATCGTCTGCAATTGGAAATCAATCAGACAGTAGATAGAACGGCTCAGCTCGGTCAGCGCATGACCGGCGTCAGCTCATCGGCTGAAACATTTGGCGGTAAGGTGGCAAGCATAACCACCCGTTTGCTGGCGATGGCTGGAGCTTATTTCGGTATTAATAAAATCACCGAAAGTATTAAGGAAATGTTCAGCCAGGGTGATAAAGCTGAATTACTGCAAACACAGATGAATGCAGTGATGGGAAGCATAGAGTCTGGCGAAGCTGCAACAAAATGGATCCAGGAATTTGCCCGTAAAACACCGCTTCAATTGGATGAAGTGACACAAACATTTACCAGGCTGAAAGCGTTTGGCCTTGATCCTATGGATGGTTCGCTGCAGGCCGTAGTTGACCAATCATATAAGCTCGGTAAAGGTTTCGAAGGTGTTCAACAGGTATCGCTTGCATTGGGACAAGCGTGGGCAAAACAAAAACTGCAGGGTGATGAAATTCTGCAATTAGTTGAAGCCGGCGTTCCTGCATGGGATTTGCTTTCTAAAGCTACCGGTAAAAACACGTATGAGTTGCAGCGATTGTCAGAGCAGGGGGCTCTAGGCCGTGATGTTATCAAGCAGCTCATGGATGAAATTGGGAAAGGGGCTGCAGGTTCCGCAGCAGCCAATATGGGAACTCTGTCTGGTTTGGTCTCAAATGCTAGAGATAACATTGACCTTTTCTACCGAAAGGTGGCCGAATCTGGCGCGTTAGATTGGCTGAAAGATCAGTTATCTTCTCTGAACAACGAAGTTCAGAAAATGGTTGATGATGGTCGCCTTGATAAATATGCAAAGCAGATTTCCGATTTCTTAGTAAAAACGGGCGAGAGCACCAAAGGGTTCATATTAAATATCGGTGGCAGCTTTGATGGGTTAATTAATGCCACTACTTTTACTATTCAAGGTTTAAGGATCCTATTTAATACCTTTACTTTGTCGATTAAAGCTGCGGCCACGGCGGCTATGGTTCCCTTGTTGGGCTTTGCCAAAATGCTGGATGGTATGGCTGCCGCTGCCGAGGCGCTTCATTTAGATGGTCTGGCGGGAAAGTTACGATTCGCCTCGGGCGCGATCAAAGCTGAGTTTGATGCATTTGCTGCAGCAGCAAAAGAAGATATGGGAGACATTGCGGACGCATCGTCGAAATTAGCCGGGGAACATAAAACCGCGACTAATGCCATGAAAGACTCAATGCAGGATGCTAGTGACAAGTCAGATCAAACATCCCAAAAAATAATAAGTAATTCAAATGACGTTCAAGACGCGGCGGCTGGTTCTACAGATAAGGTCGGCGAGTTTTTTTCAAAACTAGGTATTGATGCTGAACAAGCGTCTGGAAGAGTGGGGACCGCGGTAACTGAAATTCATGATGGTTTAAATTTAGTCATGGAAAAGGGGAATGTTGCGGGTTCTGCCATTGCTGAAGCTTTATCAAAGGGATTCAGCAGCTCAAAGAACAAAGCAGAAATAGAACTGTTACTGGCAGACATGGAAAAAATGCATTCTGCCGGACAACTGGTTGGTGATGCATATGCTGAATCATTAGGCAAAGCCACAGACGCTGCAAAGAAACTATCAACGACAAATGCCGATGGCATGAAAATGTATGTTGATTTATTGAATCAGCAGAAAGCAGCATATGAGGATTTATACAGAACAACCGGTCTTGAAAAGTACGCCGTTAAAGTCGGTGAGGTAAATACAGAACTTAATAAAACCCTCAAAACGCTCGAAGCAAACAAACTTCAGTCTAACAACTTGGAAGATGCGTTTAATAAGCTGGGTATCACATCAACCGCTGCATTTGAAAAAATGGAAGCAGAAGCCAAAGCAGCCTATGACCAAATAGCAAACTCTGGTGATGCATCGCTAGAGCAGCAACAAGCTGCGTTCATGAAGTACGCGGCTGCGTCTTTAAATGCAACTAATGCCGCAGGCAAATTGCCAGATCCATTGCTGGCATCAAAAGCGGCGGCGGTGGGTTTAAGTGGTGCGCTCGAAAAATTAAAAAGTGATTTAAATAAAACTGGCGCGGCAGCAGAAACCGCAGCTAAACAGCAAGATGTTTTTGCTTACGACACCAAGCGTAACGCTGAAGGGGCATCAACTGCTGTCACAACTGCTACGGCTAAAACGGCATTATTTAAATCAGAGATGATTGACGCCGGTAAAGCGTCTACATATATGGGCATGTCAATTTCGGATTTGAATAAAGAAGTTAACAAGCAGGACGCGACAATTCAAAGGCTGCGACACACTGTTGGCGTGATCCCTGATTCCTTTGGACAATGGATGCTGTCAATTAATAAAGCATCCATAGAAACATATAAGTTTTATGAGAATGCAGCTCGTGGAACCATTGAGATTAAAAAACTGCAAACAGCATTAGCTTCAAACCCTTCAGAAACTCTGATAAACAGAGCTGAAGGCGCAGTCAAAAAATACAAAGAACTTGGTGAGCAAAATCTGTCTGGACTGCGTTCTGCTATCTCTGCTGCCAGATCGCAGATGGATAGCCTGAATTCATCCGTCCAATCCACGCTGAACAGTTTGCGTGATGAAATGGACCAAATGAGCAACAACCAGGTATCTATCGAAAACCGACGTTACCAGGCACAAGTCGCAGATCTGAACGCTAAATTGGAAGAAGCTCGCGCGCTAAAAGACTCAAAATCTATCGCAGATATGAGAGAAGCACTGCAGCTGGCGCAGCAAATCCACAACCAGAAGCTGGCAACCATTTCTGCCGAGAAAGCAGCAGCTGCGGGAAATGCGGCTTCAAATAATACGACTTCATCAAATAATTCAAATACTGCCAGCTCTTCCACATCTGAATCAAATAAAAAGATAACCGTTGAATTAACCAGTGCAGCTGGAAATGCAGAGGTTAGTGTAAATAGTGAATCTGATTTAAATGCCCTTTTAAATTTAATTAAACAGCATGGAATGAGAACAAGATGATTTATATGTAACCCAGCATAAACACGAACCACGCGCGCCCGCGAGCAAACTAGTGAGCAAATATGTTCACCAGAGTTTTATTGTGACGACACCAACTTTAGATAATTTAATCCTGCCGGACGATGTTGTCTGGACTGATGAATTAGATTTTTCGCCTGTTGCTCAGACAATAACCCCAACGCTGACTGGCGCGATTATTGTTGAAGAAAACGCAGTGCCGGCTGGCCGCCCAATAACGTTGAAAGGGATCGCAACTCTTGCTTTGGTTAAACAGTTAAAAACAACTGAAGCGCTGATTAATCATCAAATGCCGCTGGTTTTATCTGATGGACAGACTAAGACCGTCATTTTTAAACGCCCTGGTGTTTCCGCAAATTCGTTAATTGGCGACGTATCCGACCCGGATATTAATGATCCGTATGAGTTTACGTTGAACCTCATGGAGGTTGCGGTATGACTATCCTTGAAGGCGACATCAAGCTCCTTGCCTCTGAACGATTAGCCGATACCGATGACGGCGGTGGGCGCATGACTGGCACGGAAGTCGTGACCGGTCAGCATAACAGTCTGTTTCCTGATATCTCCGACCTCGATCGCTCATATGGTCGCGTCAATCTGCGTAAAGCCTTTCTGGATATTGATACCGATAATGTTGATGTCTATTACGGTTCGTATGTCGCCGTGTTGAAACCGCCGGCTGATCCCAATGTGGCGATCACATTGTTTTCTACCGAAGACCACTTTGACGAACGGGCTGCTGCACGTGATTTTATGGAGCGCTATCTGGCGCGCGGGCCGCGCTGGCAGGGTTATTTGTATGACACGCAAATTAAAGGTCAGCGTGCGATCCGTTTCTTTCAGCGCAAACAACAACGCCTTCCGGAAGTTGGTGAGACGCTAGATCTGGTCGGAGATGAAGGTAAATCGACCGAGTTTGAGCAATATGTTCGCATCACCAAAGTCAGTTCAGAAGAGCGTGAATTTTTGGTGTCCGGTTACGGTCAGTCCTTTGTTCGCACTGTCGTTACTGCTGAAATCTCTGATCCATTGCGCTTTACGTTTGAAGGTAACACGCCAACGCCGTATGACAACGAAGCCCAGAAAACGGGTTTCCGAGAAACTGTGGTTGCCGATGCGGCGGAATACTTCGGCACGGTGCCATTAAAATCAGCAGCGGCATTTGGCAGCATGCAGTGTTATGCCGAAACGATTTTTACCCAACTGGTGCCATCTTCCCGCACCGAAACGCCAGCTATTGATCTGACGGCCGGCGGGCAGAGCAGTACGCTGACGCCATCCGATAACGGCGTGGTGACCACCCAGACTGTAGTAGCCATTGGCCCAAACAAATCATGGTATCTCGGCAATGCCGCACAACCGGGCAGTGTCAGTTTTGTCATTGGTTCGGCCACCATAAAAGATTCCGGTGGCGAGATGGTATTGGGCGGCACAGTCGTCGGCAGCATTGAATATCAGCGCGGCGTCGTGTCGTTCAACTCTCAATGTCCTGATTACGGCACCGCTACCAAAACGATTGCCTTCAAACCCGCCGGCAGCGTGTCGCGCATCAGCGACACCATGAATATTCCCATCAATGAGAACACGCGTGGTTATGCCTACACCGCCACGCTGAGACCTATACCCGATCCGGGCTCACTGATTGTTAGCTTCATGGCGCAGGGGAAATGGTACGACCTGGTTGATAACGGGAAAGGGGAATTGTACGGCGCCGATGCATCTTACGGCTCTGGCACCATCAGCTTCTCGACCGGCTCTCTCATGATGACCTTGGGCGCATTACCCGATACCGGTTCATCCATTCTGTTTGCCTGGGGCAGCCCAACCACCTCGTTTAATCGAGCGAACACACCAACAACACAAGCGGGGGTGTCCGGCGTATTGGGCGACGGCATCACCTTTAACGAATGGCCGCTGCTGGCTATATCTGCGTAAGGATTTTATAAATGACGATAACCAAGCAGGGGTCGATTGTTGCAGGCTCCGTCACTGCCTCATGGGTGGTTGATGCTGTCACTAAAACAGCGGCAGCGGATGTGAATGGGGTATTCAGTGGCGATGCAACCGGCAACGTTGATCATGTCACTGGTCGATTTTCCATGTTTCCGAAGCTGTTGCCGCCGGTTGGTACGCCTATCCGCTATCAGTGGATCAAGGTCGGTGATAAGACCATCGCCGATCTGAGCAATATTTCTCTATCCGTGGTCGGTAATACCGTGAGCGGTATTATTCCCGATGTGCCGCTTATTCCTGGGCAAGCGGTATTTACACTGATCCTTGATGTGGGTGATGGGGTTGATATAGTCAATCCGGTAACGATCAGCCTGATTGATGATAGTAATGGTCACCTGCTTAATTCAGTGACGAAAGCACAGCTCGGCACTATCAATTACAGCACCGGTGCGTTTGTGATCAATGCGCCTACGTCTGCCGCATTCCGTGTTAAAAAATACGAATATCGCTGGACGGGCACCGACTATCAGCGCGATAGCGGATCATGGACGTGGGTCTGGACATCAACCGCCACCGAAAACCATGCCTGCAGTGTGCGCGCTCCCGGATTAACCAAATGTGCTTATCTGTCCATTCGTTATGAAAACCAGCATGATCTGACTGTTTCGCTGGATGACCTGACTTTTGATTTTACACCGAACAGCCGTGAAACCGTGGCGACCGGCTCGGTGCGACTGGCCTTTGGTGGTCGAACCTATATTGACCGTCTGGGTTATCTCTACAGCAACATCGACCCACTGACCGGCAGTGGTGAGCAGTCCGGCACGTTTGATTACAACAACGGTATTGCCAAAATAACCGCATGGACGGCTGGCGCGACCAATACCAATGTGGTCGTGCAATCGATGCTGACTTATCTCGATGATCATACCGTTTCGGATATTACCTTCCGCACACCGGGCGCACCGGTTCGTGCCGGCTCACTGTATATCCAGTGTCTGGATGCGGCTGGTGTTTTGCATGATGTCACAGTGCCCGCAGATGGCCGGATAAACTCAGATATTTTTGAGGGAACATTCGACGCGGAAATTGGTGTTGCATACATCAAATTCGGTTATCTGGTGAAGGCGTCAGAGAACCTGACGGCGGAATGGTACGATCAAGACTTGGTCGATGTGAACGGCAATATCTGGATGCCGTTGCAGGTTAAAGCGGATAGCCTGCGCTTTAACTGTGTGACCTACTCTTACCTGCCGCTTGATGCTGACATCATCAAACTTGACCCAGTGCGTCTGCCGACTGATGGGAAAGTGCCCATCCTGCGCAAAGGCGGCATTGGTATCATTCACAGCACCAAGCGCACCCCATTTCCAAACAATGTCACTGCCGGTTATTTGCTGGATGTGGGCCGTACTCGTCTGGCGAAATGCTGGCTGGAAGATGCCAACGGCCTGACCGTGCCAACCAGCAAATACAGTGTCGATCTGGATCATGGCAAGGTCACGCTGGCAACACCGCTGGATTTAACCGGCTATGCACAACCGCTGGAAGCCGTTCACCGTGTCGAAGACATGAGCATGATCACCGATGTGGAAATCAGTGGTCGCCTCACACTGGCTAGACCGTTATCGCATAACTACGACCCGGCAGATACCTACGTCAGTTCCGCGCTCATTATCGATGATTTGTGGGCACGTATCAGTGATGTGTTTGACCAACAAACCTGGACAAGTGTCTGGAGTGACACACTTATTGGTAGCCAGTCTACTGCGCAATTCAATGCCACTGATTATCCAATCACCGTTAAAAATCGAGGTGCTATTACAGAGCGGTTCGCGCTGATTTTCACCAGCAGCACCGGCTTTAACGTGATCGGTGAGCACCTTGGCCTGATTGCTATCGGCTCTATCAATGAAATTTGCGCCCCGATAAATCCAAACACCCAGACACCCTATTTCAGTATCAATCCGCTGGCGTGGGGTGCTGGATGGAGTAATGGCAACGTATTGCGTTTTAACCTGCATGGCGCAAACGCGCCGTTCTGGATAGCCCGCACCATTTTGCAATCGGAAGCGGCGGTGGACAGCGATGAGTTTGCCCTGCAGCTGCGCGGCAACATAAATAAAGATTAACCGGAGCCGGTCATGGGCATGTACGAGAAGCTGATCGCCATCGGATACATGGTTCATACCGGCCATGACGGATGGTGGTTAGGGCGAGATTTTGAGTTGTGGTTATTGCAGGAACAGCGCCGGCTTTACGGTGAACACGCAATTACTACGCCGGAAATTCAATCTGCACTAACCATTCTGACTGAACAACATCAAACAAGTGCTGCATAAGCACAGGAGAACATAATGACGTTTCCCGTTAAATGGTATTCCTCTGATATGGAAGGTGCTGCTTTCTTGTCATCCGGTGCGGCTGGCGCTGCCCATACCACAGTTGCCGGTTCGCTGATTGCCTTATTGAAATCGGTGTTAGTCACAGGGTTTGGTATTAAATCAGTGTCATCGTTGGTTTATAGCAGTGCAACGCAAACCATTACGGCTACGGTGGCTGCTGGGCATAAATATTTAGTCGATCAAGTAGTTGAATTATCGGGCGCCAACGAATCAGGCTTTAACGGTGAATTCCGCGTGTTGTCGATAACCAGTACGAATGTGGTCATGGGGTTAGATAACGGCACGCCATCAGCAGCCAATGCGACCGGTACGCTCAGCATGAAAATACCGTCACTGGGATGGGCGGTTGAATTTGAAGATGCGGCTAACTATAAAATCATTTTTAAACGTACGGCCCCTGCATCAACGCCATTACGGATGTATATCGATAACAGTGCTTGGAGTGGCTGGAATAATTACAACGGTTATCTGGCTAAAGTGCAGATGATTGAAAACCCTGCAGATATCAACACATTTACCGTAGTAAATGATTATCGATGGCCTTGTTCGCACAGCTATGCAACACCACGCTGGGAATTAATTGGTGACAGCCGGATGATTTATTTCCTCCCTGCCTATGCTGTGAATAACAACCGGGGTTTTTATATGTTCGGAGATGGCAACAGCACTCGACCCGGAGATAATTACTTCTGTTTAATGACACGGTATCCCGTGCTGACCAATGATCGTTATTGGCAAAATGGTGGTTATACATTTCATAATCAGGCTTTGTCATTTTCAAATTCAAACCATAAACATATCGCACGAAGTTATCACCAGATGCCGGGTAGCGTTGCGGCATATTGGAAAGGATTAAACACTTATTTTGGTGAAGGGATGTCATTCCCTAACCCTGCTGATAATGGTTTCTATGTCAGCACTGACCCCGTGCCTGTGTATGATGATCTTTCATATCGTGGGAATCTACCCGGCATCGTTGTTCCTTATGCATCACCGTCAGCTTATGACAAAACTAATCTGAATAATTTACCTGGGTTGACAGGAAAATTAATTCGTCTGTTATTGGTTAATCGTGAAGAGGCTGGCGGAAATCCTCGCTTAATTGGCTTCGATATCAAGGGGCCATGGCGATGAGTTACGAATATTTAGATAGTTTTAATGACGCCCCATCTATTGTAACTACTACCATTTGCGAGTTTTCAAATAACGCTAGTGTAGTTTTTAGCCAATCATTAGGCGCTGTCACTATAACCTCCCCAACTAGTCAAACCATTGCATGGATATTTACTGGATTACCGATTGCTGATAATAGCTATGTGATGACTTTTGAGGCAGACATTGAATTAGTTAGTGATCCAATGAATCTAAAACATACAGGTATTTTTATAGTTACTAACGGTGAAGGACTATATGGGTTGCGATTTGCACACCTATATAGTGGCTGGCAAGTGATGGAATTTTCCGGTATGAGTTCTCAGGTTGTGCGTTCTTTCACTCAGTTATCCAATCCATCGTTTAACGTCGGAGAGCGCAGAAGAGTTAAATGTATAAAAACAGCTGATAATTACAAGTTCTATGTGAATGATTCATTAGTAGCTGATATTACAAATGCATCATATCGCTTGTCATTGCCAGGCATTTTCTCGCACCAAGGTTCTATTAATGTACATTCCATTTCGTATCAAATAGATGGATTAAATATATATTCAAAATCACTACCAATGCGACTGACGTTTGCAAATGGTGAAACCAAAGACAAGGCTTGGCCTGGAGAAAACAGCTGTAAACAACTCGATTCACAAACTGCCGAAAAAGCCTATGGCGTAACTACTGCCGCCATGCTGAATTCACCACCCCTGCGTAAAGATTTCGGATTTATTGAAGGTGTTATCACCCGTAAAACAGCACCCGCTGTTGGTCAGCATGTCATTTGCCTCGATGACCGTTTCAATCTGGTTGCTGAAACGTTATCCGGTTCCAGTGGGTATTATCGTTTTGATAGCTTACCCATCAATGGGCTTTATGCCATTCATGCCTATGACAATAACGAATACAAATATGCACCGGTTGGTGCTGACCGCCGCACACCGGAGGCATACCCATGACCATGACTTACACGGTGGCGGTGAAGAACGCCCGCGCACAGGCATTGGCGAACCAGATTGATGCCAGTAGTTCTGCCGGTTCACTGACTATTTTTACTGGGTCCGCACCTGTTGGGGTTGGCGCTATAACAACGCAGACAGCCTTAGTAGCAATGCAATTGCAAAAGCCATGTTCGGCAACGATTGCGAACGGCACTCTGACGCTGGCCAACATTACTGAACAGATGGTGCAAGCGACTGGACAAGCCGCCTGGGCACGATTGAAAAATGGGGATGGTGTAGCCATTGCTGATATGTCGGTGGGGCTGGCAGGCAGCGGTGCTGATATTGAATTGCCGACTGTTTCTCTCATTCAGGGCAGTTACGTTCGTATCACGGCAGGGCAAATCAGCGAGGCCTAATTCATGTCTGAACCGGTCAATCTCGACCTATGGCAATCTGCCGCAGAACAGGGGCCGGTTAACCTTGATTTAGGGGCCAGCCCTGATGTCGCAACAATCTATGTCGCGACTATTGCCGCAACCAATCAGCCGGCATCTGCTGATATCAATGCCACTGTCATTTATGGCGGTTTAATCGCAGCAGGGTCAAGCCCATCGGTAACGGCTATTGCTGGCACCATCATCCTTAGTGCGAACCTATCTGGCAATAGTGCAGCCCCACAGGCTGATCTCAATCCTGACTTAATTCTAACCTCAACGGTTAGTGCTCATAGTAATTCGGTCTCCGGTCATCTTCCTGCTGATTACATTATTACCGGTGCTATATCGACTGATTCGAACCAGATGCATTTTCATGGCAGTGGTAATTACGACATCAATGTCTATCGTGACCCCGCCGGTTACGGCGGCAATGTCTGGGCAAAACAGGCGGAACCTGCTCACCATGAGCCGGGCATTAGTGATTGGCACATGGGTGCCAGAACGCCATCGGATAAGCCAGTTGAATGGCAGGAAGCCAGCAGCATCAATGCCAAATCGGCTTATCCGTTTGGTTTAATACCCAGAGCGCAGTCGCAAAAAACCGAGCGCTATGCCGAAGCCGCGCGATCTGAGTTGCGGCCAGAATGGTTATATCGCGACTTGCCAAAAGCGCATAAAAGTCGGATAGAGAAACACGCAGAAGCCATTAGTTGTGGTCACTCAGCATCTGCTCCGTTCTGGCTGTTATTGCCACGAAACCACCGAGATAGAACAGAACAATCGCAAGCGCCGGGCTGGCTGGATGTGTCATTGCAACGTCAGTTGATCCGCAAAGGGCGCTGGATAGCAAAACAATCATTCGCGCTGTATGAAGAAGCTGTATGGCCATTGCCCGGTGTCAGTGACCATACACTGCCACCCATCACGCTACCGCTTAATATTGGCGATGTTAACCTCAATTTTTACCGCGAACGTCAGTTAAATACCGATCTGGAATTCTGGATCGATATCGGTGCTGCCCGCATCATTCCAATCCGGAGGGTATATCTGGTGAGTAACACGGCATCTATCGTCAGAGCCCGCGACGGATTAGAAATTCCATCAACCAGCGTCAGCATCGATTACGACGATGATAGCTGGGCATGGCAGTTCTCGGCCACCGTGCCGCTGATTTCCATTGCTGAAGCACTGGACGGCGAAGAGGTGATCATCACTATCAATGGTTATGAATGGCGCATGTCAGTCGATGGCTGGAGCGATAACAAGGCTTGGAACAGTCAAAGTGCGACAGTCACAGGCCGTAGTCGGACGAAAGAGCTGTCCAGTTCCATCCTGCTTCCTGCCAGTTATGCAGAAACACAAGATCGCACCATTATCCAGCTTGCCGAACAGGAGCTGATCACCGGTTGGACGATAGACTGGCAGGCGGCTGATTGGTTAGTGCCGGGTGGTGCATGGAGTTACAGCAACAAAGCACCAATGGATATCATCACCGAACTGGCCGAAGCGGCAGGGGCCTTTGTGATGCCAGATCGCGTAAATCGTCACATGACCATTTTACCAAAATATAAGACCGCACCTTGGCATTTAGATGGGGTATTGGCCGATGTTCAAATACCGGCAGACATCATGATCAACCGTGGTCGTAAGCGGGAATATGGTACGAATGCGAATGGGGTTTGGTTAACTGGCGGGAATGCAGGGATCACCGCGCGAGTGAAACGCACAGGCAGCGGAGCAGAACGACTGCTGGCTGACACCAATAATGCACTAATGACCCATGTTGATGGTGCCAGAGCATTAGGCACCAAACTGCTGGCCGAGAGTTTGAACCGAAGCCTCGATACCATTGAGCTGCCAATTTCCAGCACCGACACCGGCTTAATACTACCCGGCATGATATTGGATATCCCTGATGGGAAATCGTATGCCAGAGGGTTTAAAGCCACCGCGCAAAAGAACAGCGATCATAAAATGGTCGTTCGTCAGAGCATTGAGATTGAGCGGCCATTAATTGTTTAAGGAGTGTTTATGCCTAATCTGTTTAAACAGTTTGTAGCGTTATTGCCAGAAAGGGACCAACGAAACATAGGGGAGGTGATAGCTGTTAATGCAACGGCTAACACCACAACGCTTTCTACATTTGGCGGTGGTTCTATCGTTGTTGTCGGTACTGGTGTTGCGATAGGTGATAAGGCGTTCTTTAAGGGGGGCTTACTTGAAGGGACTGCACCTAACCTTCCGGTTTATGAAATCGACGTGTAATTTTTATGCCACTTAAACTGTCATTTGCGTGTCACTTAAACTGTCAGCTTTCTATATTCCGGCTTGTGACAATATCGGCGAATGCTTATGACAATTTTCGCGGCGGGCTACAGTTACAATCACTAAATAGCCCATCAGCGTAACCTCACGGCAGGAAAGTTTAAGAGTCAGAAAACAAAAAAGCCTGGAAATATTTCCAGGCTTTTCGGAGGAATTTGGTCGGCGCGAGAGGATTTGAACCTCCGACCCCTGACACCCCATGACAGTGCGCTACCAGGCTGCGCTACGCGCCGGATTATTAAACAAAATCATTGCTTAACGGTTGCAGAGTCTATGTGCCGCCTTTGACCCTGTCAACCGTGTCTGTTTAGCCTGTCATCAATTGATGACGTTCCGCACAGTTAAGTCCGTTTAAACTGCAGGCGATGACCAAACTGTGCAGTCTGGATCTGACCATTCTGATAAGCAATCGTGCCGTTAACCAGCGTGGTGTGAATGCGGCTGCGGAACTGATATCCCTCGAACGGTGACCAGCCACACAGATACAGCGTGTTTTCCGGTGTTACCAGATAAGGGCTGTTCAGATCCACCAGCACCAGATCCGCAAAATAGCCTTCACGGATATAGCCACGTTCACTGATCTGATAGCGTTCAGCAACGGCATGTGAGGTGCGTTTTACGATCGTTTCCAGCGAGAAAATACCGTTGTGGTAATGTTCCAGCAGTGAAACTAACGCGTGCTGACAAAGTGGCAGGCCAGACGGCGCCTTGAAATAGGTATTTTGCTTTTCCTGCCAGGTGTGTGGTGCATGGTCAGTCGCAATGATATCAATCACACCGCTGTTGACGGCGGCCAGTAAGGCTTGTTGATCCGCGGCCGTTTTAATCGACGGGTTGCATTTGATTAAGTGACCCAGACGGTCGTAATCAGCCTGATTGAAGAACAGATGATGCGCGCAGACTTCAGCGGTAATATTTTTGCCAGCGAGTTCACTGAGATCTTTACTGGCGGTAAACAGTTCCAGCTCTTTGGCGGTAGTAATGTGCAATACATGCAGCTTGGCGTTGTATTTTTTCGCCAGTTCAACTGCCATACTGGAAGAGGCATAACAGGCATCCGCAGAACGGATATTGGCATGTTCACGGGCTGGTACATCTTCACCGTATTTTTCACGCGCCGCGTCTTCCAATACTTTGATCATCGGTGTGTTTTCGCAGTGCGTGGCAATCAGCATCGGCGCTTCACGGAAGATCGCAGCCAGTGTGTCGGTGTTATCTACCAGCATATTACCGGTGGATGCGCCCATAAACACTTTGATACCACAGGTCTGGTTGGCATCCAGCAGTTTGATCTGTTCGAGGTTGTCATTCGTAGCACCGAAATAGAAACTGTGGTTGGCAATGGCCTTCTGGCTGGCCAGTTCATATTTGGCTTCCAGCGCTTCCACTGTTACTGTTTGCGGCGTGGTGTTTGGCATTTCCATAAAACTGGTCGTACCGCCGGCAACGGCTGCGCGCGATTCGCTGGCCAGGGTGCCTTTGTGTGTTAAACCTGGTTCACGAAAATGCACCTGATCATCGATCATGCCGGGTAGCAGATGCAGACCTGTGGCATCCAGCAACCGGGACTGACCATCATGAGGAATATCAGCAGCAATTTTTTCGATGCGCTGCCCGACGATCAATACATCGGCCTGTTGTTGACGATCTTCATTGACCAGGGTGGCATTTTTGATTAACAGTCTGTCCATGGAAGTCACATACTTATTTGCAGGAATGTTGTAGTAATAATAAACGCAAATATGCCAGTCAGATACACAGGATTTATAAGGTTTTTCATATGATATTATTTGTTCGCGATCTCACTGTAATTGATGCTGCTTATCTATGTCCTCACCGCGGTGTGGTGGGTGAAAGCTGGCTGGTCGATGTCGAGCTAACCGGTGAACTCAATGAAATGAGTATGCTGTTCGACTTTTCCCGGGTAAAAAAACAGCTGAAAGCCATTATTGATGCTGAAGTCGATCACCGCCTGCTTATCCCGCAAAAAGCATCAGAAACCATGATTGAACCCGCTGCAGCCGGTTATCTGTTTGTCGATTTTCTTTCCGAAGAACATACCATTCATCTGAACTGTCCGGAGCAGGCGTTTGCGGTCATTCCGGCGGCTGAGATCAGTACCGAAACCGTCACCGATTATCTGCTGACGCTGATCCGTCATCAGTTGCCCGGCAACATTGATGGTCTGAAAATCACATTGCGTCATGAACATATTCCGACACCGAACTATCACTATACGCATGGTCTGAAAAAGCACGATGGCAACTGTCAGCGTATTGCGCATGGTCATCGTTCGATGATTGAACTGTGGGTCGATGGTGCGCGTGATCATGCTCTGGAACAATACTGGGCAACCCGCTGGCAGGATATCTATCTGGGTACGGAAGAGGATCTGGTCTCTGTGGCTGAACTGGAACTGAGCGAAACCGGACAGGAACTGGTCAGTGACCAGCAGCATTATTGTTTCCGCTATACCTCGGCGCAGGGTGATTTCCAGCTGGCAATTCCGAAAGAAAGCTGTGAAATCATTGATACCGATACCACCGTTGAATTGCTGGCTTCTTATATTGCTGCCCAGCTCAAACCGCAATTAGGTGAAAAAGAGCTGAAAGTGGTGGCTTATGAAGGTGTGGGTAAAGGCGCGATTGAAGTTCTTTAACCCGATAAACGATTTTTGGGGCTGAACTGAAAAAAGGGCTGTGCCAGAATAGGTGCAGCTTTTTCTTTTTGTCTATCTGTTGAACTAAGGAAGCATCATGGCCGAAGAAACTATTTTCAGCAAAATCATCCGTCAGGAAATTCCCGCGAAATTACTGTATCAGGATGATCTGGTCAGCGCCTTCCGCGATATTCATCCTCAGGCACCAACGCATATTCTGATTGTGCCGAACAAAGTGATCCCAACCGTGAACGATGTGACGACGGAAGATGAAGTTGCACTGGGTCGTTTGTTTACCGTCGCCCGGAAACTGGCCGCAGAAGAGGGGATTGATGAGTCAGGCTATCGTCTGGTTGTAAATTGTAACCGCGATGGCGGTCAGGAAGTATTCCACCTGCATATGCATTTGCTGGGCGGAAAACGGATCGGTCGTCTGGTTCAGGCAGACGCATAATGACAGTACTGACTTTTCCCCGCATGGCCCGTTATCACTGGCTGCTATGGCTGACGGCATTTGTACTGACGGGTTGTAATACCACGATGTATAAATCCTCCGGGACTCGTCCATCTGGGCAGACCGTGACAACAGGCACAGGTACAGCACAACCGCAACAG
Organism: Tolumonas auensis DSM 9187; assembly: GCF_000023065.1. NCBI lineage: Bacteria > Pseudomonadati > Pseudomonadota > Gammaproteobacteria > Aeromonadales > Aeromonadaceae > Tolumonas > Tolumonas auensis. Next base: position 832,758 of record NC_012691.1, read on the forward strand.
GTCAAGCCGGTTGATCTGCAGCCGCTGGCCAAACGCACCGCCAAATCGGTGATAAAGCGCAGTGCTGCGTTCGATCTGGGTAAAAAGCCAACCTTATATGTGGATATGCTGCGTAACAGCACGGGGCGTCCACAGGATACTGCAAAAATCACGTCGGTATTACATAAGGAACTGGCCCGTTCCGGTCGTTTTCAGCTGATCCCGCTGGAGAAAAATGCGGCGTATCAGCAATCACTGGATTATCAGCAAAGCGAAGGCTCAATGAACCCTTCTACTGCTGTGCAGTTAGGAAAACAGACCGGGGCTGATCTGATTCTTTACGGCAATGTCAGCCGGATCAAAAAGAGTAATACCTATCAACTGACGACGCATCTGATGGAGCTGAAATCAGGCGAACTGCTGTTTAGTGATAAACAATCTGTACGTAAATGATCACGCCTGCGTTACCGGCACCGTATGATCAGGCAGACGTAACGCTGTTGGGGCAGGGGTTAACCAACAGCGCTTACCGTCTGCAACTTCAGGGTAAACGTTATTTCTGGCGTCAGGGTATCGCGCAGCCTGAAACACTGTTTATCGATCGTCAGCAGGAACGTCAGGCGCTGTCGATCGCGGAAGCCGCGGGATTGCATCCCCAAATTCATTACCACTCCGCTGACGGACAGCAGCTGGTGCTTGCATGGTGTGATGAGCCATCGTGGAGTCCGGCCTGTTTTTCCTCATCTGCCGGCATTTCACTGCTGGGGCAACTGGTCTCCCGGGTGCATGCGTTTCCGGCCAGATTAAAAGTCCTGGATCTCTCAGATTACCTGCAACGTTTCATTAATAGCCTGCCTTCACTCCCGGCAGATTTATGCCGTCATGTCTGCCGTCTGCAAATGATGCTGAAGGCTTTACCGGCAAGACCTCTGGTGCTCTGTCATAACGATATAAATCCGGCCAATCTGCTGGGGACAAAACCCTGGCTGATTGACTGGGAATATGCCGCGATGGGCGATGCTGCCTTTGAACTGGCGGTGATCTGCCGTGCCGGACAGTTTAATGACAGTCAGCGGCACCAGCTGGTGGCGGCTTATCAGTCGGCCGGTGGTGATTGTGACGCTGCGCGGGTTATGCAGATGTTGCCGGTGGTGGACATGGTGAGTCTGTTGTGGTGTGAAAAGATGCTGTTGCTGCGGCCGGATGCACGCTATGAAACGCTACGGCAGGAATTGTATTTGTCTGTACTGGGCAGTCAGGTATCAGACAGTCCGGCGTAGAAAAAGCGGAAACAAAAAGCGCGTCATTAAGACGCGCCTGAGAATAAGGATATAGTATCAGAACATGGCTGTCATAGAATTCTGGCGTTGCACATCTCTGTGGCGACGAGCATCCGGACGATGAATATGTCTGATGATCTGACGTTCCAGTTTTTGCTCTAATGCATTGATTGCCGCGTGCAGATCTTCATGTTCAGCTTCGGCAAATAATTTGCCAAACGGGATCTGAATTTTTGCTTCGATAACGTAACGTTCACCTTCCTTGCCAACATATACATGTGGAGAAATCATCGGTACCTGCATGCGTTCCAGTTTCTCAAACTTGGATACCACATACTCGCGGATGGATGGGGTTACATCAATAATTTTGCTGGTAATTTCGATCAGCATAGTCGCATCCTCCTGCTTTGTTTTCTACAACCCACGAATTAAGAATACTGTTTTGATAAAGTAAATTTGCGACCGGGATCACCTTAATAAAAGAGAGACATTTCAGTATTTATCAATGTGTGATCCCTGTGCGCAACAGGTCATTATGCGAACATTCTATTCGCTTGCGCCGCTCCGGCGGGTTGTCTTATAAACATACAAAGAATGTGTTAGTTGTTGTGCTGAGCGGTAAATTCGCTGTCAGCACCGCCAAGCTGTGTTTATAATTCTCAGGTTACAGCCGGAGTGGTGCTGTCGTCTTGTTATACCCAGAATGGATTGCATTTTCATGAAAACGCGAATAGTTGTGCTATTACTCAGTGGATTGATGGCATTCAATACAGCGGCATCATCTTTATCGTCTCAGCGCGCCCGTTTTATTGCTGTAACGCAACAAATTAAAGACGGTAATTTCAGCTCGATGGCCTCTGCGAAAGATGAGCTGGATGATTATCCTCTGCTACCTTATCTGGATTATTACGCACTCTCATATCAGCCGGACATTAATCGTCTTAATGCGGTTCAGCGGTTTGTTGCGCAATATCCGAAAAGCTATCTGGCCAGTCGTCTGACAGAGCGTTATGCCTATCTGCTGATGCAGAACAATATGTGGCGGGAGTATTTGCAGCTACAACCCGATGAACCGCAATCCATGACACTGCGTTGTGCCTGGCATATGGCGCAATACGAGACCGGAAAAACGGATAAAGCGGTCAGTTTTGCACGCAAAATCTGGTTTTATGGTCATTCCCGTCCGGCAACCTGTGACGGGTTATTCTCGTTGTGGAAGCAGGCTGGCGGTCTGACAGAAAATGATATCTGGAAGCGCATGGTACTGGCTTTCAACGCGGACGATCCTCGTTTAATGAATCATCTGTTGCAACAGATGACCAGCTCTAATGGTATTTATCATGCCAGCAAGCTGATTTCTGTTTACTCGCAACCGGAAAATCTTGAAACCCTGTTGCCGGTTACCAGTGATGACCGAACCCGCAAGATTGCCGGTCTGGCGTTACAACGCTGGGCTGATAAAGATACAGAAGCCGTTCTGGCGCGCTATCTGGCAATTAAAGCCCGTTATCAGTTGAGCGAGGCGGATCTGGTGCCGGTGAAGGCCGAGATTGCCCGGGATATGATGCTGGAGCGGATCAAAACATCCCGTGTGTGGCTGGATAACACCTTGCTGCAGTCACGTGATAATTCATTGCTGGAATTACGTGTTCGTCTTGCACTGGCTGAAATGGACTGGCGCGGTATCAAAAGATGGATCAACCTGATGCCAAGATCCGGACGGGATGATATTCACTGGTCCTACTGGCTGGCCCGTGCTGAACAGCAGTTAGGTAATAAGAGTCATGCCAAAGCGCTGTTCCAGCAGGCCAGCTACGATCGTAGTTATTACGGTTTTATGGCGGCAATTCAGTCCGGCATGCCTATTCGTATCACGGAAGACGTATTGCAGCCGGAATACAAATGGAAAGAAGCCGTGCGTATGTGGCCGGCATTACAGCGTATTGAAGAGCTGATTGCGCTGGATGAAACCGCTATGGCGCGCAGCGAATGGTTATATCTGCTGGATCAGTCAAAATATGACAGCAAACTGCAGTTGGGGCTGGTAGCACAACAACGTGGCTGGGCACATTTAGGTATTCAGGCCAGTATCCGGGCGAAAGCGAAAGATGTACTGGCTTTGCGTTTCCCGACGCCAAAAAAAGCGGTATTCAGTCGTTATGCCAAAGCGCGCGATATGGATGTCAGCTTGCTGTATGCACTGGCACGTCAGGAAAGCGCGATGTATGAGCGGGCACAGTCGCCTGTCGGTGCCTCGGGTCTGATGCAACTGATGCCGGCAACGGCAGCCGATACGGCACAAAAATTAGGTGAAATCCCGCCATCACCGAATGCGCTGACGAATGCTGAAACCAACGTGCGTCTGGGCAGTGCCTATATTAAAGGGCTGCTCGATCAATATGACGGTAACCGGGTGCTGGCTACCGCCGCTTACAATGCCGGACCTGGCAGGGTACGTAAATGGCGCAGAGAAAGTAGTGGTCAGCCGGTAGATCTGTGGGTTGAAAATATTCCGTATAAAGAGACGCGGAATTATGTACAGAACGTTCTGGTGTTTAATGCCATCTATCAGGATCGACTTAACCGACCGGTTAATTTCCTGACAGACAGCGAACGTCGCCTGCGTTACTAACTATCCGGAGCCGGCATGACGACGAACGATATTTCGATTATTGGTCTCGGCTGGCTGGGGTGGCCTCTGGCAAAACACCTGGTGGCTAATGGTTATCAGGTGACCGGTTCTGTCACGACAGCAGCGAAACAACAGCAGCTGATCACAGAGATGCCGGCCATTGATGTGCAATGCTGGCAGGCCGGAGAGCAGGCGCAACTACCGGCGTCATTACTCGCGCCGGTTATGATCATTACCATTCCGCCGGGGAAGCTCAGTCATTACTTTGCGGCACTGCAGATGCTGATTTCTCAGGCCCGGCAAGGTGGTGTCAACCATCTGATTTATATCAGTTCGACATCGGTGTATGGCGGAACGGGGCGCTGTGACGAGTTTTCACCGCTGATGCCGGAAACAGCGCAGGCAGCAACACTGATACAGGTTGAACAACTGGTGCAGAGCGCGGGTTTTCCCTGCTGGCATATTCTGCGGCCATCCGGATTATTTGGCCCGGGTCGTTATCCCGGACGTTTTCTTAGCGGTAAAACACTGGAGAGTGGTGGCCGGGTGGTTAATCTGGTCCATCAATGTGATGTGATTGGCGCCATCATGGCATTACTGACTCATCCCCGCAGTGACATCTTTAATCTGGCGGCGCCTGATCATCCTGCCCGGGCGGTGTTTTATAACCTGGCCTGTCAGTTGGCCGGGTTACCTTTGCCACTGTTCAGTGATATGAGTGATGATGGCAAGCAGATTGATGCCGGCAAAATTGAATCAGTACCGGGTTATCAATATCAGGTTCGTGATCTTCTACAGTGGTTGCAACAAACAACAGCAGGTGAATGATGAGATTCCTTACTTTCTTTAGCGTCATTACGGCTGTGTTATTAAGCGGATGTCTGGAGATCCCGCCGCAGGAAACTCTGTCGACCAATGAAGGAACCCGGCTGGTGGATCATTGTCCGGAGGTGGTACCGGCAATCCGGCAGCAGGGAGGGGATTTAAAAACAACCTTCCGTATCACCAGCTGGAATATGAATAAATTCCAGCGTGCTGGCTGGCAGCAGGAACTGAATGCGTGGGCAAAGCGCAGTGATCTGTTGTTGCTTCAGGAAGCAATGGAACGGCCCGCGCTGCATCAGCTGCTGCAACAATCACATTTTAACTGGCTGCAGTTACAGGCGTTCCGGCTGGAAGGCGAGGCGACCGGTGTGGTGAATGCTGCACCGGCAGCGGCGTTATATAATTGCTCCTTGCGGGAACCTGAACCCGTCAGCCGGCTCCCGAAATCCACGCTGCTGACGCTCTATCCACTGGATGGCAGCAGTTATCCTTTGCTGGTGGTTAATGTTCACGGCGTTAATTTTGAACTGGGAATGGCAGCTTATCGTCGTCAGATGACACGTTTATTCCACCTGGCAAAACGTTATCCGGGACCCACGGTTCTGGCGGGGGATTTTGCGGCCTGGGGTAATAAGCGGAGTCATTATTTGTTACAGCTGGCGCAACAGAGTGGTTTTGACGAAGTGATCCCTGCGCCTGATGTACGGCTGCGGGTACTTTCTGAGCCGGTAGATCATATTTTTTACCGCAAACTGAATTTACAACAGAGCGAAAGCAAGAGCACACACAGCTCTGACCATAATCCGCTGTGGGCCGAATTTTCTGTAGTGAAAAATCCGGTTCGCTGATGCGTTCATAATATCCATCTGCCTGGTATGGTTAAAAAATAACCATCGCCAAGGCAGGCCACACGGGCTATAATCCGCCGCCATTTTTATCAGTGATGTAATACATACTATGATCCAACCAGAAACCTTACTGTTTGATTATCCGAAATATTGGGCTGAATGTTTTGGGCCTGCGCCCTTTCTGCCGATGTCCCGCAGTGAGATGGATCAACTTGGATGGGATAGTTGTGACATCATTATTATCTGTGGTGATGCGTATGTGGATCATCCGAGTTTCGGTATGGCGATCGTCGGCCGTTTTCTGGAAGCGCAGGGTTTCCGTGTCGGTCTGATCTGTCAGCCGGACTGGAACAACAAAAACGATTTCATGAAGCTGGGTAAACCGAACCTGTTTTTCGGCGTGAGTGCCGGCAACATGGATTCGATGATCAACCGCTACACCGCAGATAAAAAATTACGCCACGATGATGCTTATACCCCGAATAATGAAGGCGGGAAGCGTCCGGATCGTGCCACGCTGGTTTATTCTCAGCGTTGTAAAGAAGCCTATAAAGATGTGCCGGTCGTACTCGGGGGGATTGAAGCCTCACTGCGTCGTATCGGCCATTACGATTACTGGTCGGAAACTATCCGCCGCTCGGTGCTGGTGGATGCGAAAGCCGACATTCTGGTATTCGGTAACGGGGAACGTCCGCTGACTGAAATTGCGCATCGCTTTGCCCGTGGTGAAACTATTGCAGAAATGCAGGATATCCGTGGTACAGCGGTGATGCGCAAAGGTCCTCTTCCGGGCTGGAAAGGCGTAGATTCATCCCGTCTGGATCAGATTGGTCATATTGATCCGATCCCGAATCCATATATGGAAGGTGCGCCCTGCGCGACAGATGCTACTGCCGAGCCTGAAACACCGAAAGCGGTGGTCGTGCAGCCAGCGAAACCAAAGCCATGGGAAAAGACCTATGTGCTGTTGCCTTCCTATGAAAAAGTGAAAGCTGACCGGGTGCTGTATGCACACACGTCACGTATTTTACATCATGAAACGAATCCGGGTTGTGCCCGTGCGCTGGTGCAGCAGCACGGCGATAAGACCGTATGGGTGAATCCGCCCGCACTGCCATTGAGCACCGAAGAGATGGACTGGGTCTTTGCCTTGCCATTCCAGCGTGTGCCGCATCCAGCCTATAAAGGCGCGAAGATTCCCGCCTACGACATGATCAAAACCTCGGTTAACATCATGCGCGGTTGCTTTGGCGGCTGTTCTTTCTGTTCGATTACCGAACATGAAGGTCGTCAGATCCAGAGTCGTTCGCATGAGTCGATCCTGACTGAGATTGAAGAGATCCGCGATAAAGTGCCCGGTTTTACTGGTGTCATTTCCGATCTGGGTGGCCCGACCGCGAATATGTATAAACTGCGCTGTAAGAGTCCGCGTGCAGAGGAAACCTGTCGCCGTGCCTCTTGCGTGTTCCCGAGTATTTGCCCGCATATGGATACTGACCATACGCCAACCATTGAGTTGTACCGTAAGGCACGTGATCTGAAAGGTATCAAGAAGATCCTGATTGCATCCGGTGTGCGTTACGATCTGGCGGTGCAGGATCCGCGTTATGTGCGTGAATTGGTGAAACACCATGTCGGTGGTTATCTGAAGATTGCTCCGGAACATACCGAAGAAGGCCCGTTATCCAAGATGATGAAGCCGGGTATGGGCAGCTATTACAAATTTAAAGAGCTGTTTGATAAGTACTCGAAAGAGGCAGGAAAAGAGCAGTTTCTGATCCCGTATTTTATTTCTGCACATCCGGGCACCACCGATGAAGACATGGTGAATCTGGCGCTGTGGCTGAAACAAAATAACTTCCGTCTGGATCAGGTACAGAACTTCTATCCGTCGCCGCTGGCGAATGCGACAACCATGTATTACACCGAACTGGATCCGTTGCATAAGGTGGATTACAAGTCGGAAAAAATGTTCGTCGCTAAAGGTGAGATCCGTCGCCGTTTCCACAAAGCGGTGCTGCGTTATCACGATCCGGCCAACTGGCCGAAATTGCGCGAAGCGTTTCTGGAGCGCGGCTGGGGACACCTGATTGGTAAAGGTCCTGGCTGTCTGGTGCCGGAAGAGAGCAAAACACCGAGCAGACAGCGTAAAGTCGCAACGATGCAGAAAACCGGACAGATCGCGTTAACCCGGCATTTACCGATGGAACAGCAAAAGCGTTCACCGGCAGAAGGCGGAAAGGCCAGGAGTGCGGCGGGTAAGGCACGTCCGGCATCGAATAAAAAACCGGTGCTGGCAAAACCGGACGCCGGAAAACCAGCACATGGCAAACCGTCGGCGAACGGGAAATCTGCTGCAGCCCGGCCTTCGGCTAAACGTCCGCAAACCGGTGGATCACGTACCCGTTAAGGGGCGTCATCTCCCAAACAGGCATTCCTCATGTTGAGGGATGCCTGTCGTCGTGAACAGCCCGTTTTTTTGCAAGCAATGCTATGGCCTCTCTGTTAAAATGCGCGCCAGTTTAGTGGATACTGGGAGTTCATGTGGTCTGGATTGATTATGCAATTCTGGCGGTGATTGGTTTGTCATCCCTGATCAGTCTGATCCGTGGTTTCGTCAAAGAAGCCCTTTCTCTCGTCACCTGGTTTGCCGCATTCTTTGTCGCCAGCCGTTTTTTTGGTGATCTGGCCGTATTCTTCACTTCCGTTTCCGATAGCATGGTTCGTAATGGCATGGCGATAGCCGTGTTGTTTGTTGCAACGCTGGTCGTTGGTGCCATTGTTAACTATGTCGTCAGTGTCTTGGTGAACAAAACCGGTTTATCCGGAACAGATCGGGTTTTAGGTGTCTGTTTCGGTGCAATTCGTGGCGTATTGATTGTTAGTGCGTTGCTGTTTTTTATGGATACTTTCACCAGTGCACACGATGCAATCTGGTGGAAACAATCCATACTTATTCCAGAATTTGGTGTAGTGGTGAACTGGTTCTTTGAGTTCATGAAACACTCATCAAGTTTTATTAAGTGATTATTGGCATTTCGAGGAAGAAAAGAGATGTGTGGTATTGTCGGCATTGTTGGCACAGGTCCTGTCAACCAGGCCTTATATGATTCACTGACGGTGTTACAACACCGCGGGCAGGACGCCGCAGGGATCGTGACTATCAGTGATAACACGTTCAAGCAGCGTAAAGCCAATGGTCTTGTGAAAGATGTGTTCGAGACACGTCACATGCAACGTCTGAAAGGCAATATCGGTATCGGTCATGTGCGCTATCCGACTGCCGGCAGTTCCAGTGCCGCGGAAGCACAACCGTTTTATGTTAACTCCCCGTTCGGTATTGCACTGGCTCACAACGGTAACCTGACCAACGCTAAAGAACTGCGTGATCTGCAAACCAGACAAACCCGCCGTCATATCAATACCACTTCTGACTCCGAAGTTCTGCTGAATACATTCGCTTATGAACTGGATAAAACAGAAGGAACGGATCTCTCTGCTGATGAGATTTTCGCAGCAGTAAGCCGCGTTCATGCACAGATCCGTGGTGCGTATGCGGTGGTTGCGGTCATTATTGGTCATGGTCTGCTGGCATTCCGCGATCCGAATGGTATTCGTCCGCTGGTTTTAGGTCGTCGTAAAGCAGAAGATCGCGCTGATCGCTATGAGTACATGGTAGCTTCAGAAAGTGTTGCTCTGGATGTACAGGGTTTTGAAATCCTGCGTGATGTGGCACCGGGTGAAGCGGTATATATCTCTTCTGCGGGTGAATTGTTTACTCAGCAATGCGCTACAGCCAATCACTGCCCATGTATCTTCGAATACGTTTATTTTGCCCGTCCTGACTCGTTCATCGACAAAGTGTCTGTCTATGCTGCACGTGTGCATATGGGACAGAAACTGGGTGCTAAAATTGCCCGTCAGTGGAAAGATCTGGATATCGATGTGGTTATTCCGATCCCGGAAACATCCTGTGATATCGCACTGGAAATTGCGCAGATCCTGAATAAGCCATACCGTCAGGGTTTTGTGAAAAACCGCTATATCGGCCGTACCTTTATTATGCCGGGTCAGACCCAGCGTAAGAAATCAGTACGTAACAAGCTGAATGCGATCTCTTCTGAATTCAAGGGTAAACGCGTTCTGCTGGTGGATGACTCTATCGTTCGTGGTACCACGTCTGCTCAGATCGTAGATATGGCGCGTGAAGCGGGTGCCGAGAAAGTTTACTTCGCCTCAGCAGCACCGGAAATTCGTTTCCCGAACGTCTACGGTATCGATATGCCAGTAGCCAGCGAACTGATTGCTTATGGTCGCGAAGTTGATGAAATCTGTCAGCTGATCCGTGCCGATGGCCTGATTTTCCAGGATCTGAACGATCTTGAAGCGGCTGTTCGTGAATGTAACCCGGAAATCAAACAATTTGAAACCTCCGTATTTAATGGCAAATACATTACCGGCGATATCAATGATGATTACCTGGCGTTCCTGAATAACCTGCGGAATGACGATGCCAAAGCCGATCGGGAGTGGAGTGAAGCCACCGCCGATTTAGAGCTGTATAACGGCGAAAATTGATGAGTAAACAGAGCCCCGTAAAGGGGCTCTGTTATTTCAGCAACACTCTATTTCGACAACATCCAGCAGTGCCAGCGCTTCACTGTCTTCATATAATTCAAACAATTCCCGGATCTGATTCAGATTGCTGTGGATTAGAAACAGATCATCCGGTTTCGGACCATTCCCGCCTTCTGCCTTTTTCCTGAAATAGTCCCAGAACTTATTGGTCTTTTGTGGATCATCGATATGTTTATGGATATAAGACATTAAGATGCGCGCATTGCCATCACAATCAATGCCATCAAAAGTAATATACCGATCTGTAGTGATATCGGATGGTGTCGCTTTTTTCTGTTTACAACTGCAAGGCATAGGTCATTCCTCTGATGAATGGGAAAGGAATTGCCAGCGGATGATATGTGAATTGTCGCATCTCAGTAAAAATGCAGTAAAAGTAACAATTCAAATATAACAAAGAGAGGCTGGCACATGATTACACCGGGTTATTGCGTAATTTGTGCCAGTTAAAACTGCGTTAGCCGAGAGAGGCATCCAGTATCATCATCACGATAAATCCGGCAATCAGAGAGAACGTCGCCAAATGTTCATAACCCCGCCGATGAGTCTCCGGAATAATTTCATGGCTGATAACAAACAGCATGGCTCCCGCTGCCAGTCCGAGCATACAGGGCAGCATGGCAACTGAAACGATCCCTAATGATGCACCAATTAATCCGCCAATCGGTTCAACCATACCGGTTAATGCCGCAATAACAAACGCGGACAGCCGGCTATGATTGATTGACAGCAGAGAAGCCGCTACGGCTAATCCTTCCGGGATATTTTGTAAACCGATACCGGTTGCCAGCGTGATCGCATTTGCCGGGTCACTGCCTGCAAACGCAACGCCTACCGCCATACCTTCCGGAAAGTTATGCAGTGTGATAGCCATGATAAACAGCCAGATTTTCCGGATTTTTGTTTTCATCTGATTATCGTTGCCGATAATAAAATGTTCATGCGGCAGATGCTGATGTAAAAACCACAGGCCAACAGCCCCGAGCAATATACCGCTACTCACCAGCAATACAGCGGGAAACCGGGACTGGAGCAGTGCTTCAGCATGTTCCAGTGCCGGCAATAACAGCGAGAAAAAAGTGGCAGCCAACATGATCCCGGCTGCGACACTCAGTAATGCATCTTCCAGTCTGGCGGAGAGTTGGCGGAAGATAAAAACGCCACCGGCGCCGGCAGCAGTACCGATCCCGCCGGCGATAAAACTGGCCAGTAATCCGGCCCAGATAGCTTGATTCATTCATACTCCTGTTGAATCGGTTTATTCAGGCCGTTTACGTTTTTCTTACCTGTTATTCCAGCAAGCTGCGCAGCATCCACGCTGTTTTTTCATGCAGCTGGATTCGCTGGGTCAGCAGATCAGCAGAGGCTTCGTCACCGGCTTTTTCAATTAACGGGAACAGGGAACGGGCGGTGCGTACGACAGCTTCCTGGCCAGCTACCAGATTTTTAATCATATCCTGAGCTTTAGGCACATGGTTGTCTTCCGGGATCACCGTCAGTTTGGCAAATTCCTGGTAGGTCCCCGGAGCAAAAACACCCAGCGCACGGATACGTTCTGCGATTAAATCAACAGCCAGTGACAGTTCGGTATACTGGGTTTCAAACATCAGATGCAATGTATTGAACATTGGACCGGTAACGTTCCAGTGGTAGTAATGCGTTTTCAGATAAAGCGTGTAGCTGTCAGCCAGAAAGCGGGCGAGGCCGGCCGCAATCTCCAGACGATCATTTTCAGCAATACCAATATTAATAGGTTGATGTGGCATGATGTGCTCCTTGGTTGCATTTGATTTTTCAAATCATTTATAGGTTATAGCCTTTGCTATGTATACATAGTAGGCAGAAACCAGCAGCATATCCAATTGATAACACGGAATCTTTTAATAGGAATAACCTATCAATAGACAGGTTAATTGCGGTAACCGACAGAAAGAATATTGGCGGTTACCGCAACGGAAGATCGTTCAGTGTCAGGAGTTTTTATCTTTGCCATCAGATTCGTAAGGAAACTTCAAATGGCCATAACGTATCACCAGAACGGTGACCGCCATCAGGAAAGCACTGGCAGAGACACCAACCAGTTGCCAGGCATCCATCGATTTCATATCCAGAATCAGATAACGCGCCAGAGCGACAATCGCGATATAGAGTGGGATCCGGATCGGCATTTTTCCTGATTCCAGATACATCGACACCATTGCCAGTACTTCCAGATAGATGAACATCAGTAACAAGTCAGCCAGCGCGACTTTTTGCAGACTGATCATCGATAATACTTCTGTGCCGATAGCGAAAATACTGGCGATGGCAATGATTACCAGTCCGATATCCTGCATCCACTCCAGTGCTGTTTTGATCAGATTATTTATTGGTCGCATATTATGTTCCGGCCGTTGTTTGTGCTTTGGATCACAATATAACCACAATAAGCTTATGTTGTTAATGTTTTGTAACAAAAAAACAACCTGTGGATGATTTATTTGAATCCCGTGGTAGCAAACACCGGAATTTGCTATGTTACTGTAACATTGAAATGCCGGATTGAAGAGAATGAGCCAGAAACACCGCCGTCCCACGTTACAGGATGTTGCTGATCGCGTAGGTATTACCAAAATGACGGTAAGCCGCTATTTAAAGGATCCTGCATTGGTTTCTGCTGCCGCGCAGGAAAAAATTGCTGCTGCGCTGGATGAACTGGGCTACATACCTAACCGTGCTCCGGATCTGCTGTCGAATGCGAAAAGCAAAGCCATCGGCGTATTACTGCCTTCATTGACTAACCAGGTATTTGCCGAAGTGATCCGTGGTGTTGAAGCGATAACAGAGCCTGCGGGCTATCAGACTATGCTGGCGCATTATGGTTACAGCTCGGAAGTTGAACAGGAGCGCATTGCCTCTCTGCTTTCTTACCATGTCGATGGGTTGATCCTTTCTGAAAGTTATCATTCAGAACGTACGCTGCGCATGATCCAGACGGCGGGTATTCCGGTGGTGGAAATCATGGATTCGCGTTCCCCGGTGATTGAACAAGCTGTTGGCTTTGATAACGCGGCGGCCAGTTATGCGATGACCGAATTGATGCTGCAGAAAGGTTATCGCCGGATTGTCTATTTCGGCGCGCGGATGGACGTGCGGACCAGACTGAAGATGGAGGGGTATGCCGCAGCAATGCAGGCGCATGGGCTGGAACCGCTCAGTATGGCAACAGATGCCGCATCTTCATTTTCACTGGGTGCCAGATTACTGTTGGATGCGCGGGCTCGTTATCCGGATATGGACGGTATTATCTGTACTAACGATGACCTGGCGGTTGGCGCTATTTTTGAATGTCAGCGGCAGGGGATTGCGATCCCGGAAGAGATAGGTATTGCAGGTTTCCATGGTCATGATATCGGTCAGGCAATGGTGCCGAAACTGGCGAGTGTGATCACACCGCGTGAAGCGATGGGACGCGTTGCGGCGGAACAATTATTAGCGCGGATTAATGGTGCTGAATTAACCGAGCCGGTTATTGATTTGGGGTTTGAGTTGTCGGCGGGGCAGAGTATTTAGTTTTTTGTTTAAAGCCAGCTGTAGGTAATAAAACACGGACACGCTGGCTGGTTTTAGCGCTCGCTATAAAGAAGATTGCCGGGAGTAAATTAGCAGACCGTCGGCGGCATGGATGCCGCCGTCGAGCGTCCAGGGATGGATTCACCGCGTGTCTGCGTTTTACTTCCGGCAGTCTTTGGCCTAATTAGCCTTGTAAGCCTTTAATCAGCGCTACCGCTTCAGCAGACAGCTTGGTGATTTCATCCCAATTACCGGCTTTTACTTTGTCAGCAGGGATCATCCAGGAACCACCTACAGTCGCGACACATTTCAGTGCCAGATAAGCAGCTACGTTTTTCGGACTGACACCGCCAGTCGGGCAGAATTTGATCTGCGGCAACGGAGCGGAGATCGCGGCTAACGCTGGTGCGCCGCCGTTGGCTTCTGCCGGGAAGAATTTCAGATGGGTGTAACCCATATCCAGAGCTGTCATGATTTCTGATGGTGTGCTCACACCCGGAATCAGTGGCACAGCATTTGCGGCGGCATGAGCCAGCAGTTTGTCGGTAAAGCCCGGAGAAATGATGAATTGCGCGCCTGCCGCAACCGCCTGATCATATTGTTCCGGGTTCAGAATAGTACCTGCACCTACCAGTGCTTCCGGCATCGCTTCGCGAATAGCGCGGATGGCATCCAGTGCCGCGGCAGTACGCAGTGTGATTTCAAATACATTAATACCACCCGCTGACAATGCTTTTGCCATTGGCACTGCATCGGCAACATTATCAATGACCATGACCGGTACGACCGGTGATGCGGCGAATACGGTAGCAGGAGAAAGTGTCCAGTTCATGTTGAAGTCATCCTTTCATTAAAAATCGTTATCAGAAAATAAAATTGAAGCACCTTGTTCCGCACTGGTAACCACATGACGGAAGGCACCAAACAGTTCACGGCCCAGGCCATAGTGCTGTGCTGTCAGATTGGCTTTAGCCAGCGGACGCGGACGAACATCATCAAGTACATGCAGTGTGCCGTTAGTGGCATCAAGACGGATACGGTCTCCTGTCTGCAGTTGTGCCAGCGGGCCGCCTTTTGCTGCTTCCGGAGTGATATGGATAGCAGCAGGGATCTTGCCGGATGCGCCGGATAAACGGCCGTCAGTGACCAGCGCCACTTTATGACCGGCTTTTTGCAGATTACCCAGTATCGGCATCAGTTTATGCAGTTCCGGCATTCCGTTTGCTGCCGGGCCGTTAAAGCGTACGACGATGATGGCATCACGGTTCAGTTCACCCGCTTTATAGGCTTTTTCGACATCATGCTGAGAGTCGAAGACCACAGCGTCTGCTTCGATGTAGTGATACTGTTCTGCGACCGCACTGACTTTAATGACACAGCGACCCAGGTTGCCGGAAAGCACTTTCAGGCCACCAGTCTGATTGAAGACCGCTTCGCTGTCGGATAACACTGCCGGATCTTTCGACTCGGTGACGGGGTGCCAGCTTAGCTTGTCATTATCAAGTAGCGGATGTTGCAGATAGTCCTGCATATTGCCAGTCAGCGGGGTAGCATCCATATGCAGCAGACCACGATTAGCCAGACCACGTAACAACAGCGGTACACCGCCAGCCTGGTGGAAGGCGTTAATATCAGCCGGGCCGTTCGGATACACTTTCGCCAGCAAAGGTACGGCATCGGACAGATCGCGGAAATCATCCCACGTCAGAATCAGACCAGCGGCACGGGCGACAGCGACCATGTGCATGGTATGGTTGGTACTGCCACCGGAAGCCAGCAGTGCAACCAGACCATTCACCAGTGATTTTTCATCCACCAGCTGATACAGCGGACGATAGTTGGTTGAGCCGGAAACCAGACTTGGCAGCAGCGCGGCTACTTCATTGGTCAGTGCATGCCGTAATTCAGAGTCCGGTGACACAAACGCAGAACCCGGCAGCATCAGCCCCATTGCTTCAAACACTAGCTGATTGGTGTTGGCGGTACCGTAGAAAGTACAGGTACCCGGGCTGTGATAAGCCTGATTTTCCATTTCCAGCAGTGCGTCTTTACCTAATTCGCCGGCTGCGTATTTCTGACGGATCCGCACTTTCTCATCATTACTGATACCCGTGCTCATCGGTCCGGCTGGTACAAATGCGGTTGGCAGATGTCCGAAAGAGAGCGCGCCAATCAGCTGACCGGGTGCGATTTTGTCACAGATCCCCAGCAGCAGTGTTGCATCAAACGCATTGTGGCTCAGGGAAACAGCCGTGGACTGTGCAATCACATCACGGGAAAACAGCGACAGATCCATACCGGCCTGACCCTGTGTGACGCCATCACACATGGCCGGAACGCCACCGGCGACCTGCGCACTGTGACCTTCTGCCGCCAGCACTGCTTTTATTTGATCAGGATATTGCTGATAAGGCTGATGGGCACTCAGCATATCGTTATAAGCAGTAACGATAGCGACG
Source organism: Tolumonas auensis DSM 9187 (assembly GCF_000023065.1). Lineage (NCBI taxonomy): Bacteria > Pseudomonadati > Pseudomonadota > Gammaproteobacteria > Aeromonadales > Aeromonadaceae > Tolumonas > Tolumonas auensis. The sequence goes on from NC_012691.1 coordinate 848,971, forward strand.
TTGACGCGGGTCATGTCCATCAGTGTGTTTTTCTGAGCATGTGAGCAGGCTGCCAGCACATGCGCCAGATTGCCACAGGCCAGAGTGCCGCGTGGCCGTCCGGCTGCGGCTTGTGCCTGCATACGTGCGACATAGTCTGCACGTAAGGCAGCGCTACGTTCGCGAATGCGTTCTGTTACCTGCTGAATCACTGGGTGCATGTTAATTCCCCTTGTAATGCGGCCACGCAACGGTTGACCACAGTGGTTAAATCGCCATCAATACTGACGTGTAAGACATCTGGTTCTGTCTCGTCCGGCATTTCCAGCGCTTCAAACTGGCTTTTTAGTAAGCCGGTGGGCATAAAATGACCTGCGCGGGCTTTCATGCGGGCTTCAATCAACTCATAGCTGCCATGAAGGTAAATGAAACGCATGGTCGGATTACCTTCACGCAGACGATCGCGATAACGGCGTTTCAGTGCTGAACAGACAATGATGCCGGTTTCGTTTTTGTGGCACAGGCTATAAGCCGCATCACTAAGACGTTCCAGCCATGGTGCCCGGTCGTCATCATTCAGCGGTGAACCGCCAGCCATCTTTTGTATATTGGCGCGGGGATGCAGATCGTCACCATCAATAAACTTGGCGTTTAATGCTCTACTCAAAGCGGCGCCTACAGATGATTTACCGCAACCAGATACTCCCATCAGGATGATGCTATGTCCTGCCATAATTTGACCTCAGTCTCAAATTTGATAATTGCACGTGGATGATGGCTTGTACCTTAGCATGTTACCGGTATCATGTTACCGGTAACAAGTTGATTTGTGAAGCGCGCCACAAATTCAAAATGAACCATCACCAATACGAGAGACAACTATGTTTGCAGAGACCGTCATTATGCCAATATCGCCGCCACCGTGCATCCTGAGCTCATTTTCAGTGTGTGTGTCCAGCGCTTTTACAGGAGTTCAATCATGCCGTTAATTATTGTTGCTGTTGGGGTGGCACTGCTGCTCTTGTTGATGTTGCGTTTTAAATTGAATGGCTTTTTGTCATTGATCCTGGTTGCTCTGGCCGTTGGTTTGATGGAAGGCATGCCTATTGCGGACGTGATGAAATCGGTGAAAGCCGGTGTGGGTGGCACGTTAGGTAGTCTGGCACTGGTTCTGGCATTTGGTGCCATGCTGGGTAAATTGATGGCTGACTGTGGTGGTGCGCAACGTATAGCGACCACATTGATTGCCTTGTTTGGTGTTAAGCGGATTCAGTGGGCAGTGGTGATTACCGGCTTTGTGGTGGGTTTCGCACTGTTCTATGAAGTTGGCTTTGTTCTGATGATCCCACTGGTATTTACCATCGCGGCATCAGCACGTATTCCACTGCTGTATATCGGTGTCCCGATGGCAGCGGCACTATCCGTAACGCACGGCTTCTTGCCACCACATCCTGGCCCAACCGCGATTGCCGGTATTTATGGCGCTGATATGGGTAAAACCCTGCTGTACGGTATCATTCTGGCAGTTCCGACCGTGATTATCTCCGGTCCGCTGTTTGCGATGACATTAAAGAAAATGGATAAACCAATCCCTGCTGGTTTATATAACCCGAAAGTATTCACAGAAGAAGAAATGCCTGGTTTTGGTGTGAGCGTATTCACTGCACTGATCCCGGTTATTCTGATGGCTGTTCAGGCAATTGCTAAAATGACACTGCCGGCTGGTTCAGCAATTCTGGGATATACCGGCTTTTTCGGTGACCCGGTCATTGCGACCATGTTGTCAGTATTGGTTGCTATCTTCACTTTTGGCCTGCAACGTGGCAAAGAGATGAAAGAGGTCATGGGTACGATTGCTGAATCAATCAGTGCCATTGCGATGATTATCCTGATCATCGGCGGCGGTGGTGCGTTCAAACAAGTGCTGGTTGATAGTGGTGTGGATAAATACATTGCCGGGATGATGAATGGCAGTGGTATTTCGCCGCTGGTGCTGGCATGGGGTGTTGCTTCGGCATTACGTCTGGCGTTGGGTTCTGCAACGGTTGCAGCCATGACTACAGCCGGTATTGTGGCACCAATCATTGCGACCACCGGTGTCAGCCCTGAACTGATGGTGATTGCAACCGGTGCGGGCAGTGTGATTTTCTCTCATGTAAACGATCCGGGATTCTGGATCTTCAAAGAGTATTTCAACCTGTCAATTCCGGAAACTTTCAAATCCTGGTCAATTCTGGAAACCCTGATTGCGGTTTGCGGACTGGCTGGCACCCTGATTCTGAGCAATATGATCTGATTTAACGCATATTTTGGAGCATCCGTCAGTGGATGCTCCTTCTCTTGCTTGACCCAAGCCTGTTCTATCAATACGCTAGTGCCGTCTGGTTAACCAATGAGGCCCTATATGGACGATAGCAGTCGCCACTCTGACTACTATTCAGCTAATTTCCGCGTTTTAAATTTTCTTTCCCATTATTCAGAAGCTTCAGCCACAAAGGCTGAAATAATGTCAGATATTGATCATTTGCCTGTAAAACAGAATGCTTACTCTGTTGATCCGGAGGAGCAAAATGTTTGAATGGATGGTCGATCCCACCGCATGGCTGGGTTTACTGACACTGGTTGTACTGGAAATAATTCTCGGCATCGACAACCTGCTTTTTATCGCCATATTGGCAGAAAAACTGCCGCCTGAACAACGTGACCGCGCCCGTTACTATGGTTTGGCACTGGCGTTGTTGATGCGTTTTGGTCTGCTGGCCAGTCTGTCGCATCTGGTCAGTTTTACGCAGCCGCTATTCACTCTTTGGTCATTACCACTTTCCGGCCGGGATCTGATCCTGCTGACCGGTGGTTTCTTTTTGCTGTTTAAGGCAACCCGTGAATTGCATGGGCGAATAGAAGGTGCCTTACACAGTGATGAACAGAAAAAAGTCTATCTGGGCTTCTGGGTTGTCGTGACACAGATCGTCGTGCTGGATGCGGTATTCTCACTGGATGCCGTGATCACCGCCGTCGGTATGTCCGATCATCTGACGGTGATGATGATTGCGGTATCGATCGCCATTCTGATCATGATGTGGGCCAGCAAACCACTGACGTTGTTTATCAATCGTCATCCGACATTAGTGATCCTGTGTCTTGGTTTCCTGCTGATGATCGGTTTCAGCCTGATGGCGGATGGTTTGGGTTTCCATGTACCGAAAGGTTACCTCTATGTCGCAATTGGTTTCTCTATCCTGATCGAGTTCTTTAATCAGCTGGCCCGTGCGAATCAGGAAAAACTGTTTAAGGGAAAACTGCGTCGCCGCGAGCGTACCGCTGAGATGGTGATGAGTCTGCTCGGTGTTAAGCAGGAAATGCCGCAGCATCGCGATGATGAATCAGTCAAAGTGCCGCAGTCGCAGGTCGCCGTCTTCAGCGAAGAAGAAAAAGATATGGTGTCCCGGGTATTACAGCTTTCGTCGTTGCCTATCCGGGCAGTAATGACGGTACGCCGTGATATTGACATGCTGGATCTGACAGCGCCGCAGCAAGAAGCCTTGCAACTTCTGGCTCAAACCCCGCACTCCAGACTGGTGGTCACCCGCGATAACAATCGTGATGCCCCGCTGGGAATTATTCGTAAGCGGGATGTACTTGCTCAGCTGCTGGAAGATAAGAGTCTGCATATGGACTCGCTGATTCAGCCGGCATTATGTCTGCCGGAAACTATTTCGGTGTTGAATGCACTGGAACAGTTCCGTCAGGCCAAGACTTATCTGGCCTTTGTGGTTGATGAGTTTGGTAACTTTGAAGGGCTGGTTTCTATCCGTGACATTATGGAAGAAATTGCCGGTAAGCTGCCGGAAACAGGCGAAGAAGAGTCTGAATATGTCATGCTGGCGCCGGGCAGCTTTCGTGTCAGTGGTGACATGCTGCTGAGTGATTTGCAGCGGGAACTGGCATTTCCTGCCGCAGCAACGGAGCATTATCATACGCTGGCTGGCTGGTTGCTGGAGTGGCTGCAACGCCTGCCAACTACCGATGAAGTCATCGAGTATGAAGGCTGGCAGCTTACTGTGACTGATATCCGGGCTCATCGTATTGAGTCGGTCTGGCTGACCCGTCAGCAAACAGAATAATAACCACCGGGTGGAATGATGAAGACGCAATTGATGCAACGCTGGCAGCAAGTCAGCCAATATCTCGCGGACTGGAGTGATAGTCTGCTGGCTGCAGAAAACACGCTGCAGCAGAAAGATAAAGTATATAACTGGCAGGCCTGGTTACTGCCCACTTTGCTTGGTCTGTTATTTGCGCTGCAGAACCCGCTGCTTTACGGTATGGCGCCGGCTTATGACGCCTCGCTGTTTGCTACCATGGGCAAGATGTGGGCGGACGGAGCTGTGCTCTATCGCGACATGATCGATATTAAGGGGCCGGTCATCTTCCTGCTGGATGCGATTGGTTATGCCATCGGCGGTTTTCAGGGGATCTGGCTGCTGGAAACAGTACTGCTGATCTGGGGGCTCAACGCGTTATACCGCACCCTTGCCCTGTGGGGGATTGCGCCCTTAAGCCGGCTTGCCGGTATGCTGGCCTGGTTATTCCTGTATGCCTATCGTTATTACTACGGCAACATGACAGAGGATTACACTTTCTGTCTGGGATTAATCGCGCAGTATCATTTTGTGCGGATGTTGCTGGCAGAACGTTTCCGCTGGCAGGATGCAGTCATTCCGGCGGTGACATTCGGGCTGATTGCCATGTTGCGCATGAATAACGCAGCGATGTGGTGTGGTTACTATCTGGCACTGTTTGTTTACTGGGCATGGCAGCGTCGCTGGCAGGATGCGCTTAAGCTGACGATCAGCGGGGTTGCCGGTTTACTGGTGATTGCTCTGCCACTGCTGGCTTATTTTGTCTGGCATGGTGTGCTGAGTGATTTCTGGTTCTATTCATTCGGCATTTTCTTCGGCAGCAGCTACGGCAGCGGTCACTCACTGATGGTGGGTTTCCTCGGCCTGGCCAGAACCGGTCTGCTGTTATTGTTGCCGGCGTTTATTGCCGTTGTCTGGCAACAACAGCGCTCAGCTGATAATACCCGTCCATGGGGCATCTTGCTGGCAACCCAACTGACCGGAATCGTCATGGGAATTGTGGCAAACTCCGTTTCTGGTCACACCTATGAACATTACGAAATTCTGTTCTTTACCTCCGCAATACTGATGCTGCCTGTTGTTATTCAGGCTGCGCGCAGTGGTGGGTTGACAGGACAGATAGGCTGCCGTCATATACAACGGGCCGGTATTTTAACGCTGTTGCTGGTGGTCGGTTATTTGCTGGCACAGCACATCATCTTTACCTGGTCACGCTTTGAATCACCGATGCCGAAACTCACATATGAGTTGCTGGTCAGTCTGACAGCAAGCGTCATTACGACGGCTATTCTGGTGGGGATCTGGTTGGTGACCCGAAGCCACCGGTTATATCTGCCGGCGATGTCATTGCTCGTCGTACTGTCTGTGCTGATGGTGCTGTTACCGCTGGAGCGCGGGCTGACCAAAGGGCGCCCGTTTGATGAGGTGTCAGAACAGATGGTGGAACATATCAACGCAAACACCAGCTATGATGACCTGATTTGGGTGGATGGCATTATTCCGCAATATTATGTCTGGACTGAGCGTCGTCCGGCATCGGCTTATCTGTTCTTTGATAACGTGACGCCGCCGTATGATGTCCGGGCCCGGATGATGGATGATCTGAAACGGAATAAACCCAAATTCATCATCGTAAAACTGACGCGGATGGAGAAGGTGCTGGGTGGTAAAGACAGAGACAGCACGCCGTCATTTATTGCTTATTACAATTACATCAACGAAGCCTATCAGCCGGTATCTGCTGATTTGCCCCGCTTATACCGTCTCAAAGAATAGTCTATAAAATAAAGGCAGCTCATCAGAGCTGCCTCACTTCCAATTATTTGAAATGTAAACCCGGTGTTTAAAAAACGCCGAAGTTATCCATGGCGAATTTTACCCGTTCTGCCACAGACATTTTCTTGATCTCACTCTCAGTCATCTTTTCGACTTTCCGCAGGCGGGGCAATAAGCCGGCGCCGTTAGCGATCTGGATCGAAAGTCCCGGACGGGCATTCAGTTCCAGCAACAGTGGACCACGTTTTTTATCCAGCACGATATCAGTACCGATATAGCCCAGACCTGACATCTCGTAACAAGCGGCGGAGAGGTTCAGCAGCTTTTCCCAGTGCGGAACCTGCAGTTCATACAGATCGCGGCCGGTATCCGGATGATAACGCATCGGGGCATTGTACTGCACCGCACGGAGAGCTTTACCCGTACGCAGGCAGATACCGACACCGACGGCGCCCTGGTGCAGGTTCGCTTTACCGTCTGATGATGCCGTCGAGAGACGCATCATGGCCATCACCGGAAAACCTTTGAAGATGATCACGCGGGTATCCGGAACGCCTTCATAGGAGTAACCGTCAAACACGTCATCAAACTGGATCAGATCTTCCACCAGTACGAAGTCGGGTTTACCGCCCAGCGAGAACAGCCCGGCCAGAATGTTCGTGATATGACGTTCCAGATCGTTTGCGGTGCAGCCACTGCCATTCGGTTTGTAATACAGGCCATCTGCATGGCGCATGATGACCAGGATCCCTTTACCACCGGAACCCCGTGCCGGTTTGATACAAAATCCCGGCCAATCCTTAACCATCTCGGCAATCTTGGTCACTTCATGCTGATGTTGTATGGTGCCGATCAGTTTCGGCACCGTAACACCCGCATCAACCGCAATGCGTTTGGTTTTCAGCTTGTTATCGACTAACGGATATAGCGAGCGCGGATTATAGCGCCCGATATAACTTACGTTTCGCTGATTCATGCCCATGATGCCGAGCTGAGCCAGCTTAAAGGGTGAGGTGTACTTCTCTAAAAGCCACATGGCATTACTTCTTATGCAGTTCGTCAGCTAACGGTTTGAACCGTTTCAGCTCAGACAGACGATAGCCGGTGTAGTTACCCATCACCAACACGGTTGCCATAATGATCAGCTGCAACCCGAGGAAATTGAAGGTCAGATGCTGAACCATACCACTGCTCATCGCCAGATAAGCGATTACGGCTACCAGCAGTGAGCCACCACCTTGCTTGACGACTTCTTTCGGACCTTCTTCTTCCCACAGGATCGACATACGTTCGATAGTCCAGGAGAGAATAATCATCGGGAAGAAGGTGATCCGCATACCCTGCGTGATACCCAGTTTATAGGTCAGCACTGACAAACCGCCGATGATGCAGATAACGGTAATGATGATGGCTGATATACGGGCGACCAGCAGCAGGTTGAGTTTCGACAGCCATGAACGGATGACCAGACCGACCCCGACAATACTGAGGAATCCAACCAGACCAGTGAGTAATTGAGTCTGCAGGAACGCAACCGCGATCAATACCGGCATAAAGGTACCAGAGGTTTTCAGACCGCAGATGACACGCAGGAACACCACAACCATCACCCCAATCGGGATCAGCAGGATGCCTTTGAACAGTGATTGCTCTTCTACCGGCAGCATATCTACCGAGAAGTTCAGCATATCTGTATGTTCAAATTTTGCCTGCAGCGCTTTGTTGACAGGTACCAGCTTCTTGATAACCGAGAACGTTACCTGAGAGTTACTGGCACCAGCCACATCCAGCAGCGGAGTGGTGTTGTATTCCCACAGCAGCAGATTTTCCGGACGACCCTGCACCCCGGTATTCGGATCGAACAGATCGTATTTGTCGCCGTTAAAGACCTGAACATAATCAATTACCCGCTGACGACGACGCCCGTCTTCCAGGTTCAGAGCGCGTACCACACGGGCCGGAATGTCAGCCTGATTCAGAATTTCCACCAGCAGATAAGCCGGTTTTTTATATTTGGCCAGCAGCGCCGCATTCTGTTCCTGATTCTTGAATTCTTTAAGAATTTCGCGAGTCAGCGTAAATGCATCGGCGGAACGGGTTTTTGCTGAAGCTAGGATCTGATTAATCGCGGAAGCAATCGGCTCTTTTTCCAGCGATTTATCAATAGTCGGTATGGTGACCGGCAATGCCTTGGCATACGGGTCGCTCAGCATATCGGTACGATAGTAAAGCTCCTGATGACCGGTCGCACTGCTGATCGACCATTCGGCACGGGTTACTCCGTCTTTGGTAATGAAAGAAAGACCATATCCCGGGCTGGCGGCATTTTCGTCAACATGCGTGAAGCCTTCCTGGGTATCAGGCAATGCCAGCGATGCCATGACCGGACCGCCATTCGCATCAAATTCGACTTTTGCTTCGGCAGACCAGACGTTGCGATATTCTCCCGGCCACATAGGAACATCAAACGCAACATGACGGTACACAACTAGTGCGATGCCCAGGATATAGAGCAACGCAACTACGATATAAAACGGGCGGCGTGAGACCATGATAATGACTACTTATCCTTGTTATTATCTGAAGTTGCCTCGGCCGCGGAACCTGTCTTAACAGGCTCTACATCTGCCGGGGTGGCGGTTTTTACTTCTTGTTTGACTGGTTTTGCCAAATCAGCAGTGGGTTGTACTGCTGGCTTGGTTTCATCTTTAACTGGTACTTTCTTTATGGTTTTGGATTCCTGAGCAGGTGCAGAGGTTTCTTTTTTGCCATTTTTACCGTTAGTAACCGTTTTGCTGGTTTTTTGTTGTTCCGATGCCTGAACCGCACCTTCTACTTTTGACTTACCCTGTACATTTTCACGGGCTACGTCTACCACGGCCACATCTTTAATGAATTCACGACCTAACAGTACCGGAAAATCCATATTGGAACGATCGGTCAAGCTGAAATCGGCTTTTTCGATGACGCTTCCCAGACGGATAGTCATGCGGACAATCGGACGGTCTTCCATCCCGTTGGCCTGACGGATACGGATATATTTAACGAAAGGTGCTTCAACATGCACTTCCTGTCCGCCATCAACCGGCATTACGAATTTAACCCAGCGGCGACCTTCACGTTCAAATACGGTGACGTCCTGTGCGCTGATAGAGGAGGTGGTAGCACCGGTATCCACACGGCTCATAAAGTTGCCGTTGGCTTCTTCAACGTAAATCCATTCCGTTTCACCGAGGATCATTTTGCCATCAGGTGTGGTTTTGCCCGGTTCTGCCGGAATACATAAATTAGAGGCGTCTTTTTTCGATGATTTTTTGAAAACCGGAGGCTGTGCCGGAGGGGTTACCTGTTTACCAAGCTGCTGTTGCAGATTTTTAATGTCGTTCAGTTGTTTAGCACTGTGCCCTTGCTGATCAAGCAGGATGCTCAAACGGGTATTCAGCTGGTTATTCGTTTCAGCTTGTTGTTTTAATAGTTGTTGTACGGCAGCTTCACAACTGGCGCTGCTAGCTTCATCAGCTAACACATATCCAGAAAACAGACTCATGGTGAGCAGGGCTAAACCCGGTAACGCTTTTGTAATCATGGTATAGGTTCGATCTGGTTAACAAAAATTTGCTGTAAGTTTATATCAGATAACGATCAGGGGACTAGTCCTCTGAGCCTCTGGTCGCAACAAAAACGGCGCGTTTCGGGGCCGGATAGCCTTCAATGGTGCGGGTTGGATCATCCGGCATCAGGTATTGCGCAAGAGAATCATTTTGCATCCACTCGGTTTTACGTTGTTCATCAGTGGTCGTGACATCTTCATCCACCATACGTACATCCTGAAAACCGCATTTTTTCAGCCACTTGATCATGGCCGCCGGCGATGGCAGGAACCAGACATTGTTCATCTGTGCATAGCGATCGTCCGGTACCAGAACCGTGTTTTCATCACCATCGACAATCAGGGTTTCCAGCACCAGTTCACCGCCATCGCGCAGCTGATCTTTTAACTGATAGATATGATCGATCGGAGAACGGCGGTGATACAGCACGCCCATCGAAAACACCGTATCAAATGCGCGCAGTGGCGGCAGTTCCTGAATACCCAATGGTAAAAAATGAACCTGCGGATCATTACCACCTAATTGTTTCACTGCGGTGAACTGACAAAGAAACAATGCAGCCGGGTCGATCCCAACAGCCAGTTCTGCGCCTTCACCGCGCATACGCCACAGGTGATAGCCACTGCCACAACCGACATCCAGCACATAACGGTCTTTGAGTGGACTGATATGCGGCAGCACGCGATCCCATTTCCAGTCAGAACGCCATTCGGTATCAATGTGAATGCCGAACAGGTAGAACGGGCCTTTGCGCCATGGATGGAAATGCTGCAGCAGGTTTTCCAGTTTTCTGGTTTCGCCAGCGCTGATTTCGCCCGGCTGACCGATTTCTACCCGATCACTCAAATTAACATGGCTGCTTTGGTAATGTTCCAGTTTGGTCAGTACCCGCTGCCATTTCGGCAGGTTGCCATGCCGTTCACTGTTTTCCCAGGCATTCAATTGTGCTGGCAGGGTGTGCAGCCAGTGGCTGAGGCGGCTTTTGGCAATCACCTGATAGAAAGAGGCAAAATCGATCATGCGTTTGCTTCCTTATCTTTGATGGCGACGATGGAACCGAAATTAAAGCATTGGAACCAGAGATCGATATGTTCAAATCCGGCCTGTTGCAGGCGCTGTTTATGCAATTCAATGCTGTCGGCACGCAGTACGTTTTCCAGCATGGTCCGTTTCTGGCTGATTTCCAGTTCGCTGTAACCATTGGCACGTTTGAAATCGAGATGCAGTTCAACCAGCAGGTCGCTGACTTCGGCATCTTCGAAACGGAATTTCTCACTCAGGATCAGAATTCCGCCCGGACGTAATCCGTTATAAATACGTTTCAGCAGTGTCAGCCGTTCTGCCGGTTCAATAAATTGCAGGGTAAAGTTCAGCACGACCACCGATGCATTTTCGATAGCAACGTTCTGAATGTCATCCTGGCGTATTTCAACTGACACGCTACTTTTGTAGGCCGCCAGATGCTGACGGCAGCGTTCTACCATCGGCGCTGAATTATCAATACCGATGATCTGGCAATCGGTGTGTGGCACATTGCGCCGCATCATCTGGGTGGCGGCACCGAGTGAACAGCCCAGGTCATACAGATTGGAACCGGGTTGTGCGAAGCGGGCGGTCATCATGCCGATGGCGGATAAAATATTGGAATAGCCCGGCACGGAGCGCTGGATCATATCGGGGAAGACTTCGACGACTTTTTCGTCAAAGCAAAAATCGCCCAGCTGATCGATAGGGGCGGCGAACAATTGATCTTTCATGGTGAAAAAACCGGAGCAAAACAGAAAGCGAAATTGCCGCGCATGTTAGCAGATATCGCGCCGGAAGGTCAGTGTTATCCCATGACGTTATCTAAGGTTATCGTTAAGATAGGTTATGACGTCTTTAAAGACAGGGTTACGCGTGGAACAGAATAAAACGCATTTCGATATCACGGTGGTTGGTGGTGGCATGGTCGGCGCGGCTGCCGCCTGTTTACTGGCACAGCAAGGCTGGCGGATAGCAGTGGTTGAGCAGGCGGAGCCGGAAAGCTATGCCCCGGATCAGGCGATGGATTTGCGGGTATCGGCGATCAGTCCGGCATCGGTGAGAGTATTGCAGCAGGCAGAGGTCTGGGAGGCGGTCACCACGATGCGTCTGCGCGCGTATACGGAACTGGCTACCTGGGAAGTGCCCGGACTGGAAACCCACTTCAGAGCAGAAGAAGCGGGTGTCTCCGAACTGGGGTTTATTGTTGAGAACCGGCTGATCCAGCTGGCGTTGTGGCAGAAATTGCAGTCGTTACCGAATGTGCAGCTGTTTTGTCCGGCACAAGTCACGGCGTTGTCACAAAGTGAGACGAATGCCGCTATCACACTGAGTGATGGCCGGATTATTACGGCATCCTGGCTGCTGGCGGCAGACGGAGCTAATTCCAAACTTCGCACTCTGGCAAAAATCGGCATCAACCGCTGGGACTATCGTCAGGATTGTTTGCTGATCAATGTCGATTTAGACGATGAGGCTCCGGCTATTACCTGGCAACAGTTTTATCCGGATGGTCCCCGGGCCTTTTTGCCGTTAGCTGGTAACAAAGCGTCACTGGTGTGGTATGACAAACCGGCGCGGATAGCCCAGTTGGCGGCGATGCCACCGGCGTTGCTGGATAAGGAAGTTAAGCGCCATTTTCCGGAGCAGCTACCGGCTTGCAAGGTCACGCACAGCGGCAGTTTTCCGCTGACGCGCCGGCATGCACAGCAGTATTATCAGGGACGGGTGATCTTGCTGGGCGATGCGGCACATACGATTCATCCTCTGGCCGGACAGGGGGTGAACTTAGGCTTTAAGGATGTCGCCTGTCTGGTCAATCTGTGGCAGACAGCACAGCAAAAACAGCAATCGTTCAGCGTTGAACATCTGAAGCAGTATGAGCGTGCGCGCCTGTGTGATAACACCCTCATGCAGTCAGCGATGGATCTGTTTTATGCCGGTTTCAGCCTGCAGCACACGCCAGTTAAAGTACTGCGCAATATCGCGCTGCTGGCCGCTGAAAATGCCGGCTGGCTGAAACAAAAAGCGCTGCGGTATGCGTTAGGACTTTAATTCCGCGGCTACCTGCTGTTCCACTTCCAGAAACACTTTCAGACTGCGCGAGATGTGTTTCTGTTTGTGCCGGATCAGATAGAGCGGCCGCATCATTCTGTCCATGCCTTTCAGTTGCAGTGTGGCCAGACGACCACTGTCCAGCTGTTCGGAAATGACGACGCTGGATAAGCAGCTGACCGTCAGACTATGGCTGACTGCGTGTTTGATTGCTTCGGAGTTACCCAGTTCCATGACCAGATTTAACTGGTGCAGTTGTGGCAGCAAGAGCTGTTCCACGACTTCGCGTGTACCGGAGCCGCTTTCACGTAAAATCCACTGACATGCAGCCAGTTCTTCTGCGCTGACCGTTTTTCCGGCCAGTGGATGATGGGCGGCACAAAACAACAGCATTTCATCCTGTCGCCAGAGCTGACTCTCCAGATCCATCCGGTGGCAGGGGCCTTCGATAAAACCAATGTCTACGTTAAAATTTGCCACGGCCTCTGCAATATCGGCACTGTTGGCCACGCGTAGTTCCAACTGTATGCCGGGAAACTTTTCGCGATAACGTGCGATTACGGCGGGTAGCAGATAGTTGCCGATCGTCGTACTGGCACCGATCCGCAGTATGCTCCGTCCGTCAGAAAACAGGTTTTCCAGTTCCTGCGCCTGTTCCAGCAGTGCCTGTGCACGGGGAAACAGTAATCGGGCATTCTCATTAACTATCAGTCGCTTACCGGCACGTTCAAACAACTGCACACCTAACTGATTTTCAAGATCGGCCAGAGCGCTGCTGACGGCTGACTGCGATAACGCGAGTTTTTCTGCGCCCCGGGTGGTGGATTGCGTGTCGATAACGGCCAGAAAGACCTCTAATTGTCGTAAGGTAATATTCATACTGTTATCATTTTTTTGGATTAATTGACTAAATATAATCATTTTTACTAATAGATGCATCCTCGTTATGACAGATCCGTATTTAGATAATCAAAGTCGGTACCGTGATTCGTGCAGTGATTGACGCCGGAAGCTAACCATTTCATTATCGGCAGTGTTGGGGTAATTTGCCTTCCATTAAGGAGATTCAATGAAATTGTATTACGCTCCTGGTGCCTGTTCTCAGGCTTCCCATATTGCATTACGCGAAGCCGGTCTGGATTTTCAGTTAGAGAGAGTCGATTTACGCAAGAAGGTCACCGCTTCCGGCGAAGATTATCGTCAGATCAATCCACAGGGGTATGTGCCGGCCTTACAACTCGATAATGGTGACGTGCTCACGGAAGGGCCGGCGATCATGCAGTTTATTGCTGATCACGCACCGGCCGCAGGATTGTTACCGACTGAAGGCATCGCCCGCTACCGGGGTATCGGCTGGCTGAATTTTATCGCTACCGAGCTGCATAAAACCTGTTCACCATTGTTTTCTCCGGCCATCACGGAAGAACAGCGCAAACCGATCATTGAACGTCTCTCTGCCCGTCTGGATACAGTGGAGCATACCCTGTCGACAGGTCGCTATCTGCTGGGAACCGAGTTCAGTGTGGCTGATATTTATCTGTTTGTTGTCACCGGCTGGTTTGGTCATATGAATATTCCGCTTAAAAAGTGGCCGCATCTCGAACGTTTCCGCGAGGTCGTTGCTACACGCCCTGCCGTACATGCAGCTCTGGAAGCTGAAGGTTTGCTCTGATTCATCAGGTATATTCCGTTCAATGAAAGCCCGGCTCCGGGCTTTCTCTTTTTCTTTCGCTTTTCATTTCTGCTCCGCCTTTGGCACAATGCTGCCACTCACTGTAACGGAGAATCATTTTGTCCCAGCTGCCAATCCATGAGCTGTTACCGCAGATAGCGCAGGCCTGTCAGACCTCTGGCCAGCTGATCCTGCAGGCGTCGCCGGGAGCGGGGAAATCTACGGTTGTTCCGCTGTTTTTACTGCAACAGCTGTCTGGTTCCGGCCGTATCATTATGCTGGAACCGCGTCGGCTGGCAGCCCGGAATATCGCGCTTTATCTGGCGCAGCAACTCGGTGAGCCGGTCGGACAGCAGGTGGGCTACCGGGTGCGCGGCGAGCAAAAAACCAGCAAAGCCACACGACTGGAGATCGTCACCGAAGGTATTCTGACGCGGATGCTGCAGCACGATCCGGAGCTCTCCGGCATTGATTTGCTGATCTTTGATGAATTCCATGAGCGCAGTCTGCAGGCAGATACGGCACTGGCGTTTGCGCTGGAAAGTCAGGCGGCATTACGTCCGGATCTGACAATTCTGGTGATGTCAGCCACGCTAGAAGGGTTACCGCTGCAGCAACTGTTGCCGGAAGCGGCGTTGCTCAGTTGTCCCGGACGCGCGTATCCCATCTCCTATCATTACCGGCCGGTGAATCGTCAGCAACCGCTGGTGCCACAATGGGGTTCGGTGGTGCTGGATGCCGTGCAAAATGAAAACGGCAGTCTGTTAGTGTTTCTGCCCGGTGCGGGCGAGATTGATCGTCTTGCAGAATGGTTGCAATCACGTTTGCCGGCTGAAATTGCCGTATTACCGCTGTATGGCCGCTTACCTTTTGCTGAGCAGCAACGCGCTATTTTGCCCTGCACGGCAGGCAAACGGAAAATTGTACTGACGACCAATGTGGCGGAAACCTCGCTGACGATTGAAGGTATTCATGTCGTCATTGATTCTGGTCTGGAGCGGCGCAGCAGCTTTGATCTGAAAAGTGGCGTCACCCGGCTGGAGACCCGCCAGATTGCCAAAGCATCGGCTACACAGCGCGCCGGACGTGCCGGGCGTCTGGGGCCGGGGGTCTGTTACCGGCTCTGGAACGAAGAACAGCAGGATCGGCTGGATGAACAATCACCGGCGGAAATTCTGCGCAGTGATCTCGCCTCCCTGTTACTGGAGGCTGCTCTGTGGGGCAGTGCTCCGGAAGATCTGTTGTTGCTGGATAAACCACCGGCTCCGGCGCTGGCTGCCGGACGTCAGTTACTGCAATGGCTGGACGTATTCGATGAACAAAACCATCTGACAGCCAAAGGCCGTCAGTTAGCGTTACTGCCTTGTGAACCCCGTATGGGCCATTTGTTGTCCGGTGCGCAAGTGCTGGAGCAGCAAGGTCATCAGGGCTTGCTTGCCGCTGCTTGCTATCTGGTGGCGCTGCAGGAGGAACGGGTGCTGGGCAATGATCCCGTCTCTGTTCAGTTACAGCGGCTGAGTCATAGCTTGCGTCCGGCCGCACAACGCTGGTGGCAGCGCATGCAGGGGAATGGCGCATTGCCTGCCTGTCCGGTAGCGGAAACCGATATCCTGACTGCCATGGCCTGGCCGGATCGGATTGCCAGAAAAAGTGGCGAGCTCCGTTATCAGCTGGCCAACGGACAACGTGCGGATCTGGTACCGGATCATCCTTGTCAGGGCAAAGAGTGGCTGGTGGCGGTGTCATTGCAGCAAACAGATCAGGGGTTACGTATTTTTACAGCGGAACCGCTGGATATCACCACATTAGAAAAAACCGAGCCACAGCTGTTCCGTGAAGAGACATATCTGGGGTGGGATAGCAAAGAAGAACGTGTCCGGGCTGAAAAACAGTTTCGTCTCGGTGCCATTGTATTAAAGCGTCAGCCGTTGACCGATCTCAGTGCTGAACAGAAAGCCCAATGTTTGCTGGAAGGTATCCGAGTGCATGGCTTGTCCTGTTTACCGTGGAATACCGACAGTGAGCAATGGTTACAACGCTGGCGCTGTGCGGCAGAATGGCTGCCGGAACTGGCGTTGCCTGCGGCAGATGATGTCACTTTGCTGGCAGGACTGGAGCAATGGCTGCTCCCGCATCTGGATGGTTTATCACGGCTGGAGGAGTTAAAGCGTCTGTCCTTGCTGACTATTTTGCGTGGCTGCCTGAGCTGGCCGCAACAGCAGAAACTGGATGAACTATTACCGGTCTATTTCACCGCGCCAACTGGCAGCCGGATCGCGCTGCGCTATGAAGCCGGCCGTTCGCCGGTATTAGCGGTGCGTATTCAGGAGATGTTCGGGCAGAGTGAAACGCCGAAAGTGGCTAACGGTAAAGTGGCTTTGCAGATAGAGTTGCTGTCACCGGCAAAACGACCATTACAGATCACACAGGATCTGGTAGCGTTCTGGCAGGGTGCCTACAGCGAAGTGAAAAAAGAGGGCAAAGGGCGTTATCCGAAGCATTACTGGCCTGATGATCCACTGCAGGCTATGCCAACCAAAACTGTTAAACGACTAATGTAACAGGAATAAATTTCACGTGGCTAAGAAACCAACAAAGAAAAGTACGCCGGTTTATCCATTCTGGCACTGGCGTCGCTGGATTGGACTGGCGATAAAACTTGGGCTGGTAGGGATCGCTTTCATGGTGCTGTTTGGCATCTATCTCGACAGTCTGATCCACAGTAAATTCGATAGCGGCCAGAAATGGCAGTTGCCGGCCGTGGTCTATAGCCGGCCACTGGAGCTGTTTCCCGGCCAGCGTTTGTCATTGCAGCAGATGTTGCATGAGCTGAAACTGCTGAATTACCGCGAAAGCAGCAATCCGAAAGGACCGGGGCAGTATGCGGTGAATGGCCAGCGGATGGTGGTTATCCGGCGGTCGTTTAATTTTGCCGATGGTACAGAAAAAGCACGGCCATTACTGCTGACCTTCAGCGGACAACGTCTGGCGAATATCAAGAATGCGGATAACCAGCGTGAGCTCGGTTATATACGCATGGATCCGGTGCTGCTGGATCGCCTGAGTGGTGAAGAGATCGAAGACCGTATTCTGCTGCGGATCAATCAGGTACCGCAGTCGTTTGCCAATATGCTGCTGCAGGTGGAAGACCGTGATTTTTATAACCACGGCGGTGTGTCGTTACTTTCGATTGGCCGTGCCTTTCTGGCCAACCTGCGGGCTGGTCATACGGTACAGGGTGGCAGTACGCTCACACAGCAGCTGGCTAAAAACTACTTCCTGACCCGTGAACGCAGCATCTGGCGTAAAGTGCAGGAAGCGTACATGGCGGTGATCATTGATTATCGCTATGACAAAAACCAGATCCTTGAAACCTATATGAACGAGATCTATCTCGGTCAGAATTTTGCGCAAGGTGTATATGGTTTCGGGCTGGCGTCGTATTTCTATTTCGGTATGCCACTCAATGAGCTGGAACCGGATCAGATGGCCTTGCTGGTTACTATGGTTCGCGGTCCTTCTTATTATGACCCATGGCGTTATCCGGAACGGGCACAGCAGCGACGTGACATGATCCTGCGACTGATGCTGGAAAATAATCAGCTGACACCGGAGCAGTTCCAGAGTTATGCCGCACGTCCGTTAGGTTTGATTGAACGCGGGCAGATGACCTATGGCCGCACGCCGGCCTTTATGAATCTGCTGCGCCGTGAACTGCGCCAGCGTTTCGGTGCCGGTTTCCTTGAACAGTCTGGTCTGAAAATTTTCACCAGTCTTGATCCGGTCGCACAACAGGCGGCGGAAGAGTCCGTTTCTTCCCAGCTGAACAGTATCGAAAAACGTCTGAACCGGAAATCACTGCAGGGTGCGATGGTGGTAACCAATCGTCATTCCGGTGAAGTCTCTGCGCTTGTCGGTGGACGTGACACCAGTTATGCCGGTTTAAACCGTGCGCTGGATGCGCGTCGCCCTATCGGTTCACAGGTTAAACCTGCGGTGTATCTGACCGCACTTGATCAGGGCTATCAGCTGGCAACGCCACTGAAGGATGAACCGCTGCAGTTACGTAATCAGGGCGGCAAAACCTGGGCACCGCAAAACTACGATAAGACCTATCGTGGCAATGTGCCGTTATATGCTGCCATGGCGAATTCACTGAATGTGCCGACGGTTCGTTTAGGTATGGCGGTGGGGGTCCCTGCGGTAGCGGAAACCCTGAAAAAGATGGGGGTGACGCAGGATATCCCGCTCTTCCCGTCACTGTTTCTGGGGATACTGGAACTTTCTCCGTATGAGGTGAATCAGGCGTATTTGACGTTGGCGACAGAAGGGTTATATCAGCCGCTGACCGCTATCCGGACGATTCAGGATAACAGTGACAAAGTCATTTATCAGCGTGCTGAAAAAGCTGAACGTCGTTTAAGCAGTCAGTCAGCATATCTGACGCTGTTCGCGATGACGAAGGTCGCCAGTCTGGGGACTGCGCGCAGTCTGGCGGCGAAATTCCCGAATGCTGTGCTGGCGGGTAAAACAGGTTCCACGGATAACCTGCGTGATGCATGGTTTACGGGCATGGATAACGATGAGGTGGTTACGGTCTGGGTCGGACGGGATGACAATAAGCCGGCTGGTTTGACCGGCGCCAATGGTGCATTGCCGCTGTTCAGTGACTATATGACTCGCCGTGGTGTGAATTCGCTGAAATTACCGGTGCCGCAGGGGATCTCTATGGTCAACTTCAACCTGAGCGGTAAACCTGTTGCTAGTGGTTGTGGCGGTGCACTAATGTTACCGGCCCGTAGCGATAAATTACCACCGGCGGAGGGTTGCAGTAGTACACCGGTCGACTGGATTAAAAACATGTTCGCGCTAGGAGAATAGTTAATTCGGCGTAAAGGCTCTGGTCACTGACTCAACGCTGACACGCCGTAAATCCATCCATGGAGGCTTGAGCGCCGCATCCTTGCGGCGCACAGTCGACTTATGAGTCGGTAACCTGCCGCCATCCGGCAGAATATGCCATTGCCTAGGCCAGCATATCCTTGCGTACTTTATCGGCAGTTTCCCGGCCTTGCAGCGCGGCAACAATTGCCAGTGCGAAATCAATACTGGTTGCCGGCCCCTGACTGGTGATCAGTTTATTCGGCTTATCGACGACAACGCGATCTTTACGTACCTGCGCCGCCGGCAGTTGACCTTCAGTGCCGGGATAGCCAGTGACCAGTGCATCGCCAATCAGATTATGGTGAGCCAATACAAAAGCGGGTGTGGCACAGATAGCTGCCCGCCACAGATCTTTGGCATGCTGCTTCTTCAGCAATTCAATCACCAGCGGATTATCACGCAGATATTCAGCGCCCGGTAAACCACCCGGCAATACAATGGCATCGAACGTCTCGTGTGCCACCTCTTCCAGCAGATGATCGGCCACAAGATGAACACCGCGGGAAGCCACCACTTCGCGTTGTTTGTTCGGGTTAATGGATGCCACGGTGACTTTGACATTACCGCGGACTAACGTATCAATACTCGTCACGGTTTCTATTTCTTCGCAGCCAGGAGCGATAATAACCAGTGCTCTTTTGCTCATCATTTTCAACCTCATGAAGTAGTGTGTTGCGATTCTAATACTTTGACTTTCAGGTATAGCGCACGGTGCCGTGGTAGTTCAAGTCCTTGTTTTTCTGCCTGCTGCAGCAAATAACCGGTAATGTAGTCAATTTCGGTTTTACGCTGGTATGCGAGGTCTTGCTGCATGGAGGAATAGTTCTGTGCCGTGCGTTCCACGACCTGTAATACCAGATCGCACCACTCAGCGACGGATTCATTAAAACCTTGCTGTAATAATAGCGGATGTAATTCCTGGCACAGTGCTTCGACTTCGTGTTGATGCTGAAGCAATACACCGTTCGGCTGGTTATACGCTGCAGTCAGAGGATTAATGATGGCGTTAACCACCAGCTTGCGCCATTGCCGTTCACTGATCTGTTCACTCCACCCGGCATGCCCCAGCGCTTCAGCCAGTGGCGGCACCAGCGCTTGCCATTGTTCTCCTGCCGGATTAAGTGCCCCCAGCCAGGTTTCACCAAAGCCGGTGTGGCTGATGTGATTGCTATCTTTTTTCAGCGCACCACAGCTTGTTACCCCGGCCAGCAACGGATTATGCGGAAAGTGTTCCACTAACCACTCCGTGGTGCCCATACCATTGTGTAACAAAATAACCGGACAGGATTCCGGCAACCCTCCAACTAACGGTTGTAACGCAGGTATCACTTGCCAGACTTTGGTTGTCACCAGCAGACAACCGATCTGTGATAAATCCTGATAGCCGATGCAGGGCAGTTCACAGGTAAAAGAGGAACTGTCTAATAACGCCAGCGTCATAGGACACGACTGTTGCCGGTGCGCCTGACGGGTATCCAGCAGATTTACTTTCTGGCCGATACGCAGCAAATGAGTGGCAAACAACGAGCCAACCGCGCCGGCTCCCAGGATTGTCCATTGCATAAACAGGTTAACTCTCTGTCTGGTTTAAGAATAATTGTAAGATGCTAAAGCAGTTCTGCTAGCTTTAGCAGTGTAGAACCTTCTTTCAGGCGCTGATTTCTGCTAAATTTGGCGGCAATTTGTAATAAGGAGAATTTACTATGCCGTCTTTTGACATTGTATCTGAAGTCGCGATGAACGAAGTTCAGAACGCCGTAGAAAACGCGAATCGCGAAATACAGACCCGTTTTGATTTCCGTGGCGTTGACGCCTCCTTTGAGTTGAACAAAGAAGAGATCAAAATGGGCGCGGATGCTGATTTCCAGCTGAAACAGATGATTGAAATCCTGCGTGATAAGATTGTGAAACGTGGGATGGACACCAGCTGTCTGGATGTTGGTGATGTTGAACATTCGGGAAAACGTTATTTCCAGGTTGTGAAGCTGAAGCAAGGCATCGAAACCGATGTAGCGAAAAAACTCATCAAAATCATTAAAGACGCCAAAATCAAAGTGCAGACTGCGATTCAGGGCGATGAGATCCGCGTAACCGGTAAAAAGCGTGATGATTTGCAGGAAGCCATGGCGCTGGTGCGTCAGGCTGAACTGGGACAGGCATTCCAGTTTACCAACTTCCGCGACTAAGCTGCTTTACACTGCACAGTACATAGCCTCCTGAGTGTGTTTCCCTCAGGAGGCTTTATTTTTCAGGGAGTGTTCATGCCTCAAATGCACTGGTATCAACAGCTGTTTACCCGTCGGATGCTGATTTGTGTCTTCACCGGCTTCAGTTCGGGTCTTCCTCTGTATCTGCTGCTGAACCTGGTTCCGGCCTGGCTGAAGACAGAGCAAATCGATCTGAAAGCAATTGGCTTATTATCACTGGTACAGTTTCCCTATACCTGGAAATTTATCTGGTCACCGCTGATCGACCGCTACCCCATTCTGAATTTAGGCCGCCGTCGTGGCTGGATGCTGATCTCACAACTGGCATTGATTGTCGCTATTGCGGCGCTGGGTTTTTTCTCGCCACAAACCTCGCTGTGGACGATTGCGTATCTGGCTTTTGGCGTGGCCTTTTTCAGTGCCAGTCAGGATATTGTGCTGGATGCGTATCGTCGCGAGATCTTATCTGATCACGAACTGGGGTTAGGTAACTCGGTGCATGTGAATGCCTACCGGATAGCTGGTTTGGTGCCGGGCTCTTTGTCACTGATTCTGGCCGATCATCTGCCATGGCACTGGGTATTTCCGATCACGGCGTTGTTTATGTTGCCGGGCCTGATGCTGACGTTGATGTGTAAAGAACCGGCGTCGTCGTCGGTACCGCGTACATTACGGGAAGCGGTGATTGAACCATTCCATGAATTTATTCAGCGCCAGGGCGTACAGAATGCACTGTTAATTCTGGCATTTATCTTCCTGTATAAACTCGGTGACAGCATGGCGACGTCGCTGGCAACGCCGTTTTATCAGGATATCGGTTTCAGCAAAACAGAGATTGGTCTGATTGCCAAACATGCGGGGCTCTGGCCCAGTGTGATCGGCGGTATGCTGGGCGGGATCTGGATGTTACAGCTTGGCATCAACCGCGCACTCTGGTTATTTGGCATCGTCCAAATACTGGCGATTTTTGGCTTTTACTGGTTGGCCGGTGTGGGGCATGATCGTGTGGCGTTGGGCTTTGCGATTGGTTTTGAGGCTTTTGGGGTTGGCATCGGCACCGCTGCTTTTATTGCCTTTATTGCCCGCACCACCGACCCGCGTTACACCGCGACCCAGTTTGCGTTGTTCACCAGTCTGGCGGCGGTACCACGCACCTTTTTTAATGCCAGTACCGGCTGGCTAGTCGAAGCAATGGGCTGGCAGAACTTCTTCCTGCTTTGTGCCTTATTGGCCGTTCCGGGCATGTTGCTGTTATTTAAAGTCGCACCGTGGCGAGCTGAAACAAGCGAATAATAAAAAACCGGCTGGGTTGCCCGGGCCGGTTTTTTAACAATGCAGCAGCGCGTCAGTGTTAGTTCAGACGAGTCACTTTGCTGATGATGATCGGATTGTTTGGCACATCGCTGGCCCGCAATTTCGGATCAACGCTGGTTGGCTCATCGGCAATCTTTTCCAGTACTTCCATGCCGGATACTACAGTACCAAACACGGTGTATCCTGGCTGAACAGTCGCATCCAGTGATGCATTGTCGTTCAGATTGAAATAGAACTGACGAGTCGCACTATTCGGATCGCTCATACGCGCCATTGCCAGTGTGCCGCGGCGGTTAGACAGTCCGTTGGTCGATTCATTTTCTACCGGAGTATGCGTTGGTAACGGTGTGAAACTGGAATTATAACCGCCACCCTGTGCCACAAAGCCGGGGATCACACGGTGAAACAGCGAGTTGTTATAGCTGCCTTCGTCGACGTAACTTAAAAAGTTAGCGACAGTTTTCGGCGCTTTTTCAGCTTCCAGTTCAACGACAATACTACCGAGATTAGTTTGCATTTCTACACGCGGACCGCTTGCCCAGACTAAACCTGGCAGTAAGGCGGCCAGCAGTGCCAGTTTACGACACGTCATTAAAATTGCCCTTTGATTGCACCACGGATCTGATTATCAGCCAGTGCTTGAGCCATGATTTCAGACAACTGCTCGTTCAGCAAGACTTCCAGATCATGAATGTCCGGCCGGGTCACGCTATCCTGTGAGGAAGCACGATTATATTCTTTATTCAGAATATTACCGTTGTTAGTTACGGTCAGCTTAATGCGGCTCTTCGCGTTGGCATTAAACATCACGCCCGGTTTGGTCAGCGTGGCCTGCAACTCTTCAACGACGATGCTGATGGTGATATTGGACTGATTTCCGCTGGCAAGTCCTTGTTGGCGGAAGCCATCCTGCAGACGTTCGGCCAGCAGAACATGAGGTGAAACCTGATTCGGGATCAGCGTAACCGGACTTTCTGGCAGCGCGATTTTGATGATCTGACTGCCGGCACGTTCGTCCTGACCATCAATAGAAACATCAAGGCCTGGCTGATAGAAACCGTCCAGCTGATCATCGACCACCGGATTCAGGTTGGCTTTCTGTGGCCAGGATGCCGCACAGCCAACAAACAATATAGCGCTGAGGAGTAAAATTATTTTTTTCATAGAAGCTCCTATCGGTTAATGGTGCGTAAAATAACAAATTTACTGTTGCTGGCAATACATTCCGTGCCGCCAAACAGACGTTTCAGTTTGATGTGGTAATCCAGATGACGGTTACCGACGATCCAAAGTTCACCACCGCGTTTCAGACAGCGTTTGGCATCTCTGAACATCTGCCAGGCAATATCATCGGTGATCGTTTGTAACTGATGAAACGGCGGATTACATAAGATCACATCGATACTGTTACTGTCGATACCATTCAGCGAATGACCTACCTGAAAACGGCAACGAGCCAGATCCTGCGGCCGGTTTTGTTCAACATTTAACTGGCTGGAAGCAACGGCCATATAGGATTCATCAAGGAACAGCAGTTCAGCTTCCGGGTTATATTCCAGCGCCATCAGCCCCAGCACGCCGTTACCACAGCCGAGATCGACCATGACACCACGTTTTTGCCGTGGCAGGTTTTCCAGCAGGAAACGGGCACCGATATCCAGACTGGCACGGGCGAACACATTGGCGTGGTTGGCGATCTGATAATCGGTATTATCTAACGGCCAGATGGTAGGGTAAGGATTGACGATGGCCGGACGATCTTCGACTTGCGTATAAATCAGACGCGCTTTTTTCCGGGCCAGCGACGTTTTGGTGGTACCCAGGATCTGTTCAAACAGCGCCAGTGTCGAGTTATGGATCTCTTTGACTTTGCCGGCGGCAATAATGCGGGTGTCCGGTGTGACCACGTCCCGCAGACGCAGCAGCTGATATTCCAGCATCGCCAGTGTTTTCGGTACTTTGATGATCACCAGTGATGGTGCAGCCGGTAACGGTGCCAGCATATCCTGCAGATGCAGGGGGTGGTTTTCCAGCTCATTGGTCTGCCAGTTACGGCGGGTAGCTTCCTGACTTAACAACGAATCACAGATGGAAATTGGCTGATAATTTGCCAGCCCGCAGGCGAGCGCACCAAAGCTGTCATTCAGGATCAGAATCGCGCCTTGGGCTGCAGCCGTTTGCAGTTGTTCGGCAGTGAGCTCACTCAGCAGATATTCATCGGCAGCATCCCAGGCTTGCAGATTGGGATCATTGGTAGAAGGGTAGCGGTGCAGCGTTAGCTCACTCGTATCCAGGTTCAACAGGTTCATGCCGTTTCCATCTCATAAAAATGGCGCTATTCTACCTGTCATAGCGCCTGAGACCAATCAACCGGCTGGAAATAACGCTCGTTAAACTTTATAAGCGTTAAGAATAGCGACTAATCAGTGATGCGATTCAACATATTCCCGGACTGCAGCACCCGATCCACCAACTGCACGGACGGCTGCCGCGAGTTCCCGATCGGTACAACCCAGTTCTTTACACCAGTGGCGATAATCGCTCTTGTTGTGAGTATCAATCGTTTTGCTATCCAGTGGGTGACCCGATTTTGCTTTCTTGCTGGCCATGATGACCTCCTATGGATGTATGTGCATTAATAACATCTCACCAGCATCTTTTCCCGGCAATGTGTGAATTTTTACATCATGTAAGGATGCACATGTTTTCTGATTAACCCTGTTGGCTATCGGGTTGTATGAAATGGCTTAACCGTTATGCTGTTGGTGCAGAAATCAGTGAGGAGAATGAAAAAATGTCGATGCAACAATATATTGAACAAACCTTACAACAAGGACTGAAACCTGACTGGTTGTCAGTAACTAACGAAAGTCATTTGCATCGTTCCAGTGGCCCTGATGCAGAAAGTCACTTTAAAGTAGTGGTCGTGAGCCCGGTTTTTGAGGGGGAACGTCTGGTCGCGCGGCATCGCCGGGTAAATTTGTTGTTGGCAGAGGCTTTGCAGAACAGTGTTCATGCGCTGGCGCTGCATACCTATACGCCGGCTGAGTGGCTGGCGCGTGGTGAGCAGTTGCCTGATTCAACTAAATGTGCCGGGCATTAATTATTAACTGACGGCAGGAGAGGTAGTATGTCGTGGAATAAATTCGGAATTGTTGTATTGATGCTGACGGCTTTGCTGGGTTGTGAAAAGCAGACAGCTGAACGGCCAATGCTGGAAATTCATGGCCGCACGATGGGCACGTTTTATGATGTCAAAGTCGTCGGTGATTTTCCCGGCGGGCAGCAGGCACTGCAAACGCAGGTGGATAGTCTGCTCAAACATTACAACGATGAAATTTCCACCTATGATCCTGATTCTGCATTATCGAAGTTTAATCAGCAGCAATCCACGCAACCGTTTCCTGTCTCACAGGATATGGCCGACATTGTCATCAGTGCCGTGCGGGTCGGACAACGGACGCAGGGTGTACTGGATGTAACGGTCGGACCGCTGGTGAATCTGTGGGGGTTCGGGCCGGATAAGCGCCCGATCAAAACGCCGTCAGATGAACAGATTGTGGCTGCACGCGCCCGGGTTGGTATTGAACGCCTGCATGTTGAAGTCAGTGCGGAGCATGCCACTTTACGTAAAGATGTTCCTGATCTGTATGTCGATCTTTCCACGGTAGGCGAGGGCCTTGGTGCCGATAAAGTGGCGGAATTTCTTGAAGCGAATGGTGTACATCATTATCTGGTCGAAATAGCGGGCGCTTCACGCAGCCGGGGCGTCAATGCCAAAGGTGAACCCTGGAAACTGGCGATCCAGAAGCCAACCGATGAGCTTGAAGATATTCAGGCGGTTATTGTGCCGGATGGCCGTGCGGTCAGCACTTCCGGTAGTTACCGTAATTATTTCGAACTGGATGGAAAGCGTTATTCGCATATTATCGATCCGGTAACCGGTAAACCGATCACGCATAAGCTGGTGTCAGTAACCGTGATCACTTCCACTGCGCTTGAAGCTGACGGGCTGGATACCGCTCTGATGGTGATGGGGCCTGAAAAAGCGCTGGATTTTGCCAGAGAGCACAATCTGGCGGTCTATCTGGTGAGTAAAACGGACAAAGGCTTTAAAGCGGAATATTCGGCTGCTTTTGAACCCTACCTGATAAGATCAGGTTCCTGATTTTTATTAGCCTTGTGGTGCTGGTCAAAATTTTATCGCCTGACAGATGAATTTTGCTGTTGTCAGGTGGTTATCTCCCTAGGATTGTTACCCTGATATTTTATGTTATGGGTAACAATCATGATTTCACGTGTAGACGCGGCACCCGGTGGTTTTCAGTTATCAGAGTTTATTCAGGGATACTGGCGATTAGCTGAATGGAATATGTCAGCTGCGCAGCGGTTAGATTTTCTGAAACAACACCTCGAACTCGGTATCACCTCCGTTGACCATGCAGATATTTATGGCAATTACAGCTGTGAACAGCTGTTTGGTGAAGCACTGGCACTGGAACCCTCTCTGCGTCAGCAGCTGGAAATCGTGACTAAATGCGATATCAAGCTGTTATCCGCTAAATATCCGCAACGTACCGTTAAACACTATGACACCTCTGCCGCAC
This sequence comes from Tolumonas auensis DSM 9187, assembly GCF_000023065.1. NCBI lineage: Bacteria > Pseudomonadati > Pseudomonadota > Gammaproteobacteria > Aeromonadales > Aeromonadaceae > Tolumonas > Tolumonas auensis. The sequence continues at coordinate 876,301 of NC_012691.1, forward strand.
ATATCTTTGCATCGGTTGAAACGTCATTAAAAAATCTGAACACGGATTATCTTGATCTGCTGCTGATCCATCGTCCTGATCCGCTGATGAATGCGGATGAAGTGGCAGAAACGTTTGTTCAGCTGAAAGCGAGTGGCAAAGTGCGTCATTTCGGGGTGTCTAATTTCACGCCTTATCAGTTTGATCTGCTGCAATCCCGTCTGGGTTTTTCACTGGTAACGAATCAGGTTGAAGTGAATCCGGTCAATATGTTTGCCCTGGATGATGGCACGTTAGATCAAATGCAGATGAAACGTATCCGTCCGATGATCTGGTCTGCACTGGGTGGCGGCTCTGTTTTTACCGCTCAGACAGAACAGGCAAATCGTCTGCGCACCGTCTTAAGTAACATCAGCGAAGAGCTGGGTGGGGCAGGTCTTGATCAGGTGATTTATGCCTGGTTGTTAAAACTGCCATCTCAGCCATTGCCAATCATTGGTTCCGGTAATATCGCACGGGTCCGTGCTGCGGTAGCAGCCAAAGAACTCTCCCTGACGCGTGAACAGTGGTTCCAGATCTGGGAAGCGTCAAAAGGTCACGAAGTCGCATAATTTCCTGACTTGCAGGAAATCTGAAGGCGGGATAAACTTATAAATACTGTGTATTTGTACAGTATTTATATGAGAAAAATTATCCATGTCGACATGGACTGCTTTTTTGCGGCTGTGGAGATGCGTGACAATCCGGCGCTGGTGTCTCTGCCGCTGGCTATTGGCGGCTCAGCAGAACGCCGCGGCGTAATCGCTACCTGTAATTATGTTGCCCGTCGTTATGGTGTTCGTTCTGCCATGGCGACGGCATATGCCCTGCGGCTGTGTCCGCGCCTGGTGCTGCTGCCCGGGCGGATGGCGTTATATAGTGAAGTTTCACGTCAGGTGATGCGGATCTTCGCCCGCTATAGTCAAATCATCGAACAGGTTTCTATTGATGAAGCCTATCTGGATGTTTCCGACAGTACCCTGTTTCAGGGGAGTGCAACCCGTATTGCAGAAGCAATCCGTGCCGACATTCGTCAGGAACTGCAACTGACGGCCTCGGCGGGTGTGGCGCCGAATAAATTTCTCGCCAAAATTGCTTCTGAACAGAATAAACCGGACGGTCTGTTTGTCTTGTCACCGGCAGGTGTGCCGCCGTTTGTCCGGCAACTGGCGTTATCAAAAATTCCCGGTATTGGTGGTAAAACCGCGGAGCGGCTGGTACAGCTGGGGTTACATACCTGCGCAGACGTACAGCAATTCCCACGCCGGCAATTATTATATCTGTTGGGTAAAACCGGGCTGATGTTGCTGGAACGGGCTTATGGTATTGATGAGCGACCGTTACAGACTTCACGGGAACGTAAATCCGTGGGTGTCGAAACTACGTTTCCAATCGATATTGTGCAGGAAGAGCAGGGGCATGCGATGTTGCCTGAACTGCTGGCTGAGCTGTCAAAACGGCTGCAACGCCGGGAATGGCAGGGCCAGATTGCCCGGCAGGGGGTGAAAATCAAATTCTCTGATTTCCATCAGACGACAGTCGAACGCTCGGTAAACCGTTTTTCTCCACAGCTATATGATGAACTGCTGCATGAGGCCTGGTTACGTGGTGGTGGTAAGCCTGTGCGGCTGGTGGGGATCAGTATTGGTCTGCCGGAAGCTGCGAATGTATTGCAGCTTCCGTTAGATTTACAGTAAATATTACCGGGTAACTAGCTGCTCGTTCAGGATTGCTTTTCCGGGATCGCCGCCAGCATCGCGACCAGCAATTGCCAGAAACGCGCTACCGCAGGAATGTGTACCCGCTCATCCGGCGAATGTGCGCCCTGAATGGTCGGGCCAAAGGAGACCATGTCCCAGTGTGGATATTGTGCCTTGAACAGACCGCACTCCAGCCCGGCATGGATCACCATCAGTTTCGGTAATTCGCCAAACAATTCTTCATGTTTCTGACGCAACAAAGCCAGGGCCGGAGACGTTGGATCCGGTGCCCAGCCCGGGTAAGCGCCATCGAACTGACAATCTGCTCCCGCCAGCGTACATAACGAAGCGGTCATCTGCTGCACATAATGACGACCTTCGTCATTCAGTGAACGGATCAGGCACTGGATATAAACACCCTCTTCCGTAGTCTGGATCACACCAAGGTTGGTTGACGTTTCCACCACACCTTCAATGGCATGGCTCATGCGGATCACGCCATTCGGGCAGGCCAGCAACATCTGCAGCAGACGTTGCTGATCTGGCTGACTGAAGCACGCCTGAGGCAATTCCGTCGGCAGAATTTCGATCTGCAGGTTGCTATCCACCTCTTTCAGTTCAGCTTGTAATACGGCAGCTCGTTCAGCCACTAACTGCTGAACAGCGTGAAGACGGGCCGGTTCGACCAGAATCACGGCTTCCGCTTCACGCGGGATGGCGTTACGCAGTGTGCCACCGGCAATACTTGCCAGACGGATATTTTCTGTCTGCAGATCCAGCAATAAACGGCTCAGCAGCTTGTTGGCATTACCGCGATCCTGATGAATATTGACACCGGAATGACCGCCACGCAGCCCTCTGACCTGTAAACGGAAGGCCTGCAGATTGGCCGGTGTCGTTTCATGCGTGAAATGGAATCGAATATTGGCATCCACACCACCGGCACAGCCCATATAGGCTTCGGCATCCTGTTCGGAATCGGTATTCAGCAGAATTTCACCATCCAGCCAGCCGGCCTGTAAACCGAAAGCGCCACCCATACCGGCTTCTTCATCAACGGTCAGCAGAACTTCCAGCGGACCATGCTGTACCGTGTTATCAGCAAGAGCAGCCAGACAAGCGGCCGCGCCGATACCGTTATCAGCACCCAGTGTCGTACCGCGTGCGCGTACCCATTCGCCGTCGACGTATGCCTGAATCGGATCGCGGGTGAAATCATGTTTGGTATCGGCATTGGCCTGCGGCACCATATCGATATGCGCCTGCAGGATCACTCCTTTACGGTTTTCAAATCCGGGGGTTGCCGGTTTTTTCAGGATCAGGTTACCAACTGGATCAACCTTAATCATGATACCTTGCGCCGTTGCCCAATTCTGAATCCATTGACTCAGCGCAGCTTCATGTTTTGATGGACGCGGGATCTGACAGAACTTATCGAAAAAGAACCACAAATGCGAAGGTGAGAGTCGCAGTAATTCACTCATGAAGCATTTCTCCTGCTATAGCAACAAAAGACGCGGCAAAAGGTTGCAGCGCAGATTTAATTCAGAATTAAAAAATCAGACGGGACGACGGAACAGCTGCAAGCCGATAAACAGGATCACCCCTGTGACCAGTGAGCTGGCACTAAACAGATACATTACATAATAGGCATGCTGCATCGGGTCTGCAGTTTCAGGTAACAAATGAATAATGCCCCGGTTAATCAGCTGGTTGATTGCCAGTGCCGCCAATGACCAACCCGCAATCCAGATGATCTTTTGTTTTTGCGAACGGTGCGGCTGGTTATACATCAGCCCTACCCAGAAGCAGAACCAGACCGTAATAAAAATATATGAAAACAGCGCCATGGGTGTGACCTTGTTCTTTACTGAAAACGTTGCAGATGATGCCATGAAAGCCGACATGGCAGAAGTCGCATCAGCGATCCAAAGAGGAAAATGCTGCGTACAAAGCCTGATGTCGACGGATATCAGCTTGTCATTCATCAGTCATTATATTGTCATCTTTAACGGGCAGCGTGAAACAGGATAAGAGTTTGTCATTGCCCGACAGGATGAAGAGGGTGTATAACCAGACACCCTGTAACATTCAGTGTCGTTACGGAGCCTGCATGTCTGCATTATTAGGGCGCTTCTATCTGGCGCATATCAACGATACTCACTCTCATTTTGATGAAACCACACTACCGCTGCGGCTGGCATTACCTGACGGTCATACGGATATTCGTCTGCATTGTGGTGGTTTTCCGCGTTTAGCCGGTTTTATCAAACATGCCCGGCAGCGGGCAATCATCGAACAAATGCCATTTCTGTTACTGGATGCCGGTGACAGCTTTCAGGGCACACTCTATTTTTCCTGCTTCAAAGGGCAGGCGAATGCGGCCTTACTGAATCAGCTGGGTGTGGATGCCATGGTAGTCGGCAATCATGAACTGGATACCGGTAATACCCCGCTGGCTAATTTCCTGCGTCAGATCCGCTTTCCGTTGCTAGCTGCGAACTGGGATCTTGCCGGTGAAGCAGAAGATAAACCGACCCGCATGCAGAATCATCCGCTGATGGTGAGCTGGCAGAATCCGGCGCATCCCAAACCTTACATTGTGAAATGGATGAATGATGTTCCGGTCGCCGTCTTCGGACTGGTGCTGGAAAATATGGCTGACATTGCCGCCCCGGATGGCGATTCCCGGTTTCTGCCTGTGGTGGAAACGGCCAAATCAGTCATTGCACAGATCCATGCCGCCGGTATCGAACATATTATTCTGCTCAGCCATCTGGGTTACACACGGGACTGTCAGCTGGCGCAGGAAGTCGACGGGATTTCGCTGATTGTCGGCGGACACACGCACACCCTGCAGGGGGATTTTAGTGCTGTCGGCCTGGCGGATGAACATCCCTACGGCGAACGCTGCAACCAGACGCTGGTACTCCAGGCGGGCTACAACTCACTGATGGTCGGGCTGGCGAATATCGCACTCTTGTCCGGAGGCCAAATGCGGATCGAAGAGGGAGGTAACGTCCTGCTCACCAGTGACGATGCCAAACTGCAATCACAGCATGGTGAACCTCTGTTTCCGTTACAACAGCGCACAATCCGTCGTTTTCTGCGTCAGCAACCGCAGATTACGATGATTCAGCAGGATGCGGCCATGGAACGTATCATTGCCCGTAACTACCGTTCCAAACTGCACCGCTATGCCAGTGATCAGGTGGTGTCGTTACCCCGGGGTTTGCGTCATGTGCGTATACCGGATGAACGGGGCGGCAGTCAGGTCGCACCATTAGTTGCCGAAGCCATGCTGTTTCAGGCCCGGGAGATGGGCGTCGGGGTGGATGTTGCCATTTTTAATGCCGGCGGTGCCCGCATTTCACTGCCACCCGGGCCGGTCAGCGCTGCCGAACTGGCTGGCCGTCTGCTACCGTTTGCCAGCACGATCAGTCATTTTGATGTGCGTGGCGGACAATTACGGCAAGCATTAGAAGGCGCGATCGTCAATGCGCTGGAACTGGGCGGCAGCGGCAGTTTTCCTTATCCGGCCGATCTGCGTTACAGCTATCAAGCCAGTGCGCCGCGGGGGCAACGCATACAGCAACTGCATGTCAAAGATCGCCATGGCCGCTGGCAGCTGTTTGATGAACAGCGCGATTATCGGCTGATCACCACCAGTTATACCGCCATGGGCAAAGAGGGTTATCACGCCTTACTGGAACAACGTTCAGAGCCGGAGCTGCTGGGACTGATCATTTCAGACGCATTTATTAATTATGCCCGCTCCCGCGGTATTCTGACGCCGCCGGCTGAAATTCTGTATCAGCTCAATCTTGCGCGGCTGGTCAGTTAACGTTAGCTCTGGTAAGCTAACGAGTTAACCGTTTTTACATCCCGATAGGTTAGTTTATGAGCAGAAAGTTTTATGTTTCGTGGGAAAATCTGCATCGTGAAGCGCGTCGTTTGTCTCGTCGCCAGCTTCCTGCAAGCCAATGGAAAGGCATTTTAGCGGTTAGTCGTGGCGGTCTGGTACCAGCTGCAATCATGGCGCGTGAACTGGGTATCCGTTTTGTTGATACTATCTGCATTTCCAGCTACGAACATGATAATCAGGGTGACCTGAACGTTTTGAAACGCATTGACGGGGATGGTGAAGGCTTTCTGATCGTTGATGATTTGGTTGATAGCGGCAACACAGCGCGCTTGTTACGCGAAATGTACCCAAAAGCAAAATTGGTCACTGTATTTGCCAAGCCGAAAGGTGAACATCTGGTTGATGACTTCGAAGTAGCTATCCCTCAGGATACCTGGATCGAGCAACCATGGGATATGGTTCACTGCTTCGTGCCGCCAATCTGTGAAGAAAATCAGTAAATAAGCAAGGCTCCCATCATGGAGCCTTTCTTTTTTCCGCAGCAAGGTGCATAAATACAAAAAACCGCATGCGGAGTGGATATGTCTGCACCATCCGAAAAAAATTTAAGCGAAACCTTATTTAATAAAGTTCAGCCACATAAAATTCGTGAAACTTCAACAATCTCCAACTCCGGAGCACCGTTCCCTTGTGAACCGCAGGAACAATACCTGATTGATGGTTTATGCACTGCCTCATGGTTCCGGATTTTACGCCGCGCTTTCTGGATCTGGCAGGGGGCCAACCCCATCGAAGTGGAAGAGATTCTGGCGCGCATCGCTACCAGCGATGGTGAACGCTCCAATCCCCGGCAACTGGATACTGTGCAGGGATTTGTACCGGGTAACTGGAGTTATGAATGGAGCCAGCTAGCCGGGGAACACAATCGTAAAGCCAAAGAGGCTGAAGAGGCGGGCCAGCAACGCACCGCCCGTAAAGAGTATTTTCTGGCAGCCCGGTATTATTCGATTGCCAGTTATCCTTTTTTGAAAGGGGATGAACTGGCCGAGCAGGCACAGGTTCAGGCAAACCTTGCGTACCGTGACGGAGGCCGTTTTTTACCGGTGCCACTGAAAGAGCTGAGAGTGCCTTTCCGTGGCAAAGAGATCAAAGGCTATCTTCACTTACCTAATGATGATCATCCTGTGCCGCTGGTGATGGTGACCGGCGCGATAGACAGCTCACAGCTCGATTTTATTCGTTTGTTCGAAAAAGTTTTAGCACCGCTGGGCATTGGTATGCTGTCACTGGATCTGCCCGGTTGTGGCTATTCCAGTCACTGGCCGCTGGTGCAGGACTCCAGTCGTTTGCATCAGGCGGTACTGCAATATCTGAAAGATGTGCCGTGGGTCGATGATCAACGTATCGGCATGATCGGTTTCCGCCTTGGCGGCAACGTGGCGGTGCGGCTTTCTTATCTGGAACAACTGCGTTTAAAAGCCGTGGTCTGTATCGGACCGGGTATGCACAACTATTTCACCGATCCGACGCAGTTCGCCTTATCGCCGCCGATGATGCGTGCTTGCCTGGCCAATCGTCTGAACATGGATGCCGCCGACTGGGATGGCCTGCAAAAGAGCTGTCAGGTGTTTTCACTGAAACGGCAGGGGCTGGCCGGGGTGAGCAAAACCCGTGTGCCAATCCTCAGTATTGGCCATCGCCGGGACTTTATTTGTCCGGAGTCTGATATCCGGATGCTGGCTTCTTCCAGTCTGAACGGAAAAGCGGTGGTGCTGGATAAAGAACCGGTCAAAGAGCAGATGAACCGCATGTTAAGCGAGATCGGCGAGTGGTTGCGTTTGCATTTTAATCTCTGATTGACTGATCGCATAAAATTGCTGCGAAATTCCGTTGCAGGGGGCGGTTAGCCTCGGTATAAAGAAGCCCTTCATGGAGGGTTATCGCAGCAATGAAAAGCAAAACCATCGTCGTCAAGCTGGGCACCAGCATTCTTACCGGCGGCACACGTAAACTGGATCAGGCTCATATGGTTGAACTGGTTCGTCAGTGTGCTGCTCTGCATCGTCATGGGCATCAGGTCGTAGTTGTGACCTCCGGCGCAATTGCTGCCGGTCGTGAGAAGTTGGGTTACCCCGATCTTCCCCCCACAATGCCCAACAAACAGATGCTGGCGGCGGTGGGACAATGTCACCTGATGCAGGTATGGCAGAATCTGTTCAGCATTTACGGGCTGCAGATTGGTCAGTTATTGCTGACCCGCGCTGATCTGGAAGATCGCGAACGTTATCTGAATGCGCGCGATACGCTGCAGACATTGCTGCACAACCGTATTATCCCTGTTATTAACGAAAACGACGCCGTTGCGATTGCCGAAATCAAAGTCGGTGATAATGACAACCTGTCAGCTCGCGCTGCAATTCTGGCCGATGCGGATTTATTGATCCTGCTGACCGATCAGAAAGGGCTGTTTACTGCTGATCCGCGTACTAATCCTGATGCAACATTGATCGAGGAAGTGACCGAAATCACCGATCAGCTGCGTAGTCTGGCCGGTGACAGCGTGAGTGGCCTCGGCACCGGTGGTATGTCTACCAAACTGCAGGCGGCCGATATTGCCTGCCGTGCGGGTATTGAAGTGGTTATTGCCAGTGGCAAGACACCGGAAGTGGTGGGCCGTCTGGCTAATAACGAAAAAGTGGGCACCCGCTTTAAAGCACAGGCCAACCCGCTGGAAGGACGCAAGAGCTGGATCCTGGCCGGTCCGCAGTCACACGGTGAAATTCACATTGATGTCGGTGCCGTGAAAGCGGTTCATGACAAAGGTTCCAGTCTGTTACCGAAAGGTATCACTAAGATTGCCGGTGAATTCGGCCGCGGTGAAGCGGTGCGTATTATCACACCGGAAGGTAAAGAGCTGGCGCGTGGTATTACCCGTTATACTGCTGATGAATTAGAACGTGTACGCGGTCATCATTCCGATGAAATCGAATCGTGTTTAGGTTACGGCTATGGTCCGGTGGCAATCCATCGCGATGACATGGTATTGCTGTAAGGGAGAATGAGCATGAGTTTATTAGCAATGGGCAAGGCAGCCCGTGAAGCGTCATTTGAGCTGGCTGTTGCGGCTACGGCACGCAAAAATCAGGCATTGCTGGCGATGGCAGAAGAACTGGAATTGCAGCAGGATGTGATCCTGGCGGCGAATGCCAAAGATATCGAAGCCGGTCGCTCCTCAGGGTTAACCGATGCCATGCTGGATCGTCTGCTGCTGAATGAGTCACGTCTGGCCGGGATTGTGGCGGATGTACGCAAAGTCGTGACGCTGGACGATCCGGTCGGTTCTGAAATTGACAGTCGCGTGCTGGAAAACGGGATGCGCCTGTCGCGTCGCCGCGTACCGATTGGCGTGATCGGCGTGATTTATGAAGCGCGTCCGAACGTCACCATTGATATCGCGGCGCTGTGTCTGAAAACCGGCAATGCCAGCATTCTGCGCGGTGGCCGTGAGACATTTAATTCCAACATGGCGCTGGTAAAAGTCATTCAGGCTGCGTTGGCGAAAACCGGTCTGCCTGCAGCATCAGTGCAATATATTGAAAGTCCGGATCGTGCGCTGGTCAGCGAATTGCTGACCATGGATCAGTATGTCGACATGATCATTCCACGCGGCGGTGCGAATCTGCATCGTCTGTGTAAAGATCAGAGCACCATTCCGGTGATCATCGGTGGTTTCGGTGTCAGCCATCTGTATGTGGATGAAAGTGCCGATCTGATTCGTGCTATCGACGTAATTGATAATGCCAAAGTACAGCGTCCGTCAGCCTGTAACTCACTGGATACGTTGCTGCTGAATGAAAAAATCGCCGCTGAGATCGTGCCCGCGCTGGTTGCCCGTATGAATCAGCAGAAAGTCACGCTGGTGGCAGAACCGAAAGCGTTTGCATTGCTGCAGGCCGCGGGTGCGGAACAGTTGCGTGCAGCCGGTGCGGAAGATTTTGACACCGAATGGCTGAGTCTGACGCTGGGTGTGAAAGTGGTCGCGGATGTCAAAGCAGCAATTGCTCATCTGCAGGAACATAATGCCTGCCATTCGGATGCAATTCTGACCAACGATCTGAAGTGCGCCGAGTATTTCATTAATGCTGCGGGCTCTGCGGCTGTGTATGTGAATGCCTCGACTCGTTTCACGGATGGCGCCCAATTTGGTCTGGGGGCAGAAGTTGCTGTTTCTACTCAGAAATTGCATGCCCGTGGTCCGATGGGCTTAACCGAACTGACCAGTTACAAGTGGATCGGTCAGGCGGATTATCTGAGCCGTAGCTGATTTACTGCCGCAATCTGAAAAAGCCACACCCGTGTTCGTGTGGCTTTTTTTATTTTTGTTTCTGTACTAACCGGGATTTTAGTTGGTTGATCCTGCTTTCGGCGCGATCTTCCGATGATAAACAAGGTATAATGCAGTATTGCCACATTTTCGTTTTAATATGCGGGCTAACCCGCAGCCAAATTTAAACAGGTAGATAGTCGTTATGATGAAGCACAGAATTGATGTGATGATCCCGGAAGATGAATTACAGGCCAAGGTGGCAGAGCTGGGGCGTCAGATCACCGCGCATTATCAGGGAACCTCTGAACTGGTGCTGATCGGATTATTGCGTGGTTCCTGCCTGTTTCTGGCTGATTTGAGCCGGCATATCGATTTACCGGTCAGTCTCGATTTCATGACCGCGTCCAGCTATGGCAACAGCACCACCTCTTCCCGTGAAGTGCGGGTACTGAAAGATCTGGATGATGAGATCAAGGGCAAAGATGTCCTGATCGTGGAAGACATCATCGACAGCGGTTTTACCTTAAGCAAAATCCGCGACATCATCGGTCTGCGTGAGCCTAAATCGCTGGCTATCTGTACGCTGCTGAATAAACCGGCGCGCCGTGAAGTGCAGGTCCCGGTTGAATGGACAGGCTTTACTATTCCGGATGAATTCGTCGTGGGCTATGGTATCGATTACGCACAGCTGTACCGTAACCTACGTTTTATCGGCAAAGTGATCCCGCAAGAGTGATCTTATGCGATTTAGAAAGCCACCTGCGGGTGGCTTTTTTATTGGGGCAGCAAATCAGTTGCCAGCAGTTTACTCAGCCGACGGGATTCCGGATGGCGCCAGCGAATACGCGCCGGAATATTCTGGGTGACTGGTGCAGACAGTGGTTTGTCTTCCATCAGCGCCATCAGCGCACTGAAAGCATTGAAGGCAAGGGCGGTATAATCCTGAGCGATGCTGTCGATGCGCAGTGGCATAAAATCCAGCAGTTCATGATCATCAAAACTGGCCAGATGTAAGCCCTGTTGCATCTGCGGATTCTGATTCAGATATTGCAGCACACCTTCCAGCAGAGAAAACGAAGCCGTGAACAGCGCTTTGGGCGAACGCCCCAGTTCATTGCAGACTTCTTCCATCATGTCATAACCGGAATAGGAGAAATAATTCCGCTGGCGGATCCATTCTGCACGGGGCGAAACATTAGCCCGTTGCAGGCCAAGAGCATACCCTTCCAGCCGTTGCTTACTCGGTGTGAGACCTGGTTCTCCGCCAAAATAGTAGACTTCATCCGGATACTGCGTGGCTAATACCTGAATCAGATTGGCGGTCGCGGCGGTGGCATCGGTCATGATCAGCGGCAGGCTGGAATCGCCAATCTGACGGCCGAGCTGTACCACCGGTACATAGCTGTGGATCTTGCTGTAAGCTTCATCACTGGTGTTACTGGAAATAACAATCAGACCATCTACCTGGCGTTGCAGCAGATTGTTAACCACTACTCTTTCCTGCTCCGGATCTTCATCCGAACAGGCGATGATGATCTGAATTCCGACATTACGGAACAGTGATTCCAGCTCCCGCGCCAGACTGGCATGCGTGAACTGGGTCAGAAAAGGGAGCACCAGACCAATGGTATGGCTGCGTGACGAACGCAATGCCCGGGCATGGAAACTGGGTTGATAACGGTGTTCTTCGGCAATCAACAGGATCCGTTGCTGCGTTTCTTCCGACACCCGGTATTCATCACCTTTGCCGTTTAATACCAAACTAGCGGTCGCCTTAGAGACGCCCGCTAATTCTGCGATGTTACTAATGGTAATACGGTTTGGTTGTTTCACATCTGATCCGGTAACGGGAAGCTTTTTCATTCTATCACGCATGATGACAACAACCAGTGATGAATCGAGAGCTGTCCGTGTCCCTGCCAGTGCAGATTTTGTTTTGCCGGATCAGGGAAATAGCGGGCGGTCATACAGGCTTCACCGTCATTGATAAACAACTCCAGCGAAGAGCTGTCCAGCAGCAATTGCAATGACTGCAGTGTACCAAACCAGTAACGTGATTCCGCCTCCTGCGTACGCCAGTTATGACGGGTCAGTGTCAGACATTCGCCATTCCAGTCTAGTGTCGCATTATCCCGCAGCGATAACGTGAAGGGGCCATTAACCCCGATCAGCAGTTCTGCTGATACTGCGGCCATTGCCGGTGCTTCAGCGGCTGTTCCCTGCCATTGACTGCCGTTGCCCTGACGTAACTGTTGCAGCTCTTTCACCGGTTGCTGATACAGAATGCCATTGCGCAGTGAAAGCTCACGCGGGCAGGTCATGCTGTTAACCCAACCGTATTTCACAGTAGGCTGCGCCAGCTCGTTATCATCCGGCAAGCCAAGCCAGCCAAACATCAGGCGACGGCCATCGGCTGTTTCGGTAGTTTGCGGAGCGTAAAACTCAAACCCGAGATCCAGTTCGTGGAACTGGCCGTGCGGGAATTTTGCCTGCTGATAATCCAGCGCTCCGACAAAATAGCCACACTGATACAGATTCAGATAGTGATATTTTTCGGCAGCCAGCCCCTGCGGGCAGCAGAGCAACACATCCTGACCGTCAAGATGAAACAGATCCGGACATTCCCACATATAACCGAATTCTTTCAGGCCGTTAAGATGTGTTCCGGCAATCTCACCGAGTAACTGCCATTGCTGCAGATCTTCAGAACGGTAGAAAAGTACCTTGCCTTTGATTTCCGGTGACTGAGCGGCCAGCACCATGTACCAGAGTACGTCGTGTTGCCAGACTTTCGGGTCACGGACATGGCCGGTATAACCTTCCGGCAGGGAGATAACCGGGCCCAGTTTCTGGTAGGACCCATCACTGCTTTCACTGGCCAGACACTGATAAGCGGTTCTGGAACCATCGGCATATTTGACGTTGCCGGTATAGATCAGCGTGATTTTACCGTCGTTCAGTACTGCAGAACCGGAATAACAACCGTTGATCTCATACTCTTCCGTCGGCAGCAGGGCAACCGGCTCGTGACACCAATGAACTAAATCGGCAGAACTCCAGTGTCCCCACCATTTGGCGCCATGACGGCAGGCGAGGGGGTTCCATTGATAGAACAGGTGATAACGGCCATGAGCTTCAATGAAACCGTTCGGATCATTCAGCAGGCCAACCGGTGGTGCCAGATGCCAGTGCAGGCGATGCGGGTCACTGGCGGCAATAAGTTGCCCGGTCATTAACGACCGGGCCAGTTGTTTCAGTAAAGAAACCTCAGACATTATTCTGCGTCCGTGTTGTAGCGCAGTACGGTAGCGATAGCAAAGGCTGCACCGAACGCGATAACCATACCGATGATATAGGTCAGTACTGAGCTGGATTGCACAATCGCGATACCAGGGATACCGGTCAGACCCACCGCAGTCATACCGACTTTGCTGGCAACAACCCAGGCACCACCCAATGCACCACCGGCCAGTGCTGCCAAGAATGGCTTCACAAAGCGCAGGTTAATACCGAAAATGGCGGCTTCAGTGATACCGAGCAGGCAAGATAAACCCGCCGGAACCGCGATAGATTTAATCCGGGCATCCTTCGTTTTGAAATAAACGGCCAGACAAGCACCACCTTGCGCCACGTTCGCCATAGCCCAGATTGGCAGCAGGAAATTAACACCTACGCTCTTATCCGCCAGCAGACCGAGTTCAATTGCATGGAAGCTGTGGTGGATACCAGTGATTACAATTGCTGAGTAAGTACCGCCGAACAGCAGACCTGCTAACCAGCCAGCGTGCTCATACAGGGTTGTCAGAACGAAAGTGATACCTTCACCCAGCCCACGACCAGCAGGGCCAATGAACAGCAGAGAAACAAACCCGGTGATCACAACTGTCAGGAACGGAGTCAGGATAAGATCTAATGAATCCGGAATAACGCGACGCAGTTGTTTTTCCAGATGGCTCATGAACAATACTGCGATCAATACCGGGAAGACTGTACCCTGGTAGCCGATCATGGCTACGTCAATACCCATAAAATCCATCGTTTTAAAACCGCTACCGACGGTCCAGGCGTTAGTCAGCGCCGGATGGGTAAGGATCCCCCCCAGTGTTGCACCCAGATACGGGTTACCACCGAATTCACGTGCCGCAGTAAAGCCGATCAGAATTGGCAGAATGATAAATGCCGCCGAGCTGAACATATCCAGCATGATGAAAATAGCGCTGTCAGGGTTGGCCCAGCCGTAAGTCCGTACCAGACCCAGTGTTCCCATCAGCAGACCCGATGCCACGATTGCCGGAATGATAGGCACGAAAATGTTCGACAGCGTACGGGCCGCGCGTTGCACGATGTTCAGTTTCTGTGTTGCCAGTTTTTTCACATCACCTTCACTGGCCTGACTGATACCCGCAACCGCAGTAAAAGCGGCATAGACTTTGTTTACGATGCCGGTACCAAAAATGATCTGGATTTGTCCCGCATTACTGAAGCAGCCTTTTACGCCGTCAACCTGTTCGATGGCGCTTTTATTAATTTTGTTATCGTCCTGCAAAACCAGACGTAAACGTGTTGCACAGTGTGCTGCACTGACGATATTCTCTTTGCCGCCCAGTAATGGGATCAGCTCATTTGCTACAGAAGTTACATTCATGATTTTCCTCTTTAATGGATGTAACCGGTTAAATGTCATAACGGGGGCTCAATCCGTTACGACACTAACCGATGCTGTTTCACAACAGCGGCTTTGGGGTGATATCGTGCGACCTGGTCTGTTTTGCTGTAGGGGTGAAACCAGGCCAGGAAGCACACTCTTCTCAGGAACTCGTTACTGATTAAAATCTTTTACCTATTCAGTGTTGCCGCATTTCCAAACCTAAAACCCAAATCCGATTTGCCATGCCAATTCGTCACTGATTACGTGATATTTAGTTTACTAAAACGGTTTAGCTAAACAACTAAACTCGCTAAACCGTTTTAGCAAATGCGATCGATCTAACAAAATTTAACCAATAAGGTTCCTTTTGGTTCTACCTTTGCTATTAGCCGGATCGATCTTGATCAGGTTATAATCGGAGCGTCTGCCTCGTGCATTACCTCTCTCTAATATGAAGAACACTGACACTATGCTTGCTCTCGATATTCATCAATTACGCAAAACCTATCAGGGAGGCGTTGAAGCCCTGAAAGGGATTGATCTTGCGGTGGAAGAAGGTGATTTTTATGCCTTGCTTGGCCCGAATGGCGCAGGAAAATCCACCACCATTGGCATCATCAGCTCACTGGTCAATAAAACTTCCGGTTCTGTCAAAGTTTTTGGCTATGACATAGATACACACCTGGAAGATGCCAAGTCACAGATTGGCTTGGTACCGCAGGAGTTTAATTTCAGCCAGTTCGAGAAAGTTGAACAAATTGTGGTGCAACAGGCCGGTTTCTACGGCGTTCCCCGTAAAATTGCGGAAGAAAGAGCGGAAAAATACCTGACTCAACTCGATTTATGGGAAAAACGGGATAAACAGGCACGCACCTTGTCCGGTGGTATGAAGCGTCGCCTGATGATTGCCCGTGCACTGATGCATGAGCCGAAACTGCTGATTCTGGACGAACCAACGGCAGGTGTGGATATTGAGATCCGCCGTTCGATGTGGCAATTCCTGCAAAAACTAAATGCAGAAGGCGTCACCATCATTCTGACTACCCATTATCTGGAAGAAGCCGAGATGCTGTGCCGTAACATCGGCATCATCGATAAAGGCCGGATTGTGGAAAACACCAGCATGCGTAATCTGCTGAGTAAATTGCAGGTTGAAACTTTCTTGCTGGATTTAGATCGTCCGGCTGCCGGTATTCAGCTGGCTGGTTTTAAATCTCATCCGGCAGGTGAGCAAAGTCTGGAAGTTGAAATTCAGAAAAGTGATGGCCTGAATGGCGTGTTTGAGCAATTGAATAATCAGAACGTCAAAGTGCTGAGTATGCGCAATAAAGCCAACCGGCTGGAAGAATTGTTTGTTTCATTAGTAGAAAAAGGACGTCAGGCATGAATAGCGCCGTTTACTGGATCGCGTTCCAGAGCTTGGTTCGTAAAGAAATTAACCGTTTTACCCGAATTTGGATCCAGACTTTAGTGCCACCTGCGATCACCATGACTCTCTATTTTGTTATTTTCGGTAATCTGATCGGCAGCCGGATTGGCGATATGCATGGTGTGACGTACATGCAGTTTATTGTACCGGGTCTGATCATGATGGCGGTGATCACGAACTCTTATTCGAATGTTTCATCGTCATTCTACAGTGCAAAGTTTCAGCGCAATATTGAAGAGCTGCTGGTGGCGCCAGTGCCAAATTATCTGATCATCTGGGGCTTTGTCGCGGGTGGTGTGGCGCGTGGATTATGCGTTGGTGCGATTGTCACGGCGGTGTCATTATTCTTTGTGCCGTTTCAGGTGCATGATCCTGTCAGCGTATTCATCATGTTAGTGCTGACGGCGATCTTATTTTCTCTGGGCGGGTTGTTGAATGCGATTTTTGCCAAGAGTTTTGACGATATCAGCATCATTCCGACGTTTGTACTGACACCACTGACTTATCTGGGCGGGGTGTTTTACTCCATCGAATTATTACCACCGTTCTGGCAGGCTGCTTCGCATGTAAACCCGATCATCTATATGATTAACGGTTTCCGCTATGGCTTTATCGGAATCTCTGACGTGCCGATGTGGACATCCTATCTGGTGGTCTCGCTGTTTATTCTGGCACTTTATACCACTTGCTGGTGGCTGGTGAAGAAAGGGACTGGTTTGCGGCATTAAGAAAAAACTACCAACAAAAAAGCCTCCGAATTCGGAGGCTTTTTTTATACTCTGAAAAATCTGAATCAATGTTCAAACATTGCAGAGATAGATTCTTCGTTGCTGATACGGCGAATAGCTTCTGCCAGCATTGGAGCCAGGGTCAGCTGTTTCACTTTACCGAGAGCGCGAATTTCATCGGTCAACGGAATAGAATCAGTAATAATCACTTCATCAATGACTGATTCAGCAATATTTTTTGCTGCCAGACCAGAGAAGATTGGGTGGGTTGCATATGCGAATACACGTTTTGCACCGCGCTCTTTCAGAGCTTCAGCTGCCTTACACAATGTACCGCCAGTGTCGATCATATCATCAACGATAATGCAGTCACGATTCGCTACATCACCAATCAGGTGCATAACCTGAGAGACGTTGGCGCGTGGACGGCGTTTGTCGATGATCGCAATGTCAGTATCATCCAGCAGTTTAGCGATAGCACGGGCACGCACTACGCCACCGATGTCCGGAGATACAACCACAGGATCTTCCAGTTGACGTGATTTCATGTCTTCCAGCAGAACCGGGCTACCGAATACGTTGTCAACAGGCACATCAAAGAAGCCCTGGATCTGCTCAGCGTGCAAATCAACAGTCAATACGCGGTCAACACCGACGCTGGACAGAAAATCAGCAACAACTTTAGCTGTAATTGGTACACGTGAAGAACGTACACGACGATCCTGACGAGCATAGCCAAAGTAAGGAATTACCGCAGTAATACGACCTGCGGATGCACGACGCATCGCATCGACCATAACAATCAGTTCCATCAGATTGTCATTGGTAGGGGCACAGGTTGATTGAATGATGAATACATCACTACCACGTACATTTTCGTTGATTTGTACGCTGATCTCTCCATCGCTGAAGCGACCTACGGCTGCACTGCCAAGTTTAGTGAAGAGACGGTCGGCAATCTTTTGCGCTAATTCCGGTGTGGCGTTACCGGCAAACAGCTTCATGTCAGGCACGGGATTAAACCTCTGGGTTTGTCCAGTTGGGGGTGAAGGTTAGCAGGAAATGTTGACGGCTAAGTCATTTCAAGCATAAACCTGTTGCAAAACGACATGGAGGGGTGATAAGTTTTCCCCTCTGGCTACAAAACCTCGTAACCATGTCGGTATCAACGCCAAGACTTCCCGGGCCTCGTGCTCGTGCTTAAATTCCGCAAAAACACATGCACCAGTACCAGTCATTCTCGACGGCGCGTATTCTATCAACCAGCGTAAGGCCTTTTCAACCTCGGGGTAATTCTTTTTCACCAATGGTTCACAATCATTATGCCAGTTACCCTGTTGTAATTCACGCCAGTTCTGCTTGGGAGTGTCCCGTTTGAGATCTTTATGGCGAAATATCTCTGCGGTAGAGACATGGCATTCAGGCACTAATACCAGATACCATTTCTGAGTCACTTCAACAGGGAGTAGTTTTTCGCCAACACCCTCAGCAAAAGCAGCATGTCCGCGGACAAACACCGGCACATCAGCGCCCAGCTGACGACCCAACTCTGCCAGCTCATCCACAGGAAGATTTATTTTCCAGAGATAGTTCAGTGCCACCAGCGTGGTTGCTGCATCGGAGGAGCCACCACCAATACCGCCCCCCATAGGCAGACGTTTGTCCAGTTCGACCATCACACCCAGTGGTTGCGTGGAATATTGTTTCAGCAGCATGGCAGCCCGATAGATCAGGTTCTGCTCCGGCGGAACGTCTGCCAGCGCTGGTTTGATATCCACCAGATCACTGTTATTAATATGAAAACGTAACCAGTCACAGTGATCGAGGAAAATAAATAACGTCTGTAATTCATGGTAACCGTCGCTGCGACGGCCATTTACATGCAAAAACAGATTCAGTTTGGCGGGAGCCGGCCAGGCCATGTTTTCAGGTGTACTCATTATTTTGCCAGTTTCCACTCATTAATCACCAGACGTAATTCGGTTTGCTGACCTTTAAACGTGATATTTTCCGGCATCATCCAGCCGTCAACAGGCTGATATGTCTGATATTGCATTTGCCACTGAGCCGTTTTGATTTGGGTAACCTGACCGTTCGGGTTGATCTGATAATCAGTATCTCCGGGCAGTCCTTTTATCCACATCGGTAACTTGTAGACCGGCATTTGCCAGCCGGTCAGACGATAAACCAGATATTCAGCATCTGTTCCGCGGTATTCCTGCCCTTTATCGTCGATAATAACGATCTGCTCGCCGGTTTTTCGCATTTCCATGACCCGGGTACCGAGCAAACTGGTCAGGTTAAGATGATAGTCATCACCATTCTGCTGCCAGCGAATACGTACCGAGCCTTTTTTCTCCGGCGTGATGATGGCGAGTTTGCCGGAAATGGTCCAGTGGGTGACTGACTCCAGCTTTTCACGTTGCTGGCGCCAGTTGGTGTTATCCGGTTGCTGCTGACGGGAACTACAGGCGGTCAGTATCAGCAGGCAGAAAATCAGTGTCAGGTGTTGTAATAGTTTCACGACGCCTCCTTTGACGATGCGACAGTATAGGCGCTGGCGCTTCGCTTTCAAAGATCCCCGCTTTTTCGTAGAATGAGCACCTTAAATTTGCTGACGAGTCCACGGCCTGATGCATCATCTGTTTGTGCTGGGGGTAAACCATAAAACGGCGTCATTATCATTGCGTGAACGGGTAGCCTTTGGTCCGGAACGTATTGATGATGCTTTGACGGCGTTAACATCGGTTCCCGGTGTCAGGGAAGGGGTGATTCTTTCCACCTGTAATCGCACTGAACTTTACTGCGCTGTTGATAGCGGCGCCAGTGAAGAGGTTGCGCTATGGCTGTCGCGTTTCCAGCATCTGAGTGACGATGAATTACAGCCAGCGCTGTACCAGATGCAGGATGCTGAGGCGGTGCGTCATCTGATGCGTGTCGCAGCCGGACTGGATTCACTGGTGCTCGGTGAACCGCAGATATTAGGTCAGGTAAAACAGGCGCTGGATACTGCCAGTAAGCAAGGATCGGTCAAAGGGCTTTTAAACCGGTTGTTTCAGCGGACTTTCAGTGTGGCAAAGCGAGTTCGAACCGAAACAGAGATCGGTGCCTATGGTGTGTCTGTCGCTTATGTGGCCGTCACGCTGGCACGGCAGATTTTTGGTGATCTCTCTCAGGTAAAAGTCTTGCTGATCGGTGCCGGGGAAACCATTGAGCTGGTTGGACAACACTTGTATGGGCAATCGGTATCGCAAATGACGGTTGCTAACCGTACGTTATTGCGGGCGCAGGCGATAGCCGGTGCCTGGCAGGCTGATGTGATCACTTTGAATGAGATCCCGCAGGTATTACCGGATGTTGATCTGGTGATCAGTTCGACCGCCAGTCCGTTGCCAATACTGGGTAAAGGCATGGTAGAGCGGGCACTGAAACAGCGCCGTAATAAACCCATGTTGCTGATTGATATTGCGGTTCCCCGTGATATTGAAGAGGAAGTCGGCGAGTTATCCGATGCTTATCTGTATACGGTTGATGATCTGCAAAGCATAGTGGCTGAAAATCAGCGCCATCGGGAACATGCGGCCCGGCAGGCTGAGCAGATAGTGCAGGATGAACGGGAGCAGTTCATGAACTGGTTCCGTAGTTTGTCAGCGCAAACGCAGGTGCGTACTTACCGTCAGCAGGCCGATGCGATTCGTCAGGAACAGTTATCGCAGGCATTACGCAAACTCGAGCAAGGTGAAGATGCGGCAGCGGTGTTAGCCGAGTTCAGCGAACGGCTGACCAACAAGTTAATTCATGCTCCGACGGAAGCGTTACGTCAGGCAGGTGAGGCCGGAGATAAAACCTCACTGTCATTATTGAGTCAGGCACTACAGCTCGACGAAAAGAATTAAATATCAGGCAAATTGCACTGATAAAAAACAAATATAAACAGGAATACTATGAAAGAAACAGTGATCAGAAAACTGGAAGGACTGATGGAGCGCTATGAAGAAGTTCAGGCGCTGCTGGGTGAACCGAATGTGGTTTCCGATCAGGATAAATTCCGTGCTCTGACCCGGGAATATTCGCAACTGGGTGAGGTGGTTGCGGGTTTCCAGCAATATCAGCAGGCAGAAGCTGATCTGCAAGCCATTGAAGAAATGTTGTCTGGCGATGATGCTGAAATGAAAGCGATGGCACAGGAAGAGCTGGCGGAAGCTAAACAGCTGATTGAACGTGTGGAAGCTGAATTACAGGTATTGTTGTTGCCGAAAGATCCAAAAGATGACAGCAACTGTTTCCTGGAAATCCGTGCCGGTGCCGGTGGTGACGAAGCGGCTATTTTTGCCGGAGATCTGTTCCGCATGTACTCCAAATATTCTGAACGTCGTGGCTGGCGCATGGAGATCATGAGCACCAGCGATGGCGAACATGGAGGCTATAAAGAGATCATCGTTCGCATGGAAGGCGACAGCGTTTACGGAATCATGAAGTTTGAATCCGGTGGTCATCGCGTACAACGTGTGCCGGAAACCGAATCTCAGGGCCGTGTACATACGTCTGCCTGTACAGTCATGGTGTTGCCGGAGATCCCGGAAAAAGAGATCCCGGAGATCAACCCGGCCGATCTGCGTATTGATACCTTCCGGGCCTCGGGTGCCGGTGGTCAGCACATCAACAAAACGGATTCTGCGATCCGTATTACCCATATTCCGACGGGCACGGTCGTTGAATGTCAGGATGAGCGTTCACAGCATAAGAACAAGGCGCGGGCGATGTCTGTTCTTGCCGCGCGTCTGGCGCAGCAGGAAGAAGACAAACGTCGTGCTGAAGCTGACTCGACACGTCGCAGTATTCTGAGTACCGGTGATCGTTCAGACCGTATCCGCACGTATAACTATCCACAGGGGCGAGTCAGTGATCACCGTATCAACCTGACGCTGTATCGTCTGTCAGAAGTGATGGAAGGTGATTTAGACAGCCTTCTCAAACCGCTGCAGCAGGAATATCAGGCCGATCAGCTGGCCGCGTTGTCAGAGAATAACTAATGCAAATAGCTTCCCTGCGTCAGCAGTTAATCCAGCGGTTTACCGATAGTGACAGTGCCGCACTGGATGCGGACTGCCTGTTATGTGCCGTATTAAGTTGTACCCGTACTTATCTGCGTACCTGGCCGGAGCAGGAGCTGACACCGGAGCAGGTGGCGCAGGTTGAACAATTTGCTGTTCGTCGTGAACAGGGCGAGCCGGTTGCCTATATTCTCGGTGTGCGTGAATTCTGGTCACTGCCGTTACAGGTTTCCCCGGCGACACTGATCCCGCGTCCGGATACTGAGGCGCTGGTGGAATGGGCGCTGACGCTGTTGTCTGAACAAGGGCAAGGTCAGAAAGCACTGGATCTGGGAACGGGCACCGGCGCGATCGCTCTGGCACTGAAATCAGAGTTCCCGGCACTGGCAATGTGGGCGCTGGAACGTGAACCCGCCGCACTGGATCTGGCACGCCGCAATGCTGCCCGGCTGGGCTTTTCTGTTAATTTTCTGGCGAGTAACTGGTTTTCTGCGCTGAATGAGCGGAATTTCCAGCTGATTGTTTCCAATCCGCCATATATTGATGCCGCTGACCCGCATCTGGCTCAGGGTGATGTGCGCTTTGAGCCGCATTCAGCTTTAGTTGCTGATGAAGATGGTCTGGCGGATATCCGACAAATTATTGATCAGGCTCCGGAATATTTAGCCGCCGGTGGCTGGTTGCTGCTGGAGCACGGCTGGCAACAGGCTGAGGCTGTGCGTGACTTATTGTCGTCCCGTGGTTTTCAGGCAGTCACAACCAAATCGGATTTAGGTGGTCAGGATCGGGTTTCCGGCGGTCAGTGGCCCGGTGATGTTGCAGGGTAGTACGCAGATGAACATTACACACGATACTGATTTTGAAGGGCTGGATATTGCCATGCTGGCATTGATGGCCTCAGAAGATGTACAAGATAAACCGGTATTGATCGACGGATTGCAGCGGCTACGCGCTTTGTGTACAGAGCTCCGGCCGTATATTACGGCCCCTGATGATAAAGGGCGTCGTGAACAACTGTTGCATGCGTTCTATCATGAATTGCAATTTTCCGGTGACTGGCAGAATTACTATGCACCGGAAAACTGCCTGCTGGATCAGGTGCTGATGCAGCGCACTGGTTTGCCGCTCACGCTGGGTATCGTGTTAATGCATCTGGCTCATTCGATAGAATTGCCGGTGCGTGGTGTTTGCTTCCCTGGTAACTTCTTGCTGCTTTTCCCGGAAAGTAAGCCTGTATTAATCGATCCGTTTACCGGTGAAGAGTGGGATTATGAGCAGCAGTCATTAATGCTGCGAGCCACACTCGGTGACTTAACCCGGATGGATAGTAAATATACAAAAGAGACAGATCAGCGTCAGATAATGTCACGTTTATTGAGCGTGATTAAAGGTTGTATGTTACAAAGTCGTTGTTTGCCGGAGGCGTTACGCTGCAGCGAGGTTTTGCTGGCGATGAACCCCGATGACCCCTATGAAATCCGTGATCGCGGGCTGGTATATGAACAGCTGGAATGTCCGCAGCTGGCAGCTCATGATTACACCTATTTTATTGAACAATGTCCTCAGGATCCGGTTGCAGCCGTACTGAAAGTACAGCTGGCGATGCTGGATCATGACGCCATAATTTTTCACTGATGGAGTGATGAATGAAACAGAAAGTCGTTCAGTTTAACGGAATTAATGTTGCTAATGATCAGCCATTCGTACTGTTTGGTGGCATGAATGTACTGGAGTCACGGGATCTGGCGATGTCGATCTGTGAAACCTACGTCACCGTAACTGAAAAACTGGGCATCCCTTTGGTATTTAAAGCCAGCTGGGATAAAGCCAACCGCTCCTCAGTTCATTCCTACCGTGGTCCGGGTATGGAAGAAGGTCTGCGTATTTTTGAAGAACTGAAGAAAACCTTCGGTGTCAGCCTGATCACAGATGTGCATGAAACATGGCAAGCCAAACCGATCGGTGAAGTCGTGGATGTGCTGCAATTACCGGCCTTCTTGGCGCGTCAGACTGATCTGGTGGAAGCTCTGGCTAAAACAGGTAACGTGATTAACGTGAAAAAACCGCAGTTCCTGAGCCCGGGACAGGTTAAGAACATCGTTGAGAAATTCGCCGAATGCGGTAACGACCGTATTATTCTGTGTGAACGCGGTGTGAATTTCGGTTATGACAATCTGGTGGTCGACATG
Source organism: Tolumonas auensis DSM 9187 (assembly GCF_000023065.1). NCBI lineage: Bacteria > Pseudomonadati > Pseudomonadota > Gammaproteobacteria > Aeromonadales > Aeromonadaceae > Tolumonas > Tolumonas auensis. The sequence continues at coordinate 900,259 of NC_012691.1, forward strand.
CTGGGCTTCGGCGTGATGAAAGATGCCAGCCAGGGCAGCCCGGTGATTTTTGACGTAACGCATTCCCTGCAGTGTCGTGACCCGCTGGGTGCGGCTTCAAGTGGTCGTCGTGAGCAAGTGACTGAACTGGCACGCGCTGGTATGGCGGTTGGTCTGGCTGGCTTGTTTATTGAGTCGCATCCTGATCCGGAACATGCACGTTGTGATGGTCCTAGTGCATTACCACTGGATAAGCTGGAGCCATTCCTGCAACAGATGAAAGCCATTGATGATCTTGTGAAGAGCTTCGCTCCGCTGGAAACCCGTTAAGTATTAATGCTTTCCTTTTCTTTAAGCCCCGCTCAGGGGCTTTTTTTATTTCTTCCATCCGATCATCGTTATCGTGTAAACGAGCCGCAAGCAATATGGCTTATTATCCCGGTTCACGTAATGACAAACAGGATCTGCTAATATCCGCATATTGTACTTTATCGATGAAGTATCTGTTGTGAGTCATCATGAATTGGAAGCAAGTGTCTTTTCTGTGCTGGATCAGCTGATCCGGCCCGGGCACTTACTGGTTGGATTCAGCGGCGGCCTCGATTCCCGCGTGTTACTTGAATTGCTGGCCCGTTATATATCTCAGCGAGACGGCTTTTCCCTGCAGGCAGTGCATGTGCATCATGGTTTAAATCCTAAGGCTGACCAATGGCTGACCCATTGCGCGCAGGTTTGCGATGTACTGACAGTACCATTCATAGCAAAACGTGTTGAAATTGAGAAAAAGGCCCGGCAAAGTCTTGAGGATCTTGCCCGTCAGGCCCGCTACGACGTTTTTCGCCAAAACCTCCCGGAAGGTGGTGTCTTACTCACCGCGCACCATCAGGATGATCAGCTGGAAACTTTGCTGCTGGCCCTGAAGCGGGGCTCCGGTCCCCGTGGCTTATCCGCAATGCCGGTAAAAACTGCATTTGCTGGCGGACACCTTGTGCGACCTTTACTTACCTTCAGCCGGCAACAATTGTCTGACTGGGCCATCAGTCAGCAGTTAAGCTGGATTGAGGATGACAGTAATCAGGATGATCGTTTTGATCGCAATTTCCTGCGTCAGAAAGTGATCCCCTTACTGCGTCAGCGCTGGCCGGAGATCACCGCGACAGCCAGCCGTACCGCAGGCTTATGCGCAGAACAGGAAACCTTGCTGGATGAAATCGCACAACAGGATCTGATGGCAAGTCAGCATCCGGACGGAAGTTTGGATATCAGCCTGCTGGACAATCTTTCGCTGGCACGACGTCATCAGTTGCTGCGTTTCTGGTTGCGACAGCGGACCGGCACGGTTCCGTCGCAGGTTCAATTGCAGAAGATCTGGCCGGAAGTTGCATTAGCCCGGGAAGATGCCACACCGGAGCTAGTCTGGCAGAAAGGGATTATCCGGCGATATCAGCACCGGTTGTATCAGGTGAATGCGGATGTCAGCACACCGATCATTCCATCTATACTGAGACTGCAGATTGATATGCCATTGTCTTTACCTGGCGGTATTTTGACCTTGCGTTCTGATCATTCCGCACATGCTCAGCTGCGTATGCCAGTCCCCAATGAACAGCTAACAGTGGTATTTAATTTACCGGGCTCGGTGAAGGTCCATCCTGTCGGACGTCAACATTCCAGAGAATTAAAGAAGCTCTGGCAGGAGTATGGTGTAGCGCCCTGGTTACGCAGCACCGTGCCGGTGATTTGTTATCAGGATAAGGTTGCCGCAGCAGCTGGCGTGTTTATTTGTCAGGAATATTGTTGCCCGGAAGATAGAAATGGTCTCCGGATTGATTGGCAGCCAAATAGCTGACATAAAAAAACCGGCCCCTGAGAGGCCGGTTTATCAGACCAATGATTACTTGTTCAGTTGCGCTTTGATTTTCGCAATGATCTCGTCAATAGCAACTTCAGTTTTATCACCGCTACGACGGTATTTGTATTCAACAACACCGTTATCAATACTGCGGTCGCCAATCACGATAGAGTGAGGAATACCAATCAGTTCCATATCGGCAAACATCACGCCCGGACGCTCTTTGCGATCATCCAGCAGTACTTCTACACCTGCAGCCTGCAGTTCATTGTAGAAACGTTCTGCCAATTCCTGTACACGCTCTGATTTATGCATGTTCATTGGAATGATAACCACCTGGAATGGCGCGATAGAGTCGGTCCAGATAATGCCGCGATCATCAAAGTTCTGTTCAATGGCTGCTGCTACCACACGGGTAACACCGATACCATAGCAACCCATTTCCATGACGGTTGCTTTACCGGCTTCATTCAGTACGGTCGCGTTCATCGCTTCGGAGTATTTAGTGCCGAGCTGGAAAATATGACCTACTTCGATACCACGTTTCAGCAGCAGAGTGCCTTTACCGCATGGGCTTGGATCACCTTCCACAACGTTACGGATGTCGGCAACTTCATAGCCCTGAACATCGCGATCCCAGTTCATACCGGTCATGTGGAAATCGTTTTCGTTTGCACCACAAACAAAATCAGCCAGATGAGCGGCGCTACGATCAACAATCACACGACACTGCAGATTTTGCGGGCCGATAGAACCGGCATCACAACCGGCAACGGCACGGATCTCTTCTTCACTGGCAAACGTCAGTGGCGCAGCAACACCAGCAATTTTTTCTGCTTTGATTTCGTTCAGCTCATGGTCGCCACGCAATACCAGCGCGATGACACCAGCTTTACCTTGTTCGTCTTCTTCACCTTTGACCAGCAATGTTTTAAGCGTTTGCTGTTCAGCCACTTTCAGGTAAGCCGATACTTCAGCGATAGTATGCGCATTTGGTGTGGCGATTTTGGTTGCAGATTCGGTTGGTGCAGGACGCTCACCGGCTGGGGCCAGTGCTTCCGCCATTTCAACGTTAGCGGCGTAATCAGATTCGGTAGAGAAAGCAATCAGGTCTTCACCGCTGTTGGCCAGAACGTGGAATTCGTGTGAGCCAGTACCACCGATAGAGCCGGTATCTGCCAGCACAGGACGGAAATCCAGCCCCATGCGAGAGAAAATATTGCAGTAGGCCTGATGCATTTTGCCGTAGGTTTCGATCAGGCTTTCTTTGTTCATATGGAAAGAGTAAGCATCTTTCATGGTGAACTCACGGCCACGCATAACACCGAAACGCGGACGGACTTCGTCACGGAATTTGGTCTGGATCTGATACAGATTCAGTGGCAGTTGTTTGTAACTGTTTACTTCATAGCGGACCAGCGCAGTGACAACTTCTTCATGTGTCGGGCCTAATACAAAAGGACGGTTGTGACGGTCCGTCAGACGGCACAGTTCCGGACCATATTGTTCCCAGCGGCCTGATTCCTGCCATAATTCTGCTGGCTGAACGACAGGCATAGAAACCTCAATTGCACCTGCCTTATTCATTTCTTCACGCACGATAGCTTCAACTTTGTGTAACACTCGCAGACCGGTTGGCAGCCAGGTGTACAGGCCGGAAGCCAGTTTCCGGATCATTCCGGCACGCAGCATAAGTTGATGGCTGATCACTTCTGCATCATTCGGTGTTTCTTTGAGCGTGGAAAGCAGATATTGGCTGGTACGCATGCTGGATCCTTCGTTTATTGAGCGTTAACCCGGCATCATCGCCGGTTATATTCTGAAATTGGGGCAAAATTCTAGCAGGCTGCGGGATAACCCCCCAAGGGAAAAATGATCAAGGTGGAGAAAAGCACCGCGATTCGCCGGAAAAAAGACTTTTGTGATATGCTGACAATAATGACAGAAGGGGAGTAGTTAAACCATGCGCTATCAGGTCGATACCCACACTCATACCCTGGCCAGCTCACACGCCTACAGCACGATTCATGATTATATTGCCGAAGCCAAACGCAAAGGCATCGTCTTATTCGCTACCACCGACCACGGTCCGGACATGGCCGATGCACCACATGCCTGGCATTTCATCAATTCACGGGTAATCCCGCGAATGGTGGATGGGGTCGGTATTCTGCGTGGCATCGAAGCCAACATCAAAGATGAATTCGGTGAAATTGACTGCAATGAAAAAATGCTGAATGAGTTAGATATTGTTCTGGCTGGTTTTCATGAACAGGTTTTTGCACCGAAAGATCGTGATACCAATACCCGGGCCATGATCAACGCGATGAAAAAAGGTCTGGTCCATGTGATCACCCATCCGGGTAATCCAAAATTTCCGGTTGATATCCATGCTATTGCTGAAGCAGCAGCAAAATATAACGTTGCTCTGGAGATCAATAATTCCTCATTTCTGCATTCACGGGTCGGCAGTGATGTTAACTGTACAGCCATTGCCAAAGCGGTGCGTGATGCCGGTGGCTGGGTGAGTATGGGCTCCGATTCACATATTGCATACAGTCTGGGTGATCTGGAGATGAGTCAGGCTATTCTGGATGATGTCGATTTTCCGGCTGACAGAGTGCTGAACCGTAGCCCCCGCGTATTATTGGATTTTCTTGAATCCCGTGGTAAACCGCATATTCCCGAATTTGCAGGTTTATAGCCAATAAAAAATGGAGCCATGATGGCTCCATTTACGTTATTTAGTCTGCTGCCTGATCTCTTCGGCTTGTTTATCTGCTGCCTGCTGTAATGTCTGCTCAACTTTTTTGGCATCATCCAGCGGCTTCAGCTGATCTTTCAGGATCGTATCCTGTGTACTTGGTTTTTCTGCTGGTGGCGGCTTATGCCCCGCATCACAACCAGTAGATAAAAACAGTAATACTGACAGCACAAAACTCACATACCATGCTGCATGTATCATGATCTGACTCCTTATCCGATATCTGTAATGGCACAAATGGTGGCAATTCCATTTTTTACTTGCCAGTTGATATTAAATGTCAGCAAGCGGACACCGTATATTTTATCGTCATCATTCTGCTTGCGGTAGGCCGGCCGTGGATCCTGTGCGATCACCTGCTGCAGGAATTCTTTAAATCCCGGGTGGGTTACCGAGATTTTCTGACAACGGATATCCATTTCTTCGGTAAAACTGACCGGCATTGTCACCGGCGCTTCCGGCGCAAAACCGCCGCGAGCCTGGGGCAGACTGTCAACAAACGGAAGATAGGGCTTAATGTCTATCACCGGTGTTCCATTGACCAAATCAACGCCACCCAGTTCCAGCCATACCCGGTTGCCTTGTTGGTGAATTGCTTTTAACTCAACCACAGATAATCCCACCGGATTAGGACGGAAAGGGCTACGCGACGCAAATACGCCTACGCGCTGATTACCACCTAACCGGGGAGGACGAACCGTAGGATGCCATTCATTTGTTCCATTTTCATGAAACAGAAACATCAGCCATAAGTGACTGAACTCTTCCAGTCCGCGCACACAATGGGGATCGTTATATGGTGGTAACAATTCCAGCTGTGCATTGATCGCCGTAACCAGTCCCGGCTGCCGCGGAACAGCAAACTTTTCCTGATAAGGAGAATGGATCACCCCGATTGTAGACAGGGTGATTGCTTGAGTTGCCACAACCTCAGACATAAATTATTCGCTGTCTTTAACCTGATAGACCTGACCATAACAAACCAGGCTGGATATACATTCAGAAGATGGCGGCACAACCGCGCATTTGCCGAATACCACGGCATTACCGCCCATATCTGCTGCTTTTCGTCGGGCATCGGTCTGCGCATCAGTAATATTAGGAACTGGCTGAGTAGTATCGCTCTGACAGGATTCACCTTCCACAGTACCAACCGGTGTTGCATCTGCATCCAGTAACTGTGCCTTATCCATCACGGCCACTGAGCTTGGTTTAAAATATTCGGTGAAGTTTTCTTTATCGAGATTGGTATTTACCTGAAACAGGCTACAGCCGCTTAGCATAGTAAGCATCAGGGCGGTAAAGGGCAGCGTTTTCATCAAGTCAGCCTCTCATTTATAAGAAACAACATTATAGAGAGGCTGACCCAGAGATTCGATAACTATCCGCTATTAATCATCAGGCCGTCATTCATCCTGCAGATGATAAAATAAACTCTGATAATAAGGATCGTTCTGCAGCAATTCACTGTGTGCTCCCGAAATACGGAACTGACCATTCTCAAGAAGTGCAATTCGATCCATTTGTGGTAATCCAGTTAACCGGTGCGTGATCATCAGTACGGATTTATCCCTGCTGTGCTGCAGGATCAATTGCATAATCCTCTGCTCAGTTGCCGGATCTAATCCTTCAGTGACCTCATCCAGTAACAATAATGGCGCATCGTGTAACAGCGCTCGCGCCAGCGATAAACGCCGTTGCTCACCACCGGATAATGCCCGGCCACCTTCACCGAGCCACTGACGCAAACTTTCCTTGAGATTATCGCCACTAAGCAAGCTATCCAGTTCAACTTTATTCAGCACCGCCTGCAATTCTTCATCACTGGCTGATGGTTTAGCTAAACGTAAGTTATCTGCCAGTGTAGCGCTGAATATATGAACCCGTTGACTAACCACAGACATGGACGCTCGCAGGGCTTCATCACTGAAATCAGTAATTGAGCGGTTATCCAGTAATATTTTGCCTTGTATTGCCGACCATTCCCGGGTCAGTAAACTCAATAGTGTTGATTTGCCACATCCTGTTGGACCCAGAATGGCGACTTTTTCACCGGGATTGAGTTGCAGCGAAAGATTATTAATGACTGCTGCCGACTGATTAGGATATGTAAATTCCAGTGCCTGAATATCAAGGCTGCCTCGGGTCGCCGGTTGCTCATCTTGACCAAACTGTATCGCCGGAGTTGCTTCCATAATCTGGTTGAGACGTCGTGCTGCAGTAAGGGTGGAGGATAAATACTGAAAAGCACCCGCCAGCGGTTGTAATGCTTCGAAAGAAGCCAGTGCAAAGAAGACCATTAATGCCGTCAACGGATCGGCCTGCGTGTGAGCCCCGACACCTGATGCAGCCAGCCACAACATGACACATACCAGCAAACTGAGTAAGCCAAGCATCAGCGCACTGGCAAACCCATTAATGGCTGTCATACGTTGCTGAGCCGTGAATAATTTCTCTTCTTCTCGTTCTATCGTCTGACGATACTGCTCATCAGCAGTAAACATCAATAAATCAGCCTGATTGGCCAAATAAGTTGTACAGGCTTCGCGCAGGTGGCTTTGACTGACTATCAGCGCTTGTCCAGGCTGTTTTCCCAAACGATAAAACAGTAACGGGACTGTCACTGCGAGCAGCAATAAGGTTCCGCCCAGCAGTATCGCCAGTTGTACATCAAAGAATAAAGTGAAGCCAAACAGGCTGATAATAATCAAAACAGCTGCCAGCACGGGCGTAATCAGTCGTAGATAGAGATTATCCAGTGCATCAATATCCGCAACCATGCGATTCAGTAATTCACCCTGTCGCCAGGTATGTAACTGATGCAGTGATAATGGCGCGATCCTGTTCCAGAACTGTATCCGTAATGTGGTCAGAACCCTGAAAGTAGCATCATGGCTGACAACACGATCGCCCCAGCGACTGGCGGTACGTACAATCGAGAAAAAACGTACCGCACCGGCAGGTGTCATATAGTTAAACGCATCTTTACTGGCTGCATTTAAGCCGGCAACTGCACAGGCCGTTAAGAACCAGCCGGAAAGTGATAACAGCCCAAGTCCGGCGAGGAGGGTACACAGGGTTAACACTAACCCCAGAAACAACATAACCCAATGCTGCCGGAATAATTTCAGATAAGGACGCAACTCACGCATATTCACTCTCCGCTATTCCGGAAACTGCGGCGTCCGGCTGAGCAAGTAATGCTCTGAATGTCTCATTGTTTTTATGTAATTCAGCGTAATTACCTTCCGCAATTAACTGGCCGTGTTGTAACAGCAGGATATGATCGGCTTGCTGTAATTGGTCAATCCGGTGCGTTACGAGCAGTGTTGTGTGTCGTCGCCAGAGTGGGGTTAATGCCTGCAGGATCTTTTTCTCATTAATCCGGTCTAAGCTGGCGGTAGGTTCATCAAGCAATAATAAACGGCAGGGTTTCAGTAATGTCCGTGCCAGAGCCAGTCGTTGAGCCTGGCCAACAGATACACCGGCACTTTGCTCAGAAATTGTATAATCCCAACCTTTCTCTTTAATTATCTCTGAAGCACCCGCCTGCTCTACAGCCATCAGAAGAGACTCTTCACTGATGTCATGATGACCCAATAATAAATTAGCGCGCAGACTACCCGGCAGAAGACGCGGATTCTGAGCAAGCCAGCCTACATATTGCCGGTAATAGGTAAAATCCAAAGAGGATAATTCCAGACCATTAACTTTCAGGCTTCCGGTGTAAGGCGCAAAGCCGAGCAGGGCATTCAGTAATGAACTTTTACCCGAGCCTGTTTTACCCACTATCGCTACAAACTGATTTGATTTGATATGAAAAGAGAGCGGTCCGGTCAGCACTTTGCCGTCATGTGCCAGCACACAACAGTCATTCGCCTCAATCGTGAAATCAGTGTTATCTGCTAACTTCTGATCACCACCGGTAGCAGTAATGACATCTGTATCCAGGAAAGATTGCAGAGAATCAGCTGCACCAATAGCCTGTGCTTTTGCATGATAATGAGCACCTAATTCACGGAGTGGTAAATAAAAGTCAGGTGCCATTAATAGAACAAATAAGCCACTGAACAGTGTCAGTTGGCCATAATCACCAAAATTGAGGTGATCAAGATAAGAAAAGCCAAAATAGACAGCAACCAATGCAATAGAAACAGAAGCAAAAAACTCCAGAACTGCAGAGCTTAGAAAAGCCATGCGCAGTACTTCCATTGTCCGGCCGCGGAAATCTTCTGAAGCCAGTGTGATTTTCTCGCCTTCAGCTTTTGTCCGGTAAAATAGGCGCAGAGTCATCAGCCCCTGTAACCGATCCAGAAAATGGGCTGACAGACGCGATAATGCCTGAAAATTACGGCGATTCGCATCAGCCGCTCCCATACCAGTCAGGATCATAAAGAGTGGGATCAAAGGTGCTGTCAGCAATAAAATCAGTCCGCTGGCCCAATTGGTTGGGAATACAAATAACAAAATAAGAAGAGGCTGAATGCCGGAGAGCATCGACTGCGGCAGAAAGCGCGCATAAAAGTCATGCAAATGCTCAATCTGCTCTACCAATAAACTGCTCCAACTGCCAACTGGTTGTTGCTGAATATAAAGAGGGCCCCGGGCCTGCAACTGATGCATCACTTGCTGACGAAAATGTTTACGAATTTTCGTCGCGCCGATAAACGCAAATTGTTCCTTTGCCCAACTCAAGATTGCCCGCAGTAAAGCGACGAGTAATAACCCGGCAAAATGCCAAATGAAAATATCACGCGGAAGCTGAGCAATAATGACGCCATGCAATATGGTTGCAAGTAACCATGCCTGAGCAATCAGCAATAAAGTCGATAGGGCACCTGATAAAATACATAAAGAAGACCATGGTTTAGCAAGAGATCTGTGCTGACGTAACCATCTGGTCAGCTCTTGTTGACGACTTTTATCCATAATAAATAAACATATAAATTGAATGCAGCAAGCCTACTTATACGTATAGGTAATAGCAATGGCTTAATTGTTGGGTAAAAAACAGACTATAATCAACGAAGTGGTCGTTAATTAGACGAACAGCATCCTTTTTCGCAAAAACTCCCTAAAAGCGCTTGCCTAAAAAGTTCGGCTCCCTATAATGCGGCCCCACTGAGACGGCAGACGCCGCGACAGAG